>NZ_JBHWDS010000015.1:39032-137184 GCF_042734615.1 Kitasatospora sp. NPDC059646
ACGGGCCGGACGCGGCGGGCGAGCGGCGAATCCGGGCACTCGCCGACGCCGGTCCGGCCTGTCGGCGACAGCGGTCAGGCCGGGCAGCCGGGTACGGACGACAAGCCGACGCCAGGTGGCCCGTCCGGTGCCGGGAATCCGGGGTCCTGGCAGGGAAGATCAGCCATTCCGGTGCCAGGTTCGGACGCGCCGCGCCTGACGAAGGCACAGCGAGCACCGCCCCCGCACCAGCACCGACGGCGGGGCAGGGGGCGAAGTCCGGCCGGGGCCGGGGCGCCGTCCCGGAGCGGGGCCGGGCAGTGGTCGCCGCCCGGCACTCGCCGGCGGCGGGAACGCCCGGGCAGCGGCCCGAGCGGGCGGCGCGCCCCGGCCGCACAGCTTCACACAGCCTCACCTGCTGCCCAGTCCCGGACGGAGACAGCTGGCAGCCGACCGGCGCACGGACCACTCGCGCAACCGCTCCCCGACCGGGGGCTGCCGTGCGGGGCGCTCACGGAGGCGGCTGGCGTGCCGCTCGCACCGGCGCCTCCTGCTTACGGACGCACCTACCCTGTTCCGCGCGCTGCCGCCCCGCCCGGACGGGACCTGCAGACCGGCCCGTTCCCGGGCCGGCCAGGGCTGTTTCGAAGCCGCTGTCGGCGCGCGAGCCCGGCCGACTCCGCGCTACCCGCTCCATGAGTGCCCCGGAACCCGCCGGGCGTTCACCACCCCCGCGAGGGCCGCAGTACCCGGGACGGCGAAACACCGGCCCGGCGCACTCTGCTGACCGGCCTCACCCGACCGTCCGACGTCGCGGCGCAAGCGCCGCGGCCACGTGCGGAGATGTCGGATCTCCGATGGGACTCACCGGCAAAACTACCGGTCTCGCTCAGCACGCCGCCGCGGCAGCCGTGATCGACAAGGACGACGCCGCCGACCCCGGCGGCCCCGGCGCCTCTCATCGCCGGCGGCCTTCGGCACCCGGCCGGCCCCGCATCCACGCTCCGCCCGCGAGAACGGCCAGCACCCCCAGCACCCCCATGCCGACGGGCCAGCCCACCCGCCCCAGGACCGCGACGATCAGTCCCACCAGCCCGTCCCCGCCGAGGTTCTCCCCCGGAGCCGGTGGCTCACCGCCTGCCAGCAGGCCGAACATTCCGCTGCGCGCCATCTCCCTCTCCCTGCCTTGAAAGCCCCCGTCCGACGGACCGCACCCCGGGCCCCCTGGTGCGATCGCTCCGCACGGAGCGTCAAGCGTGCACCGTGACATGGACAACTGCCCACCGCCCCTCGGTTCCGCCCCTGGCCAAGACAGGTACAGCCAAGGCCCCTCGGGTCGCCGTGGACCGCCAGCCGGTGAGGAGCACTGGCGGGCATCGGACACCACCCGATGATTTCCGCATTGTGAATTGTCTGAGGAAATTATCCTTTTCCTTCCGATCCACCCGTCGAGTCCGACCTCGACAAATGGTCGCCCCTTGGTCGGTGATTAATTGTTCGATAACGTGCGATCGGCAATTCACCACTCGAGTGAAGTCCGTAATTTCCGTTTTGGGGGTTCCTTTTGCAGAGAATTAAGCGGTCCGCGGTACTGGTGGCCGCCCTGCTTTCCGTGCCGGGTGCCGCAGTCTCGCTACCCGCGTCCGCGACGGAACTGTGGCACCGTCGGCGGTGGAGGCGTTCGCCTACCCGGGCGCCGCGAAGATCCTGGCCGAGCAGAACCTGACGCTGAAGACGGGCGACGGCATCCGCCTCGCCGAATGCGCCTCCGAGTCGGGCCTGGTGCGGGTCGTTCGCCAGGTCGCCTCGCCGTTCGAGGTCTGTTTCAAGGTCACCGGCTCCTCCGGCTACCTCGCCCTCGAAATCTCCGACGTCACCAACATCAAAGGCGACAGCCACGCACTCAAGGCGACCGTCAGCTCCGAGGGCGCCACCAGCAGCGTCGACATCAAAAAGAACGAATGGACCCCGGTCGGCCAGGCCGACAACTCGACCGGCAACAAGCCGGCCGTGCTGCTCGAACTCGTCGCCGGCGACGGCACTGCCGCCACCACGCCCGCCCCCGAGTTCCCCGCCGTCGGCTCGATCACCGTCGGCGCAGCGGGTCGGGCCGGATCCCGCGGCTGCACCGGCACCCTGGTCGACCCGATGTGGGTCCTCACTTCGGCCGGCTGCTTCACCGACGATCCTCCGCAGCTCGCGCCGGCGCCCCTGCTGTGAAGAACTCGTTCGCTGCGGGCGGCCGCAGCGTCGACCTGGTCGAGCTTGTTCCCCGCGGCGACCGCGACATCGTCCTTGCCCGTCTTGCCACCCCGCTCAGCGGCGTCGCCCCGCTGAAGGCTGCCGCTGCGGCGGCGGCGAGCGGGTCCACCGTGAAGGTCGCCGGCTTCGGCCGCACCGCCACCACCTGGGGCACCGGCAGCGGTCCCCGCACCACCGCCCAGGTCCTTGGGACGGTCGCCGCCACCACTGTCGACCTCTCCCCCGTGAGCGGCGCGGCCGCGGTCTGCGCGGGAGACACCGGAGCTCCCCTGCTCAACGGCGGCGGGGAGATCACCGGTGTCGTCTCCCGTGCCTGGCAGGCCGGTTGCCTCGGCACTCCGGCGAGCGAGACCCGCACCGGCGCGCAGGCCGCCCGCCTCGACGGCCTCGATGCCTGGATCACGCCGCTGACCAACCGCTCCTTCGACCTTCTGAACCCCGCCAGCGGACGCTGCCTGAACGTCAAGGGCGCCGGGCCGAGTTGGGACAACGGCACCCCGATCATCCTGTTCGACTGCAAGGGCGACCCGAACGAGAAGTTCGAGCTCGTCTCTGTGAAGGCCTGACCTGCGACAGGCCCGGCCTGCCGCACCCGTTCGAGAACCCGAGCACTGCTCCGGCCCGGGCATCCGCACTGCCGCGGATGCCCGGGCCGGGCCTCGGACAGGTTCCCGCAACCGCACGTCGACCCTGTCTGCCCGGCGGGGCGCGCTCGGCCTGCCGCGTACGCCCCGACTCACCGGCGTGTCCGTCACTTTGGCGGCCGCTGCTCCGGCCTGTTGCTGGCGGCGGACGCCGCGACCACCTGGTCGCGGTCAGGTCCTTGGCGAAGGCCCTGCGCTTGCCGGTGGTCCTGGTGTCGGCGCCCGACTTCCAGCTCGCCGCCAATGGGACCAGGTGGTCGATGTGACTTCGCGTCGGTGAAGGCCTTGCCGACGTAGGGCTGGTCCAGGTGCCGGCCACGTGCGGCACTGGTCGTCCCGGACGACCTCCTGGCCGCCGCGGGCACCGACGACACTGCGGGTGTCGCACTGCCCGTACTGCGCGGGTCAGTGCGGCGACTCTCGCACGTGTAGCCGTCCATGGAGTGCGGGGCTTCGACGGCCAGCTGGTCGAGTCCGGCGCGGGCCCGTTCGGCCGAGCGTGGATGCGAGGGCTGCTGAGGGCATGTCCTGGGCGAGGTGGGACGAGGACTGCGGCCCGGGCCGGGCGGTTGGGGATTCCGTGGGCGGTGGGTCGAACAGGCTGGAGTACCTGGTACGGCAACGGTCGGGAGCGGAGTGCTCCGGACAGGCAGGCGGAGGGCGACCGTCCCTACGGGGCGACGCCGGAGGGGGCGGGCGGCCTCCGTCGGCACGCACCGCCTGTCAGGGGGCCTGCAGGGAGGACGCGGGCGACCCGTCGGAGGAAAGCCGCTGGGCCAGGTGGATCGGAACAACGGAGATCAGCACCAGGACGGCGGCCACGACGTTGACGACCGGGGCCTGGTTGGGCCGGGCCAGGTTGGCGTAGATCCACACCGGAAGGGTCTGGACGCCCGGTCCGGCGGTGAACGTGGTCACCACGATCTCGTCGAAGGACAGCGCGAAGGCCAGCAGCCCGCCCGCCAGGAGGGCCGGCCGCAGGGCCGGGAACGTGATGTGTCGGAAGGTCTGGAAGGTGTGGGCCCCCAGGTCGGCGGAGGCTTCCTCCACCGATGGCGAGGTCCGGCGCAGCCCGGCGGCCACATTGTTGAAGACGACGACGATGCAGAACGTGGCGTGCCCGATGACGACCGTGAGCACGCCGAACCCGATGCCGACCGGGCCGAGCACCGTGCGGAAGGCGGCGTTGAGGGCGATGCCGGTGACGATGCCGGGCAGCGCGATGGGGAGGATCACGAGGAACGACACCGCTCGGCGGCCGAAGAATCGGTGCCGCTGGACGGCGAGGGCGGTCATGCTTCCCAGGATCAGGGCCACCAGGGTCGCTCCGGCTCCCACCTGCAGGGATGCGAGGAGGGCGTGGCGGACGCCGTCGGAGTGCCAGGCACGCACCCACCACTGGGTGGTGACCCCGGCCGGGGGCCAGGCGAAGGAGCGGTTGCGGTTGAACGAGTTGAGGAGGACCAGCAGCAGCGGCAGGTAGATGACCGCGAGGCCGCCGGTCGTGGCCGTGTACAGCGCGATCCGGGTGCGGCGGGAGAGGTTCACGGCTGTTCGGTCTCCTCACAGCGAGTCCAGGGCGCCCGATCGGCGCACGGCCAACAGGTAGCCGACGATCATCGCCACCGGCACGCAGGACAGTGCGGCGGCCAGTGGCAGGTTGAGCGTCACGTTGTCGGCGATCGCCGTGCCCAGCATCTGGGTCCGGCCGCCGACGATCCGGACGGCGAGGTAGTCGCCCAGGCTCAGCGAGAAGGTGAGGACGGACCCTGCCAGCACCGAGGGCCTGACCAGAGGGAGGACTACCGAGCGGAAGGTCCTCCCGGGTGAGGCGCCGAGGTCGGCCGAGGCGTCGAGGAGGGCGGTGGGCAGCTGTTCCAGGCCGGCGAAGACCGGGAGGATCATGTACGGCAGCCACAGGTAGGCGAGGACGACGACGACGGCCGTCGTGCCGTACCCGGGGCTGGTCAGCCCGAAGGGACTGCCGAGCCAGTCGAGGATGCCGCCCCGGCTGAGGACGACGCGCCAGGCGTACGCCTTGACCAGGTAGCCGGCCCAGAGCGGGGTCAGCACGGCGACCACCAGGAGCCGGCGGGCGCGCGGCCGGACGAGCCGGGCCATGGCGAACGCCATGGGGAACGCCACGACGGCGTCGATCGCCGTGACGGCGGCGGCGACGGCGAGGGTGCGCAGCGCGATGGTCCAGTAGACGGGGCTGGTGAGGACAGTGGTGAAGTTGGCGGTGTTCCAGACCCGGACGATCTCGTAGGTGAAGTCGTCGACCGTCCAGAAGGCCGACAGGAGCAGGACGGCGAGCGAACCGAGGTAGGCGAGGACCAGCCAGGTCATCGGTGCGGCCAGCAGCGCGGCCAGCCGCAGCCCGGGATGCCGGTGCAGGACGGAGGCCGTTCGCCGCAGGCCACTCTGCCGCGGGGGTGGGGCAATCACCTCGTCGGCCACGGGTCAGCCCTTGATCTCGGTCCAGGCGGCGGTCCAGGCCGCGTAGTCGGTGCAGGACGTCCCGCGGCCGTCGAGGCAGTTCTTGACGGGGGTGGTCCAGGAGTGGACGTTCTCCCAGTACGCGTCGTCGGTGGCGTGGAAGACGGTGCAGAACGACTTGTCGGACGTCTGGTCGCAGGCCTTGGCGTTGGCGGGGGCCTCCCCGAACCACTCGGCGACCTGTGCGTTGGTCTTCGGCGAGACGATCCAGTCCATCCACCGGTAGGCGCAGTTGGGGTGTGCGGCCTTCGCCGAGACCATCCAGGTGTCGGACCAGCCGGTCGCGCCTTCCTTGGGCAGCACCGCCTGGACGGGCGTCCGGTCGGCCTGCGCCATGTTGGCGATCACCTGCCAGGTGGTGCCGATCACCGTGTCTCCGGTTTTGAAGGAGTTCTCGGCCTTCTGGTAGTCGCTCCAGTACTCGCCGACCGCCTTGCGCTGGGCCTTCAACAGGTCGACGGCCGCCTTGAGTTGGGCGGGGTCCAGGGCGTAGGGATTCTTGATGCCCAGGTCCGGTCGGGTCTTCATGAGGTACAGCGCCGCGTCGGCGATGGAGATCGGCGAGTCGTAGGCCGTGACGTGCCCGGCGTACGCCGGGGCGTCTTCGAAGACCGCGCGCCACGAGTCGGGTGCCGGGATGACCTTGTCGGTCCGGTACATCAGGAGGTTGGCGCCGCGGCCGTGCGGGATGCCGTACATCCGGCCGTTCACGGAGTTCCACGGCTGATTCTTCAGATTTTCGAAGACGTCCGCGTAGTTCGGCACCAGGCCGGTGTTGACGGGCGCGACGTCGCCGGCCGCGATCAGCCTGAGTGTCGCGTCGCCGGATGCGGAGACGGCGTCGTACTGGCCGGTCTTCATCAGGGAGACCATCTCGTCCGAGGTGCCGGCGGTCTTCGTGTTGACCTTGCAGCCGGTCTGCTGCTCGAAGGGGTGGACCCAGTCCACGTTGCGGTCGTTCGTCCCGTCTTCGGCGTAGCCCGCCCAGGCGATCAGGTTCAATCGCCCCTCGCCGGGGCCCAGGGATTGGAGCGCGGACCGTTGCGGCGGGTTCGGGCCGCCGCCGGAGGTCGTTGCGGCGGTGCCGCCGCACCCGGCAGCCACGAGGAGGGCGGCTGCGGTCGTGATCACCGTGCGGAGGGAGGAGCGCCGTCGGGCGGGAAGGGACATGCGCCGGATTCCGATCTCTGGGCGGACGGGTGGGGGTGCGGAAGGGGAAGCGGCAGGGACCGGCTATCTGCCGACGCGGACGGTGTGCTTGCGCTGCCAGGCCAGCACGACGGCCTGGCCGCGCCGGCGCATCACGTCGGCGACGTCCTCGGCGTTCTGCTGCACGGCGGTCAGCCGGGCGCCGACCTCCAGATCGACGAGGAGCCTGGTGTGTCCGCCGGCGTAGACGACCTCGGCCACGCGGCCGCTCGCCGACAGCTCGTGGGGGCCGGCGGGGGCATCCGGGCGGGTCAGCCGGATCTTCTCCGGCCGGATGCTGAACAGCCCGGCCTCGCCCACGACCCGCTCGGCCGCCGGTCCGTCCAGGAGATTGGAGGTGCCGACGAAGCCGGCGACGAACGCCGTGGCAGGACGCTCGTAGACGTCGGCCGGCGAGCCGACCTGCTCGATCCGCCCCGCGTTGACCACCGCGACGCGGTCGCTCATCGTCAGGGCCTCCTCCTGGTCGTGGGTGACGAGGAGGAAGGTGATCCCGACCTCGCGCTGGAGCTGCTTGAGTTCCAGTTGCATGTCGTGCCGGAGTTTGAGGTCAAGCGCGCCGAGCGGTTCGTCGAGCAGCAGCACCTTCGGGCGGTTGATCAGCGCCCGGGCCAGCGCGACCCGCTGGCGCTGGCCACCGGAGAGCTGGGACGGTCGGCGCTGCTCGAAGCCGTCGAGCCTGACCGTGGCGAGTGCGGCACGCACCCGGCGCGTCCGTTCGGCCTTGGGTACCCGCCGGACCGCCAGGCTGTAGCCCACGTTCTGGACGACCGTCATGTGCGGGAAGAGGGCGTAGTCCTGGAACACCGTGTTGACGTCCCGGTCGAACGGCGGCAGTCGGGAGACGTCCGCTCCGCCCAGCAGGATCCGGCCGGACGTGGGGGTCTCGAATCCGGCGACCAGGCGCAACAGGGTGGTCTTGCCGGATCCGGACGGGCCCAGCAGCGCGAAGAACTCGCCCTCGTGCACCTCCAGGTCGACGCCGTCGACCGCACGGACCCCGCCGTCGAAGGTCTTGGCCAGCCGTTCGAGTCGGACCGCGGCCGGGGTGGCCGGCGGCAGCGGTCGGTCTGTCGTCATGAGAGGTGGCCGTCCTCCGTCACATCGCGGCTGTCTGGTCGGCTTCGCCTGTCCGGCCGGGAGCACGGTGCGGCCCGGCCTTCAGAAACCTAGGAGTGTTCACTCGATCCGGCCATGGAGGCGTGCACGATCTTCCGCCCCCGGACTGTGCGCCGTTACAGTCCGACCCATGTCAATCACTCTGGGTGACCTGCTGTCACAGGAGGACCTCCGCCTCCGGCTGTGCACCGGCGGGTTCGGCACCGAGCGCGTGGTGCGCTGGGCGGCGGCGACGGAGCTTGCCGATCCGACACCGTGGATGACCGGTGGGGAACTGCTCCTCACCACGGGTCTGCGGCAGCGGAGCCCCGACGCTCAGGCCGCCTTCGTGCGGCGAGTTGCGGCGGCCGGCGCGGCGGGGGTGGGTTTCGGCACGGGGCCGAACCATCCCACGGTGCCGGTCGACACGGTGGCGGAGGCCGAGCGGCTGGGCCTGCCGGTGCTGGAGGTCCCGCCGGAAACGCCGTTCATCGCGGTCAACCGCCTGATTGCCGCACGGAGCACGGCCGGGGCCGCCGACCGGTCGTACCGGCTCCTCGACCGGCACGACCTCTTGGTCCGGGCCCTGCTGGAGGGCGGCGGCCTGACCGCGCTACTGCGGGCGTTGCACCGCATCTACGGGAGCGAGGTCGCAGTGGTCGACCGCCACGGCGCACTGCTCGCCGCGGCGCCGGGCCCCTGCAATGCGCTGCTCGACGAGCTGCAGGCAGGACCGGCTTCCCCGGAGGCTCCCGACCGCACCGGGCTGGTGCGCCTGCCGGTCAGGGTCGACGGGACCCTCGCGGCGCAGCTGTGCCTTCGGTCGGCCGACCCCGCCGAGCTGCTCCCGTACGCGGCCCGGCTGGTCGGTCTGGAGCTGGCCCGCCGGCAGGCCTACCTGGCCGGGCGGCGGGAGCTGGTCGGCCAGGTCGTCGAGGACGTCGTCCGGGACGTGATCGCGCCGGCCGCCGCCGAGCGCAGGCTCGCCGCGTTCGGGCTCGACCCGACGCGCTCGCACCGGGTGGTCCTGGGCTGCCCGGACCCCGACGGGGCGGGGACGGGCCGGGACCGGCGGCTGGCCCGGCTGCCCTGGCCCGCCGACGACTGCGGCGACCCGCCCGAGCCGCTGCTCACCGCGGTCGTCGACCGCTACCTGGTCGCGGTGGTCCCGCAGTGCGTGCCGGTGGAGGCGCCGGCCTTGCGGTTCGCCGCCGTGCTGTCCGGCCTCGACGCGCGCGCCGCAGTCGGGATCGGTGGCTGCTACCAGGGTGTCGAGGGCTTGCGGTGGAGCCCGGGCGGCACTCGCCCGGGGCCCCGGCGTTCACGCCGGCGGGCCGCTCGACCTTTCCCGGCTCCTGCTCTCCAGCCCCGGTCTGCCGCTGCGGCAACTCGCCGCCGAGGTACTGCGGCCGCTCACGCGGTTCGACGACAGCAACCGGGCAGATCTCGTCCCGACGCTGCACGCCTACCTGGCCGCGGACTGTTCGGTGCAGGCGGTCGCCGACCGCATGTTCGTGCACCGCAACACCGTTCGTTACCGGTTGGAGCGCATCGAGCAGCTCACCGGTAGGTCGCTGCAGTCCACCCACGACCGGTTCCAGCTCTGGCTCGCCCTCCTCGCCACCTTTCCCGACGGAGAGGCGGGCAGGGTCCCGGGGCGGACGGGCGGCCCTTCACGAGGGGCCCCCTCGGGGAGGGCGCAGCATCGCCGCTTCGCGCCGCAGGAAGGAGCTGGCTCACGGCCGCCCGGGCTGCGGCCGTCTCTCCACCCGGGACCGACACGTTGAGCAGCTCTGGCGCCGGCCGACCCGTGTCGCCGCCGTCACGGTCGTACGTCTGCGACGGTGGGGACGTTGACTCTGAGCGCGCCCTGAGACCCGCCCACCCCGTCTTGTGGTCGTTCGACGACAGGTGAGGTGCCGGCCCGTCAGTTCAGCGGCCGGGTCCGGGCGCTCCGGTCCGCCGGGCCGTGCATGGCCGGCACCTGAAGCCCGCCGGCCCCGGTGGGCCGCGAGGAGCGGCGCCACCTCGTGGAAGGTGACGGTCCTGGCAACGCCCTCTGCCGTAGCGACCGTCATCGTCGACGCGTCGACGCGCACGAGCCTGCCGCCTCCGGGCAGAAGGGGCCGCTGTTCCAGGCCGTCCAGCCCCGCCGGGGAACCGCCGCCCCCTCAAAGTCTCACCACGTCACGCCTGTACGCCCCGGCCGAAGCCCCGTAGGAGTGGCCCTTCGGCGGTCGAGACCACCGGCGACCAGCAGTGGGGCGCGGCCGGGGCGCGGTCTTGCTTCCCTGGGCCGGAGCGCAGGGCTCCCGCCGCGGCTCACGAGATCAGATCCAGCACCTGGGTCGGGAGTCGTTCAATGCAACCTCGGAGCGAATGGAATAAGTCTTGGCAGCAGTATCGAACCTCACGCGGATCATGGCCCACCGGCCTTCTATTTCTCTCGAAAAGCAGAAACCCCCCACCTCGGCGGAAATTGGTTCGCCTTCGCGGTCCCGCATCCACCCCATTGGCGCCGCCTCGCGAGTGTAGTAGTCGACCACGACAGCCTCCGGCACTCCGTAGCCATACACGAATCCAGCATGCGAAAATCCCCCGTCCACATTGCACGAGACGCCGGTCGGGCTTCCCTCGGGAACGCCTTCCGGGTGTTTCGCCGCCAACTGCATGACCGCATCCGACCCGGCGATCGCCGAGGCCTCTTTGCACCCTTCGCCGGAGACAATTCCAGGAATTATTAATGCACCCACCCCTATGGTGGAGGCGGCGATCAGGGCAGTATAAATTTTCCCTGCCGTCTTCATCTGGGATGTGCTCCGCTCTGCGCTCGTGAGCCCGCACCGAGCCCGCTGCCGTCGGACGGCAGCGGGCCCTGCGGGCGGAAGGATGGCTGAACTACTTGAGTCGCCCGTAGGCGTACATGGAAGACGCCTGACTGTACAGTGCCTCGAAGAGGTTTCTGCGCGAAATGGCGGCCTTCATTCTCTTGCGGAACCAGTAGTTCTGCGCCGTGGTCCTGGCCACATTGTTATTGAATACATCGATGCGATGGTCCTCCCCGCTCTCCCCGTACTCATGGGCATCACCCAGGCGTTTCGCTGCAGCCGCGCCGAAGTAGAGGGTGAGGGCCGACTGCCACATGAAGTGCCGAATAGCATTGTCTCGGCCGTGGCCGCCCGGCGCGATCTTCTTCACGATGTCGGAGAGCTGCATCGCCCACTGGCATCCTCGCTGTCCGAGTGAATGACATGCCTCTGCCTCGAGGTACCTGCGCTTCGCATATTTGCAGGCACCGCAACTCCACCGGCCGTCGAGGTCGAAACGCGTCAGCGGGTTGCCCGAGGTGTAATCATATGCATTGGCGTTTCCGCCGTACACGGGGTCGACGGACAGGAAGCGACCGGACGCCGGGTGGTAGAGGCGCACGCCCATGAGGGTGAAGCCGCCAGGGGTTTCGGTGGAGCGTTGCTTGCCTCCGAGCCAGCCGTAGCGGGCGGCGGTCTGTCCGGCGCGCGGGCTGCCGTACTCGTCGCTGTCGAGGATGGTGGGAGCGGCGGCGGTGTCCAGCGGAAGCTGGAGGGTGATGTCGCCGTGGAGGTTGGTGAGTTGGAGGACCGTACCGCCGGTCTTGGTTGTGGTCGCTCCCAGGTCGCCGTTCATGCCCGCGATGTTGCGGGTGAGGTTTCCAACGGTGTCCTCGGCGATCCAACGGGGGTTGTCGGCGTCACCGCCGTAGTGGTTGGTCTTAGTGCCCGTTGGGGTCCAGGTGCCGGCGTTGTTGGTCTCGGTGGTCCAGGTGCGCAGGCGCTGGTTGGAGTCGAGGGTCCAGGTCTGGCGGTTGGCGCCCGTGGTCTGCTGCTGGACGAGGTCGCTGTTGTAGTAGGCGACGGTGGAGCCGGGCAGTGCGGTGGTGCGGCCGAACGCGTCGTAGGTGTAGCCGGGGTTCACCAGGCGGTCGGCGGTGTCGTAGGTGTTGGTCTGGGTGGTGGCTCCGGTGGTGGTGCAGTCGGTGCCGCGGGCCGCGACGGCCGTGGCGAGGGAGGTGCGGTTGGTGTTGTTGTCGAAGCCGTAGCTGCGGGTGGTGCAGACGGCGTCGGGGGACGTGTCCTGGACACCGGTGAGGCGGCCGGCCCTGTCGTAGGCGTAGCTCTGGGCTGCGGTGACGCCGGGGGTTCCGGTGTGGGTGGCCCACTGGCTGTGGACGGTCTCGGTGATGCCGTCGGAGACCAGTACCGTGCCGTCGCTGTCGCGGGTGTAGGTGCGGCTGACTGCGGTGCCGGACGGGTCGTAGCGGTCGGTCATGGTGTAGCCGCCGGGCATGCCCTGGGTCACCACGGTGCCGTCGGCGTCGTAGCGGGCGGTGAAGGCGCCGGCGATCGAGTCGGTGACCGCGGTGGCCATGCCGCGCGGGTCGATGGCGGTGTCGTAGGCGTAGGTGGTGGTGGACGGGACGCTGTCGGTGACCTTGGTGGGCCGGTCGAGTGCGTCGTACTCGGTGGTGGTGGTCGCGCCGTCGGCGTCGGTGTAGGACGTCAGGCGGAGTAGCGCGTCGTACGCCTTGGTGATGGTTCCGCCGCCGGGGGAGGTCTGCTTGGTGACCTTGCCGGTGACCGGGTCGTAGGTGGTGGTGACCGCCGGAACTGCGGTGCCGAGGCCCCCGCTGAGGGCAGTGGTCACCGGTCGGCCGGCCGCGTCGGGGGTAACGGTCGTGGTACGGGTGACACCGTTCGCAGTCTCGTCGATCTGGGCGATCTGGCCGAACAGGCCGTACTGGACGGTCTTGACGGGGAGTTGGGCCGGGTTGGCGCCGCCGCCGGTGATGTCGCCGGCCGGGCCGGTGCTGCAGGCCTGGTCGGCCCATTCGGGGCGGCCTGCGCAGGCGCCGGTGCCGGTGGCGGACCAGTAGGTGGTGCGGGTGGTGCCCGCATCCGAACCGTTCGACTTGGGCAGTGACTGGGAGATGACGCGGCCCTGGTTGTCGTAGCCGGTGGTGGTGGTGAGGTTCAGGCCGCCGGCGTCCTGGATCTGCTGTGTGGCGAGTCCGAGCGCCCAGTCGAAGACGCTCTTGTCGGTGCGGGTCTCGGCGAACACCTCGGGCCAGGCGCGCAGCGCGCCGCCGGTGACGGTGGTGGTGACCTGGTCCTTGACCTTGGCGGTGCCGTCGCTGGGGCGGCCCTCGTCGTAGGTCTTCACGGTGCGGGTGCGGGCGACGGTCTGGGTGCCGGCCTTGGCGACGGTCGCGCCGCCGGAGGCCACGTCGGCGGCCAGGGTGACGCGGTGCAGGGGGCCGGAGTTCTCCGTCTCGCGCTGCCCGTCGGCACTGTAGACGCTGGTGGTGGAGAGCAGTTGGGCGCGTTCGCGGCTGGGCAGGTTGTTGACGCCGAGGTCGGCCAGTTGGGCTTTGGCGGCGTCGGTGGCGCCGAGGGCGAGGTCGCGGTTGGCGGCGGTCAGCGTGCGGACGCTGTTGCCCCACTTGTCGTACTCGGTGGTGGTGATGCGGTGCCCGGGGGCGGCGGTGTTGACCTGGCGGCCGGAGGCGTTCAGGTAGTTGACGGTGGCCCGGGTGTAGTCGGCCGCGTTCAGGTCGGTGCCGCTGTTGGAGGCGGGGACCTGGTCGGCGGGGAAGACGGCGGTGGCGTCGGTGGGCAGGTCGGTCTGGCCCCAGGTGGCACCGGCGGTGACCGACAGGTCCTCGGGTGCCTTGCTGCCGCTGGTGGGCACGCCGTACACGACGGTGGTGGTGGCGGTGCCGTTGACGGTGTTGGTGCCCGGGGCGAGGGTGTTGGTCCACACCTTGGTGAGCATGCCGTCGCCGGCGGCCGGGCTTGCCGCGATGTTGCCGTAGGCCATGTGGTAGCCGCCGTTCATGCCGGGCGGCAGGACGGCGTAGAGCGCGCCGTCGGAGGCGGTTCCCTCGATGTACGAGTACTGGGTCTTGGCACTGGTGCCCAGGCGCGGGTCCCAGAACTGGCGCAGTCGGCCGGCCAGGTCGTAGCGGTAGGTGGCGACGTCGGTGGCGGTGGCGGTGGCGGCGCCGGGGGCGGTGGCCCACAGCTTGATGGTGGAGACCTGTCCGGTGAAGTCGCCGAAGTCGGTGCCGCTGGTGTTGCCGGTCGCCGTGGTGGCGGTGGCGTAGACGAACTGCAGGACGCGGCAGCCCTTGGTGGCCGGGTCGGCCGCGCAGGCGGCGGCGGTGGCGGCGGAGGTCGGCGCGATCATGTACTTCGGCCGGGCCAGGGTCTTGCCGCCCGCCACGGTCTTCTCGGAGATGACGGTGGTGGTGGTGTTGGCCATGCCGTCGAGCAGGCTGGAGGAGACCGTCCAGGTGGCGGCGGCCGGGTCGACCTTGGAGAAGGTGGTGACGGTGCCGTCGGTGTCGGAGAGGGTGAAGTCGCCCGAGGCGAAGGAGCCGCGCAGGGTCAGCGCCTCGCTGCCGGGTTCCGGCACCCAGCCGTTGCCGGCCGTGTTGGCGGTGAAGCCGATCGTCTCGCCCTCGGCGAGGACGACGTCCAGCGAGGTGTTGGAGGTCTTGCGGATCTCGGTGTACCCGGACTGGGAGACCTCCGAGGCCACGCCGGAGGTCCAGTTGGGACCGAAGATCGGGGCCTGGCCGTCCTTGCTCGCCGCGGCCTTGGGGTCGCGGGAGGTGTTGGTGCGGCCGACCGTCAGGCCGAAGAACGAGGCGTCGGTGACAGAGACGGCGAAGTCGCCGGTGAGCAGGTTGAGGGTGCCGGGGCCGATCTGCTGGGTCGCGGCTCCGGTGGCCTTGCGGTCGATGACCGCCTTGACGCCCTCGGAGGAGACGGCGGCGTTGTTCGGGCCGGTGAAGTCGGCGCGGATCTGGATGGTGCCGTCGGGGTTGACGGTGGACGTGGCGTTCCAGGTCAGCGATGGGCTCTTGCCGCCGTTCAGCGCGACGGGCCAGGTCACGGCGCTGCCGGCGTTGGTGACGTCGGCCGCCGGGAGGGTGGTCCACGCGTCGGCGTCGGAGCGGCGCCAGGAGAAGCTGACGGCGTTGTACTTCGCGGCGTCGGCCTCGGCGATCAGCGGGAGGCGGGCGGCGGTGCGGGTGCCGTCGTTGGGCGAGATCACGCCGCCGGCGCCGACCTGGAAGGTGTAGGACACCGCCTCGGACTTGTTCTCGGCCTTGTCCAGCGCGCGGACCTGGAGGGTCTGGGTGCCGGCCTTGTCCGGAGTGACCGTCAGGTTGACCGGCGCGGTGGAGCCGCCGGTGGCGACCTTCGTCCAGTTGGTGCCGTCGAGCGTCCATTCCAAGGCGCTCTGGTCACCGGGCGGCGGGGTCACGGTGAACACGCCGGGCTGGCCGGCGCCCTTGACCCACTGCCCGGACGGGTAGTCCGTCGAGGAGACGGCGCCCGGCGCGGACGGCGCGGAGGTGTCGACCGTGAAGTACGCCCACGGCGACCACGTGTTGTTGTAGTGCATGCCGTCGTACGGCGAGGTGCGGAACCGGTAGGTCTTGCCGTTGGCCAGCAGCCCGGCCGGGACGGTCACCGAGGCGGGCTGGCCCGAGGGCACGTACGGGGAGACCAGGACGTTGCCGACCTGCCCATTGGTGTCGTTGTCGAAGATCTGGAAGGTGCCGTCGACCTTGTCGTTGTTCGGGTCGACGAAGGTGTCGCGCAGGGTCGGGGTGGTGGAGTTGACCCACCAGGTGCCGTTTGCGTCCTTGTAGAACGGGGAGCCGGCCTGCTGGTCGGTGCCGGTGCGCGGGCGGTAGTTGTAGGTGACCGTCAGCTTCGGCACGTTGGAGCCGGCCTCGGAGGAGTTGACCTCCTTCCAGTACTTGGTGCTGGTCTCGTCCGGCGCGCGCAGGCCCATGCCGGCGGTCGGCTTCTTCGCCGAAGTCCAGGTCTGCACGAGGTTGGTGACGTCGGCGTTGATCCAGCCGTCGTTCTGGCAGCCGGTGCGGCCCGCGGTCTCGTTCGACGAGGCCTGCTTGGAGTTCCAGGTCGGCTGCGCGGCCCATCGGGAGGCCGTCGAGGCGAGCCCGGTGTCGTAGACGTCCCAGGCGTAGGCGGCGCAGTCGCTGTTGCCGGAGTGGAAGTTCCACAGGCTCAGCGTCGCGTTCGTGATGAGCGCGTCCGCGATCGGGGCGGTGTTCCAGTTGATGAAGGCGCGGGCCTCGCGGGAGGAGCCGTCGGCGTTCTTGGTGCCCGGGTTGCCCCAGTAGATCTCGGTGTCCGCGGACCAGTCGACCGTCTCTCCCTTCTGCACGCGGGTGTCGAACACGTTGCCCAGCGCGATCGTCGACGGGTCGACGGTGACCGGGTACTGCGTCTTCGGGTCGGCGAGGAACGCGGCGTCGGGGGTGAACACCAGGTCGGTGTTCTCTCCGCGCTGCACGACCTTCAGGTCGACCGTCGCCCGCCTCGCGTGCTCGCGCGAACCCTCCGCGACGGTGGTGGAGTCCCACATCACCGGCGCGGGCAGCACGGCGCGCTTCTCGCCGGTCTTCCGGTCGCTGAACAGCACGCTGCCGTCGGCCTGCGCCTCGGCCTTCAGGCCCTTGGCCTTCAGCGGCATCGTGTACGAGTAACCGGTCGCCGCGGGGCGCTGCTTGAGGACGGTGTACTGCTCGAAGCCGGTCCGGGTGGCCTCGACGACCAGGTCGGCGGCGCCGTCGCTGATCGCGTCCTGGTACGTCGCCTTCGTGCCGTCCAGCACGGGCGCCGGCAGGCCGCCCTTCCACTGCAGTTCGACCTGCTGGTCGCCCTCGCCGAGGGTCACCAGGGTGCGGTCCTCGCCCTTGCCCGCCTGCGAGTCCGCCAGGGACTTCGCGCGGGTGCCGCCCGGCGCGGCCAGCTTCAGCCCGCCGGGATGCGCCTTCGGCGCGACCGAGCCGTCCGGCTGCTGGTGCAGCGTCAGATCGACGTCGGTCCACTGGCCGTCGCGCTGGAAGCGCACCGGCCCGGCGAACAACTCCGTGGTCAGCGAACCGTCCTTGTTCACCCACGTCGTCGACGTCTCGGTCCGCTCCGACAGCGCCTCCACGCGCTGCCCGGACAGCCGCGCCGCGACCCGCGCCGACGGCACGTCCGCCGCCGACGTGGCCCACTGCGGGTTCTTCG
This sequence comes from Kitasatospora sp. NPDC059646, assembly GCF_042734615.1. Taxonomy (NCBI): domain Bacteria; kingdom Bacillati; phylum Actinomycetota; class Actinomycetes; order Kitasatosporales; family Streptomycetaceae; genus Kitasatospora; species Kitasatospora sp. NPDC059646. The sequence goes on from NZ_JBHWDS010000015.1 coordinate 55,819, forward strand.
CGCCCTGCGTCGCACCGGACTTCTCCGGCTTCGGCGCCGCCAGCGCGCTCTCCGCACCGGCCAGCAGCGACACCGACACGGCGAGCGCCATGACGGCGCTCACCCCCCGGGCACCCGGCGGCGTCAGCCGTCTGCGGCGCCCCGATATGCGCTCGTGCACATCCACTCCTTGTCACTGACCCACCATTCCGATGGGACGTTCACGGATGCTAAAGGGAGCGCAAAGTGGGCGGAAAGGATCAAGGTCTCCCATGTACAGACAACGCAATACCCCAGGCGATCCGTTTGTGACCAAAGCGTGATGGGTCGTCATCTGCCGTACGCAGATCCCTGTTCGGCCGTACCGGTCGGAGTGCACGGACACGACGGCACCGCCGGGCACCGGATCCGCCCGCCGGCCGGCTGCACCGCCGAGAAGTCCACGTCGGACAGGCTCCAACCTTCGAAAATGCCGCGCGCCAGCAGCCGCAGCCGGAACGCGCCGGCCGGGCGAGAATGAGCGGCAGGTGCGCGCCGCACCTCATCGCCCGCAGCGCGCACCACACCTCACCGCCCGTCAGACACGCCCGAACGGCACCGGACGGCAACGGCCCGAGGGCCGGTCAGTACTCCACCCACTCGTGCTCGGCCAGCACCACACCCCGACCGACGACCGTCCCACCACCGGGGTAGTAGTCGTCCTTCGCCTGCACCACGCCACCGGCGCCCGGGTAGAAGTCGTCCTTGGCCTGCGCCATCCCACCACCGGTCGGGACGAAGAAGGGGCGGCTCAACGGGTGGTCCGGGCTCCAGCCCGTGCCAGCCTCGCAGCGGTCCTCCCCCGCCGGAGCAACCCCGCCGTGGCTCGGCCACGCGTCTTCCTTGGCCTGCACCACACCGCCGCTGGACGGCCGGGGCTCTTCCCTCTCGGGAGCCACCGGCACCGCGGTGTACTCGTCCTTGGCCTGCTGCACCCCGCCGCTGGACGGCCAGGGCTCCTCCTTCGCCTGCTGCACACCACCCGTGGACGGGTAGTAGTCCTCCTTCGCGGCGGCGGCACCGACCAGCAGCGCTCCGGCCACGACGGCGAGCACCGCCCCCTTCGCGAACAACGTCTTCCTCATGCTTCCCCCTCGGTCGAGCTTCCTGCCCGCAGCATGCACCGCAACGAAGCGGCACCGCTCCTGTGAACTCACAGGTTGCGGAACTCCTGGCCGACCTGTGCACGGCGATCGACAACACCTTGACCCTCGCCACCACCAGCGGACCCGCGACCGCGCCCCAGCCATCGCCGAGCAACGAACGCCTGGACTCCCCGATGCGATCGGCCGGGTTCCTCTCCGCACCGGGTGCTGCGGCGTCAGCAGCCCCGTTTCGAACGGGTGCCGCCTCAAAGGCCTACCGCTCCTGCCGGGCCCCGTGAGACACGTCGGCTGCCCGGCACGCTTCGTCGCGCCACGTCGTACTCCTCCGGGCACGGGACGCCGGCCGCCGGCCGCCGGGACTGGCCACTCAGCAGTGCGCGCCGTCCCACCACCCTTCGGCAGGCCCGCCGCGACCAAGGCCGCCTGACGGTCCGTCGGTGCCGGTGCCCGGTGCGCGGCCGGGTCAACCGTCGGCCAGGGCGGTGAGCACCCGACGGCGCGGCAGCGCCCTTGCGGCCAGCGCGAACAGGCGGTTCACGGCGCCGGGCACGGCGGTCGGCGCGGTGCCGCGCAGCGCGCGCAGCGCCGCCTCGACCACCTGCTCCGGGGTCTGGACCAGGGCCGCCGGGGCGTCGTGGTGCGGCTGCGACTCGGTGGCCGTCATCCCGGGGCAGAGCGCCAGGACCCGGACGCCCGAGCCCCGGAGTTCGGCCCACAGCGCCTCGCTGAGCGCGACGGTGTACGCCTTGGTAGCGCTGTAGACGGCGAGTTGGGCCTTGGGGGCGTGGGCGAGTGTCGAGGCGATGTTCAGCAGGGCGTCGCCGGATTCGGCGTGGGTCAGGAAGGCGTGCGAAAGGGCGGTCACGGCGCGGCAGTTGAGCTCAAGCATGGCGTCGGCCCGGTCCAGCGGGGTGGTGGCGAACGGGCCGGTGGTCGCGGTGCCGGCGTTGTTGACCAGCAGGTGGACCCGGGTGGTGCCGATCAGCTCGGCCGTGCGGTGCAGGCCCTCGGCGGTGGCCAGGTCGGCGACCAGGTGGTCGTGGTCCGGGCCGAGTTCGGCGGTGAGGGCGCGCAGCCGCTCCTCGTTGCGAGCGACGGCGATCACCCGGTGGCCCTCGCGGGCGAGCCGGCGGGCGAACGCGCGGCCGAGGCCGGTGCCGGCCCCGGTGACCAGCGCGGTCGGGCGGGGGGTGCGGGGGAAGGCCACGTCCGGCTCCCCGGTCACTGCGCGGCGGGGCGGGTGGCGGGCTGGGCTCGGAAGGAGAAGGCCTCCATCAGGGGCTTGCGCTGCGTCTTCTGGACGGCGGCGATCCGCCACCGGCCGTCCGCTTCGCGCGCCACCGTGTAGGTGGCGAGCTTGCCGAGCTTCCCGGCCTTGGTCCCGCCCTTGCGCACGTCGCCGCGGGTCACCACCACCGCGGCGTCGCGGCCCAGGAAGCGCAGGTCGACCAGGTCGACGACCAGTCGGGTGTCCTTCAGGAAGCTGTCGAACAGGGCCTGGTGGGCCCGGCCGATCTCGCGGTTGCCGCGGTACAGGGTGCCGACGTAGGTGACGTCGGTGGCGTCGGCGGTGAAGCAGTCGCCGTACGCCTCGCCGTTGCCGGCGGCCCAGGCGGTGGCGCTGCGCTCCAGCAGGGAGCGGATGGCGGCGGTGTCGTCGGCGCGGTCGGCGGGGGTGGTCGGGTGGGTGCTCACGGCGTGGTCCTCCGGGTCTGTCGGGGTGCGGGCGGGTTGAGGGGCGGTCACTTCTCGGACTCGGGCGCGGTGGCCGGGTCCCAGAGGAAGGAGATGCGCTCCATGACGTTCTGCCGCTTGGTGTTGTGGAAGGCGGCTATCCGCCAGCGGCCGTCCGCCTCGCGCACCAGCGTGTAGGTCTGGGTCTTGGTCAGCTCGGTGGCCGACGGGACGTCGCCGCTGTAGGTGTCGCCGCGGCTGGTGACGACGGCGGTGTCCGGCCCGTAGAAGCGCACGCCCAGGAAGGAGTCGGCGAGCCGGGTGCCCTTGACGAAGCCGGCGAACAGGGCCCGGTGGGCGTCGGCGATGTCGCGGCGGCCCTGGTAGTGGGTGCCGACGTAGGTGGTGTAGGTGGCGTCGTCGGTGAACTGCTCGCCGTACGCGGTGGCGTCGCCGCGGCCCCAGGCGGCGGTGAGGGCGCTGATGGTGCCGCAGACGGCGCGCTGCTCCTCGGTGCCGGGCGTGCCGGCCGGGGTGGCGGTGACGACCGGCTTCACGGCGGTGCAGTCGGCCTGGCCGGCGGTCCGGACGTCCGAGGTGGCGTCCAGCCAGACGTACCCGCCGGCGGCTGCGGTGGCGGCGGTGAGGGCGGTGACGGCGAGGATGCGCTTGACGGTGCGGCGGCGGATGGGCACGGGTTCCCCCTCGTGGTAGCTTCTCGGGAGAAGAAGCTTCGGATGAGATTTGTCTTCTTTGGCGATTTCTCTTCGTTGAGGAAGAGATTAGGGAGTGGAGGAGCCCGTGTCAACGCACGCCGTGCCGCGTGGAGCGAGTGAGACCTACCGCCGTTACCTGAGCGCCGTGATGCTCCACGGCCACGCCAGCGCCAAGGCGTGCGACCTCGGCGCCACCGACCTCTACGCGCTGAACGTCCTCGAACTGGGCGGGCCGATGACCCCGGGCGAACTCGGCGCCCGCACCGGCCTGACCACCGGGCCCACCACCCGGCTCATCGACCGGCTGGAGGCGGCGGGGTACGTGCGCCGCGTCCCGTCCCCGGACGACCGGCGCAAGGTGATCGTGGAACCGGTCGGCAAGCCCGCCGGCCTCGACGAGGCCATGGCGCCGGCCCGGCAACGGATCGGCCAACTGCTCGGCAGCTACTCGCCCGAGCAACTGGAGGTCCTCTTCGACTACTTCACCCGCGCCGCCGACGCCTACCGGGAAGCCGCCGAACACCTCCGCGACACCGCGGGCTCCTGACCCCGCCGCCAACCCCGCCCGGTTCCTTGCGCGACGCGAACGCGCACCCTGCGGGGCCCGGCGCCGGGTCGGAACGGGGTGTGCCCCGGGCTGCCGGCGACGTGCGTCGCCCCGCCATGACCCATCGCCACGCGCGCCGCTGGCACGCGGCGGCCTGGCCGCCGCCGTCGGGGTCCGCCCCGGCCGGGCCGCCGAGGAGCTCGCGCAGCACCGACGCTCCGGGTCCGACACCACCGCCCAACCGACCACCACAGTAGGAAGAGGAGCCAAGGGCAGGGACGTCAGATCTCCCCGGGCCCACCATCGTCGCTCTGACCGGGCGGGGCGCTGCGCGGCCTCCTGCGGCCGTCCGGCACCCGGAGGTCAGCGGCCCTGCTCGGGACGGGTGCCGCGCTCGAAGGACACCGCGCCCGGAGTGTGGTGGTCGGAACCCCTCGACCGCCCGGGTGCCGCGCGCACCGAGGCCGGCGCAGACGGTCAGGCCCGGCCCGTTCCCGGCATCCACCGGCCTCCGGCAGGCAGGGCTGCTCATCGCCGACCCGGAGAAGGCGCGTCGGAGTCCGCGGCAGTAGCGGGTGGGGCGGTGCCGGTTGCCGCTGATCCCGCCGGAGTCGCGTGGCGCCGGGCCCGGCCGAGGTAGGCGGTCGGGGCTGGCGGACAGGGCCGTGTCGCCGCCGGCTGCGAAAACTCCCCGCCAAGCAGCGGTCCGCTCCCCGGGTCGGGACGCCCAGACCGCGGTCGGCGGGTGCGCTCCCACCGGTCGGACGCTTGAGGGCCGAACGCGCGGCACACCGGCCACCGCCTGCCCCGCGCTGAGCCGGGCAGACCGCGGCGGGCGCGCCTCTCCTCCAGGGATCGGGTCTCCGCGGGGGCGGTGGTCCTGTCGGTGGTGCGGCCGATGAGGTCCGGCCCGGGAGTTCAGCAGGGGTCGCGCCGGCCCCAGGCGAGGTGGAGGACGGCGAGGTCGTCGGTGTGGCGGCCGGCGTTCAGCGCCTGGGCCCGTTCGATGAGCTGGTCGACCTGGACGGCCGGATCGTTCGAGGAGGTGGTGTCGATCAGGGCGAGGAGCCCCTCGACTTCGAGCCGCCCGCCGGAGCTGCCGTTGTGGCCCTCGATGAGCCCGTCGGTGTAGATGGTCAGCGCGCCCGTCTCGGGCAGCGGGACGACGGTGTGCTGCCACTGCCGCAGACCCGGCACGATGCCCAGGGCGATGCCGTGGGCGGCGGCCACCTCGCGGGTGCCTTCGGCGGTGGTCAGCAGCGGCTCGTGGTGGCCGGCGAGGTGGAGCGTCGCGGTGCGGTTGCGCTGATCGAGGGTGAGCAGCGTGCAGGTGGCGAAGAGCGAGGTGTTGTCGCGTTCGGCGACCAGGACCCGTTCCATCAGGTTGAGCAGGTCCTCGCCCCGGTGCCCGCCGAGGATCAGCGACCGCCAGGCGACCCGGAGCAGGACGCCGAGGGCCGCCGCGTCCCGGCCGTGGCCGCTGACGTCGCCGACGACGGCGTGCAGCAGGCCGTCGTCGCCCTCGACGACGTCGAGGAAGTCGCCGCCGAGCAGGGCCATGGGCGAGCCGGGCAGGTAGCGGCTGGTCACGCTCACCGCGGAGGTGCCCAGCATGGGGGGCGGGAGCAGTGCGCTCTCCAGCCGGGCGTTCTCCTCGGCGCGCAGCCGGACCGCCTGGGCCTGGATGCTGGCGTGCTCGGTCCGGCTGCGGTAGACGGCGTAGCGCAGCGAGCGGCGCAGCAGCTCGGCGTCGACCTTGCCCTTGACGAGGTAGTCCTGGGCGCCGGCGGCCACCGCGGCGGCGCCCGCGTGGTCCTCGGCCAGGCCGGTGAGCACGATGACTGCGTTGTGCGGCGCGAGGTCGCGGACGGCGGTGACGGCGGCGGTGCCGGAGACGTCGGGCAGGTGCAGGTCGAGGAGGATGCAGTCGATCTGCTGGGTGTTCAGGGTTGCCCGGGCGTCAGCGAGGTTGGTGCGGACGGTGAGGTTGAAGGGCATCCCGGTGTCGTGCAGGAGCTCCTCGACCAGGATGGCGTCCGCTTCGTCGTCCTCGATCAGCAGGACGCGGTAGGCCGGTTCGTCGGACGGGCCCCGGGGTGGGCTGACGGTGACCGTCGACGTCATCGTGCCTCCTCCTCGGCTGCGGCGGCAGGGGTGGGGCCGGCCGGGGTGGAAGGGAGGAGGGCCTCGGCCGGTTCGGCGTCGAGGGTGAAGACGACGCGGGTGCCCTCGACGTGGTGCGGGTCGATGGCGATGGTGCCGCCGTGGAACTCGACGATCTTCTTGCACATGGCCAGGCCGATGCCGCTGCCGGGGTAGGCGTCCTTGGTGTGCAGGCGCTGGAAGATCACGAACACCTTCTCGGCGAACTCGGGGGCGATGCCGATGCCGTTGTCCGTGACGGCGAAGTGGTACAGCCCGCTCTGCCGCTCCGCGGAGACGTGGATCCGCGGCGGGATGTCGGGGCGGCGGAACTTGACGGCGTTGCCGATGAGGTTCTGCCAGAGCATCCCCATCTGGGTGGGGTCGGCGAACACGGTCGGCAGCGGGTCGTGGGTGATCTGCGCGTCCGCCTCCGCGATGCTGTCGCCGAGGACGTCGAGGGTGCGGTCCAGCACGCCCTCCAGGTCGACGTCCTGGTGGTTGTGGTGGACCCGGCCGACGCGGGAGAAGTCGAGCAGGTCGTTGATCAGGACCTGCATGCGGTTGGCGCCGTCGACCGCGAAGCCGATGTACTGGTCGGCGCGGGCGTCGAGCTGGCCGCCGTACCGGCGCTGGAGCAGCTGGGTGAAGCTGGAGACCTTGCGCAGCGGCTCCTGCAGGTCGTGCGAGGCCACGTAGGCGAACTGTTCGAGCTCGGTGTTGGAACGCTGCAGGTCGGCGGCCTGGGCATCCAGCCGCAGCCGGGCCTGCTCGGTGAACGCCAGCTCCTCCACCAGTCGCCGGCGCATGGAGTCGATGTCGGCGCTGAGCCGCCGCAGGTCGGCGGGGCCGGTGGCGGCGATGGGGTGGTCGAAGTCCCCGGCTCCGATCCGGCGGGCGTCCGAGCCGAGCTGTTCCAACGGGCGGGTGATCCCGCGGCGCAGGCCTTCGAAGATCAGCGCGGTGAGGAAGACGATGACGATCCCGATCGCGGCGAAGACCCAGTTGCGCAGCCTCATGGTGGAGATCAGATCGGCCCGGGCGGCGGCGCGATCGGACCGCAGGTGGTCCTGCTGGCGCGCCAGTTCGGCCCGGACCCGGTCGAACGCGGTCTTGCCGGCGGCGGCCGACTCGGCGCTCTGCACCACGGGTGCGCCTGTCGGGGCGGACGCGATCGGCTCGGCGACCTCCCGCTGCCACACCGCGGCCGCGGCCTCCACGGCGGCCAGATCCGTCAGCGCGGTGTTGTTGCCGTGCAGGAGCTGGACCAGGCGGTCGGCCTGGGTCTTCTGGTCGGCCAGGCCCTGCCGGTAGGGCTCCAGAAGCTCCGGGTTCCCGGTGAGGGCGTAGCCGCGCGTGCCCGTCTCCTGGTTGACCAGGGCGGATTCCAGGCGGAGCGCGGCGGAGGTGGCGGGCGTGCGCACGTCCACCAGGTCGGTGCTGAGGTCCTGGGTGCGGTCCAGCACCCAGAACCCGAGCACGCCCAGCACCGCCAGCACTGCCAGGGAGAGCGAGGCGCCCACCCGCAGCCATCGCCTGGTCGTCCACAGGGACAGCGAGCGCCCGCGTGGCGGCCTGCGGTCGTGCATGGTCTGAACCTCTCCCGCGGATCGACGGCCTTGAAGGTGGCACCGCACACTGTAGGGGTTCATTGACAAGTGTTGTTGTCGAGGGTCGGATCAGCGCTATTGTTCCGGCTATGCCTGGCAAGAATTTCGTGCTTCGGTCGACCCCGCAGGAGACGGCCGCGATCGCGGACGCGGCGGTGCAACGGCTCGCACGGCATCTGGTCGCCGAGCTGCTGCTGGAGTCCAAGGGGGAAATGGGGCGGGCGTTGGGCACGCTGCACGTCCTGGACCACCTTCGAAGAGCAGGGGAGCGCCTCCAGCGGGACGTGGCCGTCGCCGCGATGAGAGCGGGAGCCGGTTACCCCCAACTCGGCTCCGCATGCGGCATGACCCGCCAGGGGGCCCGGCACCGCTGGCCCGGCATCAGTGCCCATACCGACCACGTACCAACGGAGATCCTGACGATGACCAGCCCTACCCGTGCCTTCGACGTGCTCCTGGTCGAGGACGATGTGGCCGATGCCATGCTCATCGAGGAGGCGCTGGCCGAGCGGGGCACCCGCAACCTCGTCCAGGTCACCGACGGCCTCGCCGCGCTGGAACACCTGCGCGCGCCCGACACCGTGCGCCCCGACCTGATCGTCCTGGACCTCAACATGCCCCGGATGAACGGGCGCGACCTGCTCAGGGTGCTCAAGACCGACGAAGAACTGCGGACCATCCCCGTCGTCGTCCTCACCACCTCCTCCGCCCCCGACGATGTCGTCGGCGCCTACAGCAGCCACGCCAACGCCTACGTCACCAAGCCCGTCAACCTGGCGGAGTTCGAGCAGGCCGTCCAGAGCATCGACGCCTTCTACCTCGACACCGCGACCCGGCCGCCCCGCGACTGAACCTCCGCGCCACTCCCCCGCGCTCCCGCTCGGACCAGGGGCGTACCCTCCGCCCTCGACGGTTGATCGCACCGCCGTGTCCGGCGGCGACCGGGCTCAGGGGGGCCGTCACCAGGTGACCGGGAGCGCCTCCACCCCGTAGACCGTCGATCCTTCGCGGAAGCGGAGATCCGCCTCGGGGACGGCCAGTTGCAGGGTCGGGAAGCGCCGGAGCAGCGCCGGCAGGGCGATCTTCAGTTCCAGGCGGGCGAGTTGCTGCCCGAGGCACTGGTGGGCGCCGAAGCCGAAGGACAGCTGGGCGACCGGTCGGCGGCGCAGGTCGAGGTCGTCCGGTCGTTCGGGGACGAGTTCGGGGTCGCGGTTCGCGGTCAGGGGGGAGAGCAGGACGTGCTCGCCCTCGGCGATCCGGTGGCCGTTGACGTCGATGTCGGCCACGGCGGTGCGCAGGAGCGGTGCGGGGATGGCGAGGTGGCGCAGCAGTTCCTCCACCGCCGTGCCGGCGGCCTCCGGGTCGTCGCGCAGGGTGGCGAGCTGGTCCGGGTGGCGGAGCAGGGCCAGTACGCTCAGGGCGAGTTGGGTCGCGGTGGTCTCGTGTCCTCCGACCAGGAGGGTGGTGCCGAAGCCGATGAGTTCGTCGTCGGTGAGCTCCGCACCGTGCTGCCGCACGACCTCGCCCAGCACTCCGTCCCCGGGGACGGCACGGTTGCGGGCGACGATGTCCGCCATGGCCGCGTTCAACTCGGCCGAGGCGGCGACCAGTTGGCCGGTGTCGGCGGTTCCGTCCATGATCACCTGGGAGCAGCGCTGGATCATCGTCCTGGTGTCGTAGGGGACATCGAGCAGTTCGCAGATCACCAGCGAGGGAACGGGCAGGGCGAAGGCCTCGACCAGGTCGACGACCGGTCCCTGCTCCGCCATGGCGTCGAGGTGCTCGGAGACGATCGTCTCGATCGCGGGCCGCAGCCGTTCGACCCGGCGGACGGTGAAGCTGCTGGTGAGCATCCGGCGCAGCCGGGTGTGCTCCGGCCCGCTGTACGCGGGCAGGAAGCCCGGGTGGTTGAACAGGGTGCGCGGGAGCGACGGGTCGATGCCGTCTCCCGTGACGAGGTCGTCGTTGGCGAAGGCGGCCCGGACGTCGCTGTAGCCGGTGATGACGACGGCGTCGATCTGGCCGCGCAGCGGGTGGGTGACGCGCAGCCGCGGCAGGTCGTCCTCGTCGCGCATCCTGCGGAGGTCCGGGGACGGGTCGAACGGGCAGGTCCGGTCCCGTTCGGAGGCGACGAAGGACGCCGAGCGGTGATCGGGCATGGTGAGGGCTCCTCATCTGGATCGGTCGGGGGGTGCGCGGTCCCGCGGCCGGAGGCGGGGGTGCGCGGTCCCGCGGCGGGAGGCGGGGGACGGGAGGCTTCGGCCTACCCGTGGTACCGGGTGGAGGCGTGGTGCCAGTCGTGGGCGCCGCGGATGGTGGTTTGCAGTGCCTCGGTGCAGTAGCGCTGCAGCAGGTCGCGTTCGGCCGGCGAGAGGTGGTCCGTCGCCGTGCTGGCGAGAAGGGCCTGGTGGGTGCCGGTGAACAGTTCCAGGGCTTCGCGGCGACGGCGCAGGGCCCGGTCGAGCGCCTCCGGCCGGGAGAGCCCGTGGTCCCGTTCCAGGCAGAGCACCAGGTTGTTCTGCTCCCCTCGGGCCGCGTCCTTCTCCAGCGAGACGATGTCGTTGTCGCAGATGACGAAGGTCTTCGTCATCTCTCGCATGACGGACAGGTGCGGCAGCGCGTACAGGTGGTCGGGCAGGACGCAGGAGGAGAGCCGCTCGGCGAGGTCGATGACCGGTGCCACCCCGATGGTGTGGCGCCGGACCCGAAGGTAGGTGCTCAGCGGCATGGGTGCGCCGGACTGCCGGCTGCGGGCCTCGTGGACGTGGTGGGCGAGGTAGGAGGACCAGTGGGCCGCCGAGCGCCGGATCCAGTCCTCGGGCATGCCGTGGCAGCTGCGCTGCCGCATGTCGGCGAAGGCGGCGGCGAGGGGCAGCGGTGACGCCTGGCCGGTGATGCCTTCCTGAACGAGTCCGACGATGTGGCGGACCCGTTCGGGCGAGCTTCCCCACTGTTCGTCGAGCGCGTCGTCGAACAGGAAGTACCAGCTCTGCTGGTCGACGCCGATGTCGAGTTCGCTCCCGGTCGCGTTCGGGTAGAACATGGCCGCGATCAGCGGGAACTGGCCCTTGAGGTGGTGGTCCCGTTCCGTGTCCGTGGCCAGGAAGCCGAAGGACCGGGGCCAGGCGAGGTGGCGGTCGTGGGCGGCCGGGAAGTCCGGGCTGGCCCGGTGCGGGAAGGGGAGCGGGTCGCGTGCCGGAGCTTCCGGGGCCGGGGAGAGGATCTCTGCCGTGGATGTCATGGTGAGGTGCACCTCCGGGAACGGGGCGGGGCCGTGCGGGACGGGGCCGGTTCAGTCGGTCGGCCAGGGCGAGAGGCGCATGGGCAGCGCGTTGGGCCGGATCAGCGCGTGGGCGACCGGCCGGACCCGGTGCCCTTCCACCGGTCGCGGCCGCCACCGGGAGACGATCGAGCGCAGGACGACCAGCATCTCGGTCATCGCGAAGTGGTCGCCGATGCACTTCCGGTTGCCCAGGGCGAACGGCACGTAGGCGCCCGGCGGCAGGTCCTTCTCGGGGCCGTCGAGCCACCGGTCCGGGTGGAAGCGCAGCGGGTCGGGGTAGTGGGCCGGGTCCCGGTGCATCGTCAGCGCGCTGTAGATCAGCTCGGCGCCCTGCGGGATGTCGATCCCGCAGACCCGCACCGGCTCCAGGGCACGCCGCATCAGCAGCCAGCTGGGCTGGTGCAGTCGGAGCACCTCGCGCAGGAACCGCTCGGTGAACGGGAGCGTCGCCGCGCCGGGCAGGGCGCCGGCAGGCAGGGCGTCGCACTCGGCCTTGATCCGCTCGGTGAGTTCGGGGCGCCGTCCGATCTCGTGGAGCGCCCAGGCCAGCGTGGTGGCCGTGGTCTCGGCACCGGCCATGAGCAGCGACAGCAGCTCGTCGCGGGCCTCCACGTCGGTCATTCCCTGCGGGTTGCCGGGGGTGGCGGCGAACATGATCGACAGCAGGTCGCCGCGGTCGGCCGGGTCCTGGCGGGCCTGCCGGACCGCGGAGTCCGCGAGTTCGCGCAGCGCCGCGGCTGCGGCCAGGTAGGTGCGGTGCCCGAACGCGGGCGAGGACGCGAGGGGAGCGGGCAGCAGGGTGCCCACGAAGACACCGCGCATCACCGTGTTCAGGTGCTCGGCGACGCGCTCCCCCAGCTCGGCGACGGCCGCGGCACCGTCGGGGCGTTCGGCGCTGAACAGGGTGGCCACGAGCACGGCCGTGACCGTCCGCCGCAGCACCAGGTCCATGGCGATCACCTCGCCCGGGCGCCAGGCGGAGACCTGTTCCTCGACGATGCCGGTCATCGTGGCGACGCTGCCGGCGATGGCGTCCCGTCGGAACGCAGGCTGGAGCGCCCGCCGTTGACGGAGGTGGACGTCGTGTTCGGAGGTGATGATGCCATTGCCGATGAAAGGCCGCGCAACGTCGAACAGAAGGCCTTTGCCGAACTTCCGGCTCTGGGTCAGGAGAACCTCGTGGACGGCCTCCGGTGAGTTCAGGACGAATATCGGCCTATTGCCGAGGAAGATTCTGACGATGCCGCCCTGCGCCCGGATCGACTGCAGGAACTCGACCCTTCTGAGAGCAAGTTGCGGCAGGTGGCCAAGGAGCGGAAAGCGTCCCTGCGCTACGGGCGCCGCCACGGGAGCACGGGTGGAGCTCATGGAATGCACAGCCCTGCACCTCCCTGAAGTTTCGAATCGAAAAAATCCACCTCAAATGGAACGTTCATTCGCTCGCGGTGCACAATGATCATCGGCTGGCAGATCAGCAGAGGTCAAGGGGCTGGCTGGAATTGCACCACCGGGGCGATTTCGCGCCGAACGGCATGGATTCCCCCACCTCCAACGCGTTTCCGGCCTCCTGTCCCGGATTGGAACGAAAAGCCGTCCCCACCCCGCCGCCGGCCTCAGGCCACCAGGAGCAGCGGCACCTCGACGCCGGGGTCGCGCACCACCAGGTCGGGGAGGCGGGGCGGCCGCCCTGACCGGGCACAGCGCGGAGCTCCGGGCGCCGGCCAGGAGAAGACTCTTGGCTTCACGGTGGCCGGCGCGGGTCGGGCACCAGAGCGTGCGGATCCGTCCGGCGGCCTTCGAGGGTGACCAGGGCCTGACAGGTCGCCCGGTTCACTTCCGACCGGGGGTGCGGAGTGGCCGCGGGAGGTGGCGGTGGAGCGGTTGCCGGGGGCGTCGTCCGGTCCGGACGGCACCGGCAGCTCAGGCTGCTCGCCCTGGCCGTCACCACCGTCGGGGCCGGGACGGCGATGCGCTCCGCGGGCTGCCGGCGCGCGTACCCGTCAGATTCCGGGGCGGTGGAGTCCGGCAGGGCAGGGAAGCCCGGACCGAGCCGGCGGCGGGCAGTCATGACACCAGTCCGCTTCCCGCCCGGCCCCGCGCCCGTGTCCCGCTTCCCCGCGGCGGCCCCGGGGTTGACGGGGTGTCCGTCGGCCCCCGTCCACCGGACGGCGGCGGAGGCCGCAGGCGGGGCGGCGGGGAGGTGGTTCATCCGGCGTTCGACGCGGGTTCGCCCGGGATGGTGGCCCCATTGGCCCGGTCCGGCGGATTTACGACACCAAGGGTGCACTTTCGGACGGACTGCCACTTCGAAGGCAGAAACGGGCCTGGGCCTTCGAATCGCATGGCAAAGTTTGGGTGGTGGCGCAAGTGAAATGTCACATGGCCATCAATGCCTGTCTTCGCACGGTTCCTCACTCGTCTGCAGGAGAAGACCATGAACCGCATCACCCGCATCGCGGTGGGCGCCGCCGGTGCCGCCGCCCTCCTCACGGCGCCCGTGCCGGCCTTCGCCGCCGCGACCGGCACCGACACCGGTGCCGCCACGGTCACGACGTGCAAGTACAGTCTGCAGGCCGGGTTGGCGACCTACGCCTGCGCGGACGTCACCGGCAGCAGCCTCGTGGTCTACGGGAGGATCGGCCTTGCCGGCCCGCCCGACGGGCCGGTGTCGTGGCAGACCCTGTACACCGACCTGTCGGCCGAGGTGGTCGGCGGCGACTCGCTCGGCTCCGTCAGCGGGAGCACGGCGTTCCATTCCACCTCGGTACGGGTGAACGGGTTCACCGCCACCGCCCCGTGCGGCTCGACGGTGCGTGTGACCTTCACGGTGCAGGGAAGCGGCCCCCTCGGCACTCGGCCGGTGGCGGAAGTTCCGGTGGCTTGCTGACGCTTCACCAATGCGGACGCCGGGCCCGGGAGTTGCCGGCGTCCCGGGCCCGGCCGCCGCGGCGGCCCGCACGGACCTCGTCCACCGCACAGGCCCGCCCGGACGCCCCCGCCCGCACACGCCCGACCCGGCGCGCCCTCCGGACAGGACGGCCCTCGCGGCACCGGCCGAGCCGGCGCTCCGCACGGGACTCATGTGAGCGCTTTCTCGCGCCGGTGCGTTCGGGCCGGCAGCCGCCGGGTCGCGGCCGGGCCGGGAGACCGGTGGTGCAGCCCCGTCGGCCGCCGTCCGGTACGGGGGCGGCACCCGGCCCGGGCGCGGCCGCCCGCCCCGCCGATGGGGCGGGACGGGCGGCGGCGGTGACGGCGTTGCGGTGGGTCAACTGGGGTGGTTCTGCTGCGGCACCTGCTTGATGTCGTTGACGACGGCCCGCTGGGTGACGGCGCTGGTGAAGAGCACCGTTCCGGGGGCGATGAGCTCCTCGGGGCCGGTTGCCCTGCCCACCTGGACGGTGCGCTTGCCGAGGAAGACGTGGGTCGTCGTGTCGAAGATCCACTCCTCTCGCTGGCCGCTGGTCTCGTCGAGCCGGGCCACGGCGGTGCCGTGGCGGCCGACCGCGTCGACGGCGTCGTCGACGGCGACGACGCCGGGGATCTTCCCGGCGGCCTTGAACAGGGCCTTGGTCAGCGCGGGCGGGGGGTAGCTCTCGCCGAGCAGGTCGCCGATGGTGGTGAACGCTTCCTGGTCGGGCGAGTTGCCGTGGCCCCTGGTCTGCTCGTAGATCGTGGCGAGGAGGGCGTCGGGGTCGGCGGGCAGCTTGGCGAGGAGGTCGTAGGAGGGGTGGTTCAGGCCGGCGACAGGGGTGTTGCCCTGCTCGTCGGGGAGGCTGAGGGTCTCCCCCTCGGGGCTGTCGTTGACGGCGGGGTCGATCAGCCAGCCCTTGGTGCCGTCGGCCGAGTACCAGACCTGGCGTTCGTGCAGGGCGTGGCTGGCGAGGCTGCTCCTGCCGTTCACGGTCTTCACGAAGGTGTCGGCGGTCCGGGACTCGATGTACACGTACTGGCCCGGGGCGAGGGCCGGGTGGCTGTCCGGGGCGGCGACCAGCGAGGCCTGGTCCAGCAGTTGGGTGACCCCCTGCGGACTGGCTGCCCCGATCCTGGTGGTCAGGGCCGGGCCGGTGGCGAGGGCGGCCCGGTGGCCGGGGCCGCCGCCGACCGTCGCCGTGGCGGCGAGAACGGCCGCGGCGGCGGCTGCGGCCAGGGCGGGCAGGACGATCGCCGGTCGGCGCAGCCGTCGCGTCCTCGCGCGGGCGGCGGGGGCGGCGGGGGCGGCGGGGGCGGTGTGCGGCTGCCCGGCGTGTTCGATCGCTGTCATCAGGCGTTCCTTGTGGTGGTGGTGACGGCCCGTCGGCAGGTCGTGTGCGGTGCGGGACAGCAGCTGTGCGGCGGCTTGCTCCCAGTCGCCCGGGCTGTGCCGGGGAGTGTTCGCGCTCATCGGTGTCCTTCTTGTGCGGGCCGGACCGCGGTGGTGCGGTCACCTGGTACCTGTCGGCGGTGGGCCGTGACTTCCCGTTCGAGCCGAGTTTTTTCCGGCCGGGCCGCGCTCGCGGTGGGCGCCGTCCGCCGTCTGCGGGCGTCGGGCCCGGGCGGGGCGCCCGCGGCGGCGGCCTTGCCTTCGAGTTCGGCTGCTGTGAGGGTGCGCAGCTTCTTGCGGGCGCGGGAGAGGCGGGAGGCGACGGTTCCGACCGGGATGCCGAGGGCTTGGGCCGCGGTCTCGTAGTCGAGGCCTTCGCCGAGGCAGAGCGCGACGATCTCCCGTTCCGCCGGGCGCAGCCGGCCCAGCACCCGCAGGGCCGCCGCCAGTTCGCGCCGCTCGTCGAGCCGGGCCGTGACCTCCTCCGCGTGGTCGGGCACCGACAGCTCGGCGGCGGCCGTGGCCAGTACGGCGCGGCGGTAGAGACGGTTGCTGCGGACGTGGTTGCGGGCGGTGTTCGTGGCGATGCCGAGCAGCCACGGCCGCAGCGAGCCCCCTTCGGCATCGATCCTGTCGCGCAGCCGCCACGCTTCCAGGAAGGTGGCGGACATGACGTCCTCGGCCGTCGACCGGTCGGCGGTCAGCCGGAACGCGTGGTTGTACACGCTGCGCGCGTGGTCGTCGAACAGCTCGGCGAACGCGGCCGGCTCTCCCGCCCGTAGTCGGGCACGCATTTCTATGCTCACCTCCGTCAGCTGTCTGCTCCCGGGCCGGACTTCCCGTGAGCTGCCTCACACCGCGGCGGGTCCGTGGTGCGGGGCGTTGAACCGCGCGGCGGTGCCCGGGGCGGTCCTCGTCCACCGCCCCGTGACGGCTTCCGGGCCCTGTGCCGTGCCCGTCGGCCGGCGGAGGGCACGACGCGCGACTCTTCCATGGGCCAGCCGGCTCTTGTCCGGGCTCCGTTCGGCTGCGGGCGCGGAAGGGACGGGCAGCGGAGGCGGCACCGTGGACAAGCAGCACCACGCGCACCGCATCATCGGGGAGTTCCTTGCCGAGAACGAACTCCTGGCGGCATCCACAGCGGAAAGCCCGCACGGGGAGCCTGGCCGAAGCGGGCGTGCCCCCACCGCGGATGCGGGCGTTCGACCGCTCACTCGACTCTCTCCACGACCGGCCCGCGGCCGCGGCGGAGGCGCTGTACGCCTGCCGGTTCGTCGTCGGCCGGTTCCGCACGCCCGACGGCAGCCGACGCGGAGCGGGCCCGACCTGCTGGTGCTGTCGCGGCGGGGCCGGCCCCGGCAGGACGTGCCGGACCCCGGTCGAGACGCCGGTGGTCGGCGAGCAGCAGCGGGAGGGCCGGTGGCGGCCGCGCGGGCCGGGCAGGGCGGCCGTCGGGCGGCCGCGGCCTGCGAGGCTCTGCCGCGTCCGGGACGCGGGAAGGCCTGCGAGCGTCGAGCGCGACGGGGGCGGTCTCCGTGCGTGCGTCCGGTGGGAGAGGGCTGCACCGGATTCCCTGACGCTGCCGCAATGTCCGTCGCCTGCGGGGTGTTCACGGCGAGCGGGTGACCTCGGCCGGCACCGTGCCTGAAATCCCGAGGTCAGGGGGCATGGCATGATTCCCGGGTGCCTTCCGTGACCGTCTCCGAGTACCTGCCGCCCGCTGAACGTGCTGCTCTTGTCGACCTGTTGGCCGGGGCGCGGGCCGGTCGGGGCGGGGCGGCGGTCGTCCGCGGTGAGGCGGGCATCGGCAAGACGACGTTGCTGCGCCATGTCACTGACGGGTTGTCGGGTGTGCGGCTGCTGTGGGTGAACGGGGCGGAGTTCGAGGCCGACTTCGCGTACGCCGCCGCGCATCAGCTGACCCGCCCGCTGCACGAGCGGATCGGGCGGCTGGCCGCCCCGCAGCGCGACGCGCTGGCGGTGGCGCTGGGGTTGGGCGAGGGCGACACGCCGAGTCGTTTCGCCGTCGGTCTGGCCCTGTTGGGGCTGCTGTCGGACGCTGCCCGACAGGAGCCCGTGGTGTGCGTGGTGGACGACGCGCAGTGGCTGGACCGGGCGTCGGCGCAGGTGCTGGCGTTCGTGGCCCGGCGGGTGGCGGACGAGCCGGTGGCGATGGTGTTCGGGGTGCGTGACCCGCACGTCGTCGGGGAGTTGGAGGGGCTGCCGGTGCTGACGCCGCCCCGGCTGTCGGACCAGGTGGCGCGTCGGCTGCTGGCGTCCAGTGTGCTCGGCCCCTTGGACGACCAGGTGCGGGAACGGGTCCTTGCGGAGGCGCGCGGCAACCCGCTGGCGTTGCTGGAGCTGCCGCGCCGGCTGGGGCCCGCCGCGCTGGCGGGCGGTTTCGGGCTGCCGACGCCGGTCTCCCCGGCCAACCGGATCGAGCAGAGCTACCAGCAGCGGGTCTCCCGGCTCTCCGAGGACGCCCGGATCCTGCTGCTGGTGGCAGCCGCCGAACCGCTGGGCGACCCCGGCCTGTTGTGGCGGGCGGCCGACCTGCTGGGGCTGGGGCCGCAGGCCGGACCGGAAGCCGAGGCGAGCGAGCTGATCGAGTTGGGCGGGCAGTCGAGGTTCCGGCATCCGCTGGTGCGCTCGGCGGTGTACACGGCCGCTTCCCCCGCGGAGCGCCGCCGGGTGCACGAGGCGCTCGCCCAGGTCACCGATCCGCTGACGGCGCCCGACCGGCGCTCGTGGCATCGGGCGCAGTCCCTGTCCCGGCCGGACGAGGAGGCGGCGACCGATCTGCTGCGCTGCGCGGAGCGGGCGCGGCGCCGGGGCGGGGCCGCTGCCGAGGCGGCGTTCCTGGAGCAGGCCGCGGGCCTGACGGCCGACCCGCGGCTGCGGGCCGAACGCAGTCTCGCTGCCGCGCGGGCTGCGCTGGAGGCCGGCTCGTTCGAGAGCGCGCTGACGCTGGTCGAGGCGGCCGAGGGCGGGCCGATCGACGCCGCCGGGCGGGTGCAGGCGGAACTTCTGCGCGGCCGAGCGGCGTTCTTCGGCGACGGTGCGGCCGACGCGGTCGGCCACCTGGTGGCGGCGGCCGGCCTCGAACCCGGCCGGGCGCGGATCCACCTGCTGGACGCCCTGCAGGCGGGTCTGGTGGTCGGCAGGTCCTCGCCCGCAGCGCGAGCTGCCCTGGCGGCGGCCCGGCGGGCGCCCGCCCCGGCCGGTGACCGCTCGAGCGCGGACGTTCTGCTGGACGCACTCGTCGGCTACCTCGACGGCGATCTCGCGATGGTGCCGGTGCTGCTCGGGCTGCTGGCCAAGGTCGCCGACCCGCTGTGGACGGGCCGGCTGTCGCTGGCCGCCCTGCTGGCCGTCGAGTTGTGGGACGTCGCCCTGGAGGACCGGCTCGCCGGCCGGGCCGTCGACGCCGCGCGCGCCGACGGGACGCTGGCGATCCTGCCGGTGGGCCTGTGGATGCGGGCGATGGCCGCCGCGCAGCGCGGGGACCTCCTCGATGCGGCGGCACTGAACAGCGAGGCCGACGGCATAGCCGAGGTGACCGGCGTCCCGCCGCACTGGTACGGCCGGCTGTTCGCGGCCGCGGTGCGCGGGGCGGACGCCGAGGCGCGGCCGCTGTTCGAGCGGGTGCTGGCCGAGTCGCACGCCCGGCGCAAGGGCATGCTGACGGCGACCGTCCACGCGGCGGCGGCGCTGTACGCCAACGGTGCCGCCGACCACCGCGCGGCCCTGGCCTCGGCCCGGCTCGCCATGGCGGACGGCGAGCTGGGAACGTCCAGCCTCGCCCTGCCCGAGCTCGTCGAGGCGGCCGTCCGCTGCGGCGAGCCGGACACGGCCCGGGAGGCGTTCGCACGGCTGTCGCGGCACGCGGCGGCGGCGGGCACCGACTGGGCGCTGGGCGTGCGCGCGACCCTCGCCGCCCTGCTGTCGGACGACCCGGAGGAGCTCCACGCCGAGGCGGTGGCCCGGCTGGACGCCGCAGGCCTGCGGGTGTGGCACGGCCGGGCCCTGCTGCACCAGGGCGGGTGGCTGCGCCGGGACGGCCGTCGCGGCCAGGCCCGCGAGGCGCTGCGCACCGCTCATGAGCTGTTCACCGCGATGGGCGCGGAGGGATTCGCCGAGCGGGCCCGGGTGGAGCTGGCCGCCGCCGGCGAGCAGGCCCGGCAGGCGGGGCTCGGCGCGGTGGAGCTGTTGACGGGTCAGGAGTTGAACATCGCGCGCCTGGTGGCGACCGGTGCGACGTCCCGGGAGGTCGCCGACCGGCTGTTCCTGAGCCCGCGCACCATCGACGCCCACCTGCGCAGCGTGTTCCGCAAGCTCGACATCACCTCGCGCCGGCAGCTCGCCGACGCCCTCGGCCGCGATGCCTGAGCCCGTTCGGCCCGCTTAGGCAGTCGCCTAGGTGACTTTCGCCGATGAAGGCGCGGGGCGGCTCGGACCAGACTCGGGGGCATGAAGAACACGCCCTCGGGCATCGACCGGAACGCCCCGGTCGTCGCCCGCCGTGAGCTGCCGATCCGGGCCCCGGTCCCGGCCGTCTGGACGCTGTTGACGTACGTGCCCGGCTGGCCGGCCTGGCAGCCGGACATCGCCGAGGCCCGCGCCCTGACCCCGCTGACGCCGGGCGCGGTGTTCCACTGGCGCACCGGCGGCGTGGAGGTGACCTCCACCGTGTACGCGGTGCAGGCGCCCCGGTCGATTCTCTGGGGTGGCTCCTCGCAGGGCATCACCGCGATCCACCGGTGGACGTTCACGCCTTCGTCCGGGGCGACCCTCGTCGCCACGGAGGAGTCCTGGGACGGTGCGGCCGTGCGGGCCGACGCCGTCGCCGTCGCCCGGGCCCTGGACCGGTCCCTCGCCCAGTGGCTGCTGCACCTGAAGTCCGCCGCCGAGCACGCCGCGCGCTGACGCCGCCGCGCCCCCTCCCTTCTTCCACCGGCCTGTCGTCACGGCCCACTTCACGGAGTTCCCATGCCCAGTCCGCTCCGCGGCGCCGTCCTCGCGGTGCTGGCCGCCGCCCAGTTCACCGTCATGCTCGCCACCTCGATCGTGAACGTCGCCCTGCCGCAGATCAGGGACGGCGTCGGCCTCTCCGACTCCGCCACCACGTGGGTGGTCAACGCCTACGGCCTGGCGTTCGGGGCGCTGCTGCTGCCCGGCGGGCGGGCCGCCGACCTGCTGGGACGGCGCCGCGTCCTGCTGGCCGGGCTGGGCACGTTCGGGGCCGCCTCCGCCGTCGCCGTGCTGGCCGCCTCGCCCGGTGTGCTGATCGCCGCGCGGGCCGTCCAGGGGGCCGGGGCGGCGGCCGTCGCCCCGGCGGCCCTCGCCCTCGCGGTGGGCCTGTATGCGCCGGGCCCGGCCCGCGGCCGGGCGCTGGCGGTGTGGGGTGCGGTCTCCGGTGCGGGCGGTGCGGCGGGCGTGGTCCTCGGCGGGCTGCTGACCCAGGCGTGGGGCTGGCCGTGGATCTTCCGCACGGTGGCGATCGGCAGCTTGGCGGTGCTGGCGGCGACGGCGGCGTGCGTCCCCGCTGCGGGCCCGGCGGAACGGACCAGGTTCGACTGGGCCGGGACGGCCACGAGCGCCCTGGCCCTGACCGCCCTGGTCTGGGGCCTGACCACGGCCCGCCGCTCGGGCTGGACGGACACCCGGGTGCTGGCCGCGTTCGGCACCGCCGCCGTGCTCGCGGGGGTGTTCTGGCGCCTCCAGCGCGCCGGCGCCTCCCCGCTCGTGCCGCCGCGGCTGTTCGCGGCCCGCGACGTGACGGTCGGGAACCTGCTGACGGGCCTGTTCGGCACGGTGTGGATCGCGTTGTTCTACTTCCTTCCGCTCTATCAGCAGCAGGTCCTCGGCCAGAGCCCGCTGACCGCCGGCCTCGGCCAACTCCCCCTCGCTTTCGCGAACATGCTCGGCGCGGCCCTCGCCCCCGCCCTGGTCCGCTTGGCCGGCGGCCGCATCACGCTGGTCGCGGCGCTGCTGACCGAGGCGGCCGGGATGCTGTGGCTGTCCCGGATCGGTGCCCACGGAAGCTTCCTGGCCGACGTGCTCGGCCCGAGCGTCCTGGTCGGCCTCGGCCTGAGCGTCGCCTTCGTCCAGCTCACCGGCCTGTCCGTGGCAGGGGTCGACGGATCGGACGCGGGCCTGGCGGGCGGCCTGGTCAACACCACCCGGCAGGTCGGGGGCGCCGTCGGACTCGCCGTCCTGGCGACCGTCGCCGGAACCGCCACCGCCCGCGCCGCCGGCCACCAACCGCCCCTGGAGGCGCTGACCGCCGGCTACCGCACCGCCTTCGCCCTGGGCTCGGCCGTCCTGGCCGGCGCCGCCCTGCTCGCCGCCCTGCTGGTGCGCCGCACGCCCACCGCCGACCGGCCCCGCCGCACACCCGCCCCGGAACCCGCCGTCCCCACCCGACGCTGACCGCCCGACACCCGGCTCACCTCACCGACCTCCCCCACTCCTTCGCACCAGCTACCGGCTACCGGCCACCGGCCACCGGCCACCGGCCACCGGCCACCGAGAGGAAACACCCGTGTTCACCGTCGACGAGAACGCACCCGTCATCGTCCGCCTGTCCACCGCGATCAACGCCCCGCTGGAGCGCGTCTGGGCCCTGCACACCGGCATCGACGACTGGCCGGTCTGGAACCCCGACATCGACCAGGCCCGCCTGGAGGGCCCGCTCACCGAAGGCTCCTCGTTCACCTGGCTCACCCACGGAATGGAGATCACCTCCACCGTCCGAGAACTGGTGCCCGGCGCCCGGATCGTCTGGGGCGGCCCCGCCCACGGCATCGAAGGCGTCCACGTGTGGACCTTCGAACAGAGCGGCGACGGCGTCGTCGTCCGCACCGAGGAGTCCTGGAGCGGCGCGCCCGTCGACGCTGCCAGCGACCAGTTGGCCGCCGCCCTGCGCGGTTCGCTGGAGGACTGGCTCACCTGCCTCAAGAACCGCGCCGAGAAGCTCTCCTGACTGACCCCAGCCCCTTTCCCCCGTTTTCCCGCACCAAGAACACGAGGAACACGAGCATGACCGCAAAGCCGTACCTGACCGGCCACTACACCCCCGTCGCCGACGAACTCACCGCCACCGAGCTGACCGTCGACGGCGCCCTCCCGCCGGAACTGACCGGCCGTCTGATCCGCAACAGCCACAACCCCAAGCCCGGCGTCACCCCCGCCCACTGGTTCAAGGGAAGCGGCATGGTCCACGGCATCCGCCTGCGCGACGGGCGCGCCGAGTGGTACCGCAACCGCTGGGTGCGCACCCCCGCCCTGGACGGCGCGCCGTACATGACCGAGAACGGTCCGGACCTGACCGCCTCCACCGCCGGCACCCACGTCATCGAGCACGCCGGCCGCCTGCTCGCCCTGTGCGAGGCCAACTTCCCCTTCGAGCTCACGCCCGACCTGGACACCGTCGGCGCCTACGACTTCGACGGCAAGCTGCGCAGCGCGATGACCGCCCACCCGAAGAGCGACCCGGTCACCGGCGAGCTGCACTTCTTCGGCTCCTCGCCGTTCCCGCCCCACCTGGTCTACTACGTCGCCGACGCCAAGGGGCAGATCACGCACAGCGCAGAGATCCCCGGCGCCGGCGCCGCCCTCAAGCACGACTTCGCGATCACTCGCAACCACGTGGTCTTCGTGGAGGGCACCGTCACCTTCGACCCCGCCGAGCACTCCGGCATCCCGTACTCCTGGCAGGACGGGCAGCCGGCCCGGATCGGTGTCATGCCGCGCGGAGCGCAGGGCGCCGCCGCGATCCGCTGGTTCCCGATCGAACCGGGCAACATGCTGCACGTCGCCAACGCCTACGAGGACAGCGCCGGCCGCATCGTGCTGGAGGGGCCGACCGTCGACCGGGAGGGCTTCCGCCTGTCCTGGAACTGGTGGGTCGGCGCGCCCGGACGCGGCAGCGAGCCCAACGCCCGCTCCTACAACCGCCGCTGGACCATCGCCCCGGCCACCGGCCACGTCGACGAGCGCGCGATCGACGACCTCGCCATCGAGTTCCCCACCCTCAACGAGGACTTCCTCGGCATCGAGAACCGCTACCAGTACGCGATCTCCTTCCCCGACCAGGACGGCTACGGCGGCTACGGCGTCGTCAAGTACGACCGCGCCACCGGCGAACGCCGCATCCACCAGGCCGGCGACGCCCGCCTTCCCAGCGAAGCCGTGTTCGTCCCCGCGGCCGGCGCCACCCGCGAGGACGACGGCTACCTCCTCACCGTCGTGTCCGACCTCAAGCAGGACGCCTCCCAACTCCTCGTCCTGGACGCCTCCCGCCTGGAGACGATCGCCACGGTGCACCTGCCGCGCCGCGTCACCGCGGGCATCCACGGCTCCTGGATTCCCGACACCACCCACTGACACCACCCGAACGCGATCCCCGGGGGCGCCCACCGCCCCCGGGGATCCGCCCGACCACACCGCCCTACCTTTCCGGCCCCGGCCCCGCCCGTGACGCCGAAGCTCCCCCGCCGCGGCCGAAACGAGCGAACGAACCCGCTCTCTCCGCGACCAGGGCCTGGGTCACTTCGAGGTACGCAGGTCGGTCCCGGCGAACCGGGCCGGGCCGGGCAGCGGCAGGCGGCCCGCGAGGTGGACGTCCGCCACGGTGAACCGGGCCAGGCCTTCCGCTCGTCGACGGTCAGCCCGGCGGGGAGCAGCCGCTGGACCGCATCCGGCGGATAGGGCCGGTGGACGAACGCCAGCCGCAGCCGGCGCATCCGCAGCGCGGGGAGGGCGATGTGCCGCTCAGCAGTTCTCGCCACCGTGCCCGGTGCCTCCCCGTGCTCGGTGCCGGCCTTTCCGCGCGCCGGGCCGGTGTCAGCGCGCGGCCTCCGTCGGCGGCGGGAAGCGGTCCCAGGCGCGGTGGGCAGCGAGCAGGCCGGTGAGGCCGTCCAGCAGCGCGCCGGTGTCGTCGGCCACCACCACGCCCGGGGCGTCGGGGGCGATGCCGGCGGCGTCCAGGGCGCGGCGCGCGGCCGGGGTCGCCCCGAGGGCCTTGGCGTGCCGCCATGCCTCGCCGAGCATCAGGACGATCCGGGGGTCGACGGGGCCGGGTGCACCGCCCGCGCCGGCCTTGGCGTCGCGTCCGGCGGTCGCGTCCGCCGCCGGGGCGGGGGCGCCGAGGAGCACGATCGCGTCGAACTCGACGGAGCGCGCGGTGGCGAACGTCCGCTGGACCGTCACCGGGTCCGTGCCTTCCCTGGTGAGCCGGCCGCCGGTGGGAGCGATGACCAGCGGCACCATGTCGGCGTCCAGGACCGCCCGGCGCAGGGACGCCAGCGTGGCGAGGTCGCCGGTCGGGTCGGCGACCAGGCCGATGGTCCGGCCGGCCACCGGCCAGGTGCGGCCGAGCTGGGACAGCGCGGGGCTCGGCACGGTGTCGCCGGGCACCTCGGTGGGCTCGGGGGCGGGCAGGCCCAGGCCCTGGGCGACCTGGGCGCACAGGAACGGGTCGATGTTGGCCAGGGTCCGCAGAGCGCGCTCCTTGACGGCCTGTTCGTAGCACTTGCCGAGCTCGAAGCCGTAGGCCGCGATGATGTGCTCGCGTTCGACGGGCGTCATGCTCCGCCAGAACAGCCGGGCCTGGCTGAAGTGGTCGTCGAAGCTGGCGGGTGCCTGGCGGACCTTGGTGGCCGCGGCCACCGGCAGCGGGTGTTCGACGAAGGCGTGCGCGTCGGTGCCGGCGAAGAACGGGCAGCCGCCGTCCAGCGAGTTGGGCTTGTAGGGGGCGACGCCGGTGTGGACGGCGTCCTGGTGGAAGCCGTCGCGCAGCATGTCGTTGACGGGCGCGTGGGTGCGGTTGATCGGGATCTGCGCGAAGTTGGGGCCGCCGAGCCGGGTGATCTGGGTGTCCAGGTAGGAGAACAGCCGTCCGGCCAGCAGCGGGTCGTCGGTGATGTCGATGCCGGGGACGAGGTGCCCGGGGTGGAAGGCGACCTGCTCGACCTCGGCGAAGAAGTTCGTCGGGTTCGCGTTCAGGGTCAGCAGCCCCACGGGCTGCACCGGGGCCAGTTCCTCGGGGACGATCTTGGTGGGGTCGAGCAGGTCGATGCCCTCGAAGGTCTGCCCGGGGGTGTCCGGGAAGACCTGGACGCCGAGCTCCCACTGCGGGAACGCGCCGGCCTCGATGGCGTCGTAGAGGTCGCGCCGGTGGAAGTCGGGGTCCGCGCCCGCGATCAGCTGCGCTTCCTCCCACACCAGGGAGTGGACGCCGAGCTTGGGCTTCCAGTGCCACTTGGCCAGACTCGTGCCGCCCTCCGCGTTCACCAGGCGGAAGGTGTGAACGCCGAAGCCCTCCATCATCCGGTAGGAACGCGGGATGCCCCGGTCGGACATGTTCCACAGCGTGTGGTGGGTGGCCTCGGTGTGCAGCGAGACGAAGTCCCAGAACGTGTCGTGGGCGGACTGCGCCTGCGGGATCTCCCGGTCCGGGTGCGGCTTGCCCGCATGGATGACGTCCGGGAACTTGATCGCGTCCTGGATGAAGAACACCGGGATGTTGTTGCCGACCAGGTCGAACACGCCCTCGTCGGTGTAGAACTTGGTCGCGAAGCCGCGGGTGTCGCGCACCGTGTCCGCCGAGCCGCGCGAGCCCAGCACCGTGGAGAAGCGCGTGAACACCGGCGTCTGCACGCCCTTCCCCAAGAACGCCGCCTTGCACACGCTGCCGGCCGCGCCGTAGCCCTCGAAGACGCCGTGGGCGGCGGCCCCGCGGGCGTGGACGACCCGCTCGGGGATCCGCTCGTGGTCGAAGTGGGTGATCTTCTCGCGCAGGTGGTGGTCCTGGAGCAGCACCGGCCCGCGCGGGCCCGCCTTCAGCGAGTGGTCGGAATCCGGCAGCCGGGCGCCCTGGGCGCTCGTCAGGTACGCACCGTCCTGCGACCGGGCCGCCGCGCCGTCCTGCGGGCCGCGTCCGGTCGCGGAGAGCGGGGCCGGGGCGCCCTGGTCCGGCTTGGGCGGCAGCGGCTCGCGCGGCTCGGTGGGCTCCGCCACCTCGGCGGGCGCGGCTCCCGGTGCCCCCGGCACCTCCGGGCGGCGGTCGGGCGCCACCGCCTCCACGGCGTCCTTCACCTTCTCGGTGATCTTCTTCATCGGCCCCGAGTCGCTCATGGCCCTCCTCGTCCAGTGTTCGGTGGACGCCGTCCCGGCGCCCGGCTCCCCCAGGACGCTATGGCTGGACGGGATTCGAATCCGTTTGCGGGCATGCCGTGTTGGCGAAGAGCCCGGGACGGAAAACGAAAGCCGAAGCGCGTGGCAGAGCCATCGGACCCTGCGTTCGGGTGGATCGTGGGCGGGGGCCGCGCCGGACCGCGAAGTGCGGTAGTCGCGGTCTCCCGGCGCATTCGGGTTCGGCAGGGGGCACGGAGTGGCTGCGGAGCGTTGTGCTCGCCTCCGCCGTGACGCCCTTCATGCTGCGGACCGCGACAGCCCGCGGGGCCCGCTGACGGAGGCGGCGGCCGACACGGCCGCTTCGGTCGCCGGGGTCCAGGACGCGCCGAACGTCGCCACGGCGGCGCGGAAATCTGTGGAGCCAAAGACCGTCATGCACTCCGGGGCGCCCGGCCGGGCACCCCGTCGGCCGGGTGCGAGGGGCCGGTCGTCCGTCGACGGCCGTGGTGCCCGTCCGGTCACGGCCGGGCGGGCAGCACTCCGGCGGCGCGCAGGCGGAATTCCTCCAGCAGGTCGGCCTGCCGATCGGCTCGTTCGGTGAGTTCGTCGAGCCGGGCACGGTCGAGCCGGGGGTCGTCGCCGAAGTGGGCGGCCAGGGCGGCCCAGAGCTGGCGCTTGCCCAGGACGCCCAGGCGGAGTGCTTCCAGTTCGACCAGGTCGGTGAGCGGGGAGCGGCGCAGTAGGGCGCCGTTCGGTTTGAGCAGGCCGGCCAGTTCGCCCGCGCGCCCGAGCCAGGCGTACGGGCGGCGTTCGGGGACGCCGAGTTCCCGCATCACCCGGCGCAGGGAGGTCAGGTCGTCGGCGATGTCCGCGGCCAGTTGCCGCAGAGCCCGGCCCTCCGCCCGTTCGGAACGGGCGGAGGCAAGCCGGCGGGCCCGGCTGGTGCCGGCCTCGGCACCGGCCAGGTGGTTGTTCAGGTAGATGGTGAGCATGCGGTGGCTGTCGGGTCGTGTCGTCATGGGCGTGTCCGCCTCTCGTGTCGCCGGAGGACGGCCCCGCCCCTCTGCGGGCGGCGCAGACGTCCCCGGGGTGCTTTGCGGTCCTGCTCGGGTCTCAGTTGTCCTCGCCCCGGCGCATGGGCCCCCAGCGGCCCGCCTGGCGGGCGATCTCCTCGTCCGCCTCGGCGATGACGTCCTCACTGATGCGGGCCAGGGGGCGGGCGCCGGTGAGGAGGGGCTCGTTGTCCGGTCCGCGGCCGGTCTCGGTGCCGGTGAGGATCCACGGGTGGACACCGGGTGCCTTGTCGCGCCGCAGGTGGGAGTAGTCGTACAGGCGGCGTGCTGCCCACAGACGCAGCGGGCGTCCCTGCCACCAGTTCTCGACGGAGAGGGAGTTGACGGACAGTCCGGGCAAGGTCTCGCGGGTCAGGTCGTCCAGGCTGCCGCCGTCGCGTGCGAGGTCCGCCCCGGGACCACGGGACCAGCGCACGTACAGCCGCCGGTCCTGGTGGGCGCGAAGGAAGTCGGCGAGGGCGTCCAGGCTGGTGATGTCGGGGTGAGGAAAGGGCGTCATGGGGTGGGGAGTGCTTCCGTGCGGCTGCCGCCCCGTCCGGACGGGGCGGGCGGTGGTCGTCCGGGCGGGACCGGGATGGGGTGGTCGGGTGGCGGGGACCGCCGCCAGCACGTCGCCGGTCGCTCATGGTCTCGCGTGCGGCCGTCATGTCGTTCCTCGTTCTCGCGGCGGAGCCCGTCTGGAGGGGCGGCTGCCCGGGTGCCGGAAGCCCATGCCTCGCCGCGCTCTGGCGGATGTCCGGGAAACGAAGACCTCGGCCCGTTGCACGAGGGTCGGCTTCAACGCACCGGTGCGCGACCGGGGCCGCGCGCGAAGGTGCTGGTAGAGGTGGCGGGTTCACCCCTGACGAGGAGCTCCTCTTGACCGTCCTGACCGGCGGCAGTCCGCCGCCCGCCCCCTCCCCCGCGCCGCCGCCCGCCCGTCCCGGACACGCGATCATCCGCTGGATCACCACCACCGACCACAAGACGATCGGCAGCCTCTATCTCGGGACGTCGTTCGCGTTCTTCCTGATCGGCGGCGTGCTCGCCCTGGTCATGCGGGCCGAGTTGGCCCGGCCGGGTACCCAGATCCTGTCGAACGAGCAGTTCAACCAGGCGTTCACCATGCACGGCACGATCATGCTGCTGGTGTTCGCCACCCCGCTGTTCGCCGGCTTCACCAACTGGATCATGCCGCTCCAGATCGGCGCCCCCGACGTCGCCTTCCCCCGGCTGAACATGTTCGCCTACTGGCTGTACCTGTTCGGCTCGCTGATCGCGATCGCGGGCTTCCTCACCCCGAACGGGGCAGCCGACTTCGGCTGGTTCGCCTACACGCCGCTGTCGGGCCCCGAGCGCAGCCCGTGGATCAGCGGCGACATGTGGGTGATGGGCCTGGCCTTCTCCGGCTTCGGCACCATCCTCGGCTCGGTCAACTTCATCACCACGATCATCTGCATGCGCGCGCCCGGCATGACGATGTTCCGGATGTCGATCTTCACCTGGAACGTCCTGCTGACCTCGCTGCTGGTCCTGCTGGCCTTCCCGGTCCTCGCGGCCGCGCTGTTCGCCCTGGAGGTGGACCGGAAGTTCGGGGCGCACGTCTTCGACCCGGCCAACGGCGGGCCGATCCTGTGGCAGCACCTGTTCTGGTTCTTCGGCCACCCCGAGGTCTACATCATCGCGCTGCCGTTCTTCGGCATCGTCTCCGAGATCCTGCCGGTCTTCTCCCGGAAGCCGATGTTCGGCTACTCCCGCCTGATCGCCGCCACCATCGCCATCGCCGGCCTGTCGATCACCGTCTGGGCGCACCACATGTTCGTCACCGGACAGGTGCTGCTGCCGTTCTTCTCCTTCATGACCTTCCTGATCGCGGTGCCGACGGGCGTGAAGTTCTTCAACTGGATCGGCACCATGTGGAAGGGATCCCTCTCCTTCGAGACGCCGATGCTCTGGTCGATCGGCTTCCTGGTCACCTTCCTGTTCGGCGGCCTGACCGGTGTCCTGCTGGCCTCCCCGCCGATCGACTTCCACGTCTCCGACTCGTACTTCGTCGTCGCGCACTTCCACTACGTGGTGTTCGGCACCGTCGTCTTCGCGATGTTCGCCGGCTTCCACTTCTGGTGGCCCAAGTTCACCGGCAAAATGCTGGACGAGCGCCTCGGCAGGATCACCTTCTGGACGCTGTTCTTCGGCTTCCACACCACCTTCCTGGTCCAGCACTGGCTCGGCGCGGAGGGCATGCCCCGCCGCTACGCCGACTACCTGGCCTCGGACGGGTTCACCACGCTGAACACGGTGTCGACCATCGGCTCGTTCCTGCTCGGCCTGTCGATGCTCCCGTTCCTCTACAACGTGTGGAAGACCGCGAAGTACGGCGAGAAGGTCAACGTCGACGACCCGTGGGGCTACGGCCGCTCCCTGGAGTGGGCGACCTCCTGCCCGCCGCCGCGGCACAACTTCACCACCCTGCCGCGGATCCGCTCCGAATCGCCGGCCTTCAACCTGCACCACCCCGAGGTCCCCGACGAACTCCAGGACGCAACTCACGATTACCACTTACCGGGTGGACCCCGACGGCACCCGCGGCCCGCAGACGACCACCGTGACCGAATCGATCACACCGCCGCTGTCCACGTACACCTGGCCCGCCTGCCGATGCCACAGGTGCCCCGGCGGCAGAAGCACCCAACGCGACGCCGCCTGACGGCCCGTGGACTCCGACGCGACCAGCGTCTACGGCATCGGCATCGGCGGCTTCTTCAACGGCGCCCGCGCGGCCCGCAACGAGACGCTCATCGCCGGGCGCACACCACCCCGATGGCTCACCACCGACCAGTTCAGCGACGAGAAGCCGTTGAACTCCTCAACTCCCGCCGGCCCACACCCGGCGGAAGGGCGCGACTGCCCCCCCAGCCGCGCCAGCCGCCCCCGGCCCGCACTACGACAACCGCGCCCCGGGGCGGCACCCCTCAGCCGGCCGGCTGTCCAACCCCCGCCCGGCGGCCCCGGGCGAGCAGGCGATACGGCCGCGTCGCCTGCGGAACGGACAGCCGGCCCCCCTCTCGGACGGCACCACACACCCACCATGTCCGGGTCGAAGCAGCCCAACTACCTCTCATCCCCCCGTGCGGCGGCACCGGCCACAGGTACGAGCAGATCTCCCGACCCGACGTCGTCGACCCCTCGAAGACCTTCACCTACCAGAAGCGCGTCACCTGCCAGTCCTGCAACGGCACCGGAAAGCTCTACTGCTGACCGGCCGCCACCACCGCCGAGACACGAAAGAACGCCAACCGTGGCACACAGCGACATCCCGAACAACGCCCACCCCCGACGCCGAGCCGGATGCCTCGGCATCGCCCGCGACGAAACAGGGCGCGTCCTCCTCGTCCGCACCCTCTACGGCAAGGGACTCATCCTGCCCGGCGGCGGCGCCAACGAAGACGAACCCTTCGACGAAGCGGTGCGCCGCGAATTCGCCGAGGAAACCGGCCTCCACGTCCGCCTCTGGGCGCTCGTCGCCGTCGACCAGGTCCCCGCCAACCCCGTCACCGGATCCTGCGAAGGCGTCAACTTCGTGTTCGACGCCGGCGAGTTCACCGAACAGCAGAAGGCCGGCATGCGCGTACCGTCCGGAGCCGTCTCCGAAATCGCCGGCTTCGAGTGGCTGCACCCCGACGAACTCGCCACGCACCCCGAGGTCTCCGACGGCACCGCCCGCCGCATCGCGCAAGCCCTCGACGCGATGAAGCACGGCATGTGGCTGCCGCTGCTCCACGAAGGCCGGCCCGCGCCGGCCGCCGCCTGAGACTCCGCTCCGGCGGCCGTGCCACCGCTGTCGGCCGCCGGAGCGGCCCAGCACCGACCCCCTTCGCTCACCTCAACCCGAAGGAAGGACAACCATCATGACCGCGATCATGGAACGACCCCAGGGGGCGGCGTTCACCGCGCCCGCCTCGGTCGAACTGGAGCTGACCGGCAAGTGCCAGCTCTCCTGCACCCACTGCTACAACGAGTCCGGCCCCGACGTGCCGCACGGCACGATGACCCTCGACGACTGGAAGAAGGTCATCACCGAATGCGCCGAACTCGGCGTACGGCTGGTGCAGTTGATCGGCGGCGAGCCCACCGCCTACCCCGGCTGGTCCGACCTGGTCGACCACGCCCTGGCGCTGAACCTCAACGTCGAGGTGTTCACCAACCTCTTCCACATCACCGAGAAGGGCTGGGCGGTGCTCTCCAAGCACGGCGTCCGGATCGGCACCTCGTACTACTCCGTCAACGCCGGCGAACACGACCGCGTCACCAACGTCCCCGGCAGCCACGCCAAGACCCGCGCCAACATCGCCAAAGCCCTCAGCCTCGGCATCCCCCTCCGCGCCGGCATCGTCCGCTGCCACGACGGGCAGCTCGAACAACTCGCCATGCAGGAACTGCAAGCGCTCGGCGTCCAGAGCATCACCCTCGACGACGCCCGCCACGTCGGCCGAGCCGGCGGCGGCCAGCCGCCCACCCTCGACGCGCTGTGCGGGAACTGCACCCGCGGCCGGCTCGCCATCCTCCCCGACGGCCGCGTAGCGCCGTGCGTGATCGGCCGCTGGCTCGACTCCGGGAACGTCAAGAAACCCGGCGGACTCGCCGCGGTCCTCGGCAGCACCGAGTGGGCGAACGTCGCCGCCAGCATCCCGCCCAAGCGCACCGCCACCGCCGGCTGCACGCCCAACGACTCCAACGACTGCAACCCCGCGAGCACCGAAGCATGCTCGCCGGCCTACGGCACCGCCCCGCCGCCCACCACCTCGCTCATGGAGTGCGCGCCCCACGACGACAGCCAGCAGTGCCCGCCGACCAACTCCTCGTGCAACCCCGCCCACGGCCTGTAGAAAGGAGGGTGACCCTGATGGACTGGACGAAACACGCCCGCGGTCTCGCCGAACAGACCACCGACCCGGACTCCCGCTGGCGACACCCCGTCAGCGAAGTCGCCCGGCACCTGCTGGTGCCCAAGTGGTGGGAACCCGCAGAAGCCGGCGGCTGGCGGCTGATCGACGGCATGAAGGACCCCGACCTCTGGCACAGCCGCGCCTACGGCCACCAGTCCATGGTCACCAGCGTCGGCGGACTCCACGCCGACCACGCCACCCCGGACGACAACCCGGCCGGGCGGCCCACCAGTTCCGCCACCCTCACCGCGCTCGTCGTCAAGATGCTCCGGCACGCCCGCATCGGCGACGACCACACCCTGCTCGACGTCGGCACCGGAGCCGGCGGACTGACCGCCATCGCCTCCATCAGGCTCGGCGACCGCCGCGTCACCAGCATCGACGTCGACGAGTACCTGACCCGCGCGGCAAGAGACCGCCTCGACGAGGAAATGGGACTCCGGCCCCAGTTCCTCACCGTGGACGCCACCGGTCCGATCCCCGGCACCTACGACCGGCTCGTCGCCACCGTCGCCGCCCGCCCCATCCCCGCCTCCTGGCTCCAGGCACTCCGGCCCGGCGGACGCCTCGTCACCACCATCGCCGACACCGCGCTGATCCTGACCGCCTGGAAAGACCGGGACGGCGGCGCCACCGGTGTCATCGAACGCGACTGGGCCGGCTTCATGACCACCCGCCACGGCCCCGACTACCCGCCAGGACTCGACGGCATCTTCAAGACCGCCCGCGAAGCCGACGGCGAACACGTCGCCGCCTACCGGTATCCCGTCGCCGACATCCGCAACAGCTGGGAGATCTGGTCGATGCTCACGATCACCACGCCCGGTATCGAAATCGACTTCGACGAACGACCCGGCCGGCGCACCGCCTACCTCGCCCACCCCGACGGATCGTGGGCCCGCGCCGAAGCCGAACGCTTCGAGCCGCCCACCGTCCACCAGGCTGGGCCCCGCCGACTCTGGGACGGCCTCGAACGGATCCGGAACTGGCACGCCGTCGAAGGCGGCCTGCCCCTCTACGGCTGCCCGGCAAAGATCGACCCCGACGGAAGAATCCACCTCAGCCGCGGCCGCTGGTCCGCGACCATAGACTGAGCACGAAGACCTGCCGGCCGGCGAGCCCCAACCCATTGCCCGAGGCGCGCCGGCCGGCGCTTCGCTGCCGCTACGCATAAACACCGCCCACGCGGCGCATGAATATCCGCCGGATATGCACCGGCGGCAACCACCGCCCGCCACCGCCGAGCCGACCGATCAAGCGCCGAACCGGTGCCCAACAGCATTCATCGCCATAGCGTCGGAAAGGCCGAAATCCGCAGCTCAACCGCCACTCGCCTGCGGATTTCGCGGATAGAGAGAAGCCTCTCGCTGCTGCTCAACGCCCACCAGTTTCTGGCCCGGGGTCGTCCCCTCGGGGACTCGCTACCAACTCCCACAAACTGTTCTCCCCCCTGGTTGGCCACCAGGGGTTTTTCATGCGTCAGCTCTGCTCCCTGTCAGCGCCTTGAGCATGTCGGCCCACGTCCACCACGGGAACGTGATCTTGCAGGGGCCGGTGCCGGGGGCGCCGGCGCAGCGGACGACGGTCCCGGAGTCGATGCTGCGGTCGACGGCGAGGGCGCCGCCGCAGTCGCACACCATGTCGGTGAAGTGCTGCTGCTGGTGTTGGTAGCCGATCAGGATTCGGGCCCGGCGGACGATCGGCCGGAGGTCGGCGGCCAGCTCGCGGGCTTCGTCGTCGTCTTGGGAGGCTGCGGCCAGGGCGCGCAGGTTGGCCGTCACGTCGCTGTGCGCGCCGCCGAGCCACGCCTTCGAGTAGGCGTAGGCCACGTCGGTGAGCTTCGACATGATCTCGTCGGGCTGCTGGAGATTGCCGGGCATGCGCGAGGACGGCTTGCTGTTGCTGCTGCCGCCGGTGTTCGTGTCGGTTGTGCGGGCCGGCGCCTCATAGGCTGCGGCGGCGAGCTGTTCGATCAGCGGGCGGTGGCACCGGTTCTCGGCGCGCTGCTCCGGCCCGAGACCCGGCATCGCCACCGAGGCCCCGTTCGTCGTCGCCGGATTCGCAGCGGCGATCTGGTGCGAGGCCGTGAACGACGCCCCGACGCCCTCTCCTTCCTCCTCCTGCCCCGCCTTCCCGCCCTCGCCGAACGCGCCTGGACGGGCCTGGACGGCCGGGCCCGGGCGGCCGGGACGACCTGCGCAGCCGCCTCGGCGCACAGGCGGCGGCATGGCGCCGCCCGGGCACGCGTGGGTCCCGGCGCCCTCGGTGGAGTGGATGCGGCGTCCACCCGCCCCGACCGGCGGCGGGACCCGGACGCCCGACCCGCCCTGACGGGTCGTCGGCACCGTCACCAGCTGCGTTCCAGCAGGGCGAGGGCGGTCGGGGTGACGGTGTGGAGGGCGGTGTTGCGGTCGCGGAGGGTGGTGACGAGGCCGGCTTCGCGCAGGACGGTGGCGTGCTGGCTGGCCCCGGAGGCGGTGATGCCCAGGGCGCCGGCGAGTTCGCCGGTGGTGCAGCCGGGGCGTTGGGCGATGGTGTGCAGCACGGCGGCGCGGGTGCGGCCCAGGAGGGCGGACACCGGTGCGGGGGCGGAGTCGGCGGCGGGCCTGGGGACGAGGAAGGGGCCGGCCGCCGGGTCGTAGTGGGCCGGATAGGTCAGGACGGGCCGGGGTTCGGTGTCCGGGTCGACCAGGGGTGCGTGGGTGGCGAACACGGAGGGCATCAGCAGCAGGCCCCGGCCCTCCAGGTGGACGTCGCCCTCGATGCCGGACAGCAGGTCCACTTCCAGGACCGGCGGCCGCCAGCGGATCCGCGGCGGGTACAGCCCGTTCAGCAGCCGTTCGACGCCGCCGTGCAGCATGTGCCGGGCCCGCAGCGCCCGGTCGGCGGCGAGGCCGGCGCTGACCTGCGGCCAGTACGGTGCCAGCGCCGCCGAGTGGACCTGCCCGAGGGTGTCGGCGAGTTGGCGAAGGAGGCTCGGGTCCTCGCCGAGGTGGTGCGTCCAGGCGGGCAGGCCCTGGTGGTCGGCGATGGCGGCGAGGGAGGCGCGTATCCGGGTCCGGGGGGTGGCGGCGACCTGTTCCAGCAGTTCGGGCAGGGGGCCGCTGCCGGCCGGGCTGAGGAAGGCGGGTGACCAGCCGTGTACGGGAGTCAGGTCGAGCACCATGCGGGCCCGTGGGGTGAGGCGGGCGCGGGTCGCGCGGCGCCACGCGCCGAAGCGCAGGTCGTGGTTGCGGTCCTGCAGGACGCGCAGGGCGATGCCCAACTCTTCGAGCGGCCGGGCGGTTTCGGCGACCCGGGTGCGCGCCAGGTCCGCGCTGGTGAAGTGGAAGCGGTAGACCATCCGTTCCCCCCGTTCCCTCTCCTGGCTGCGGCGGCAGCAGGTCTTGTTTCGAGCATGCCACGAATTTCGCCCAATTCGCCCTTGTTCAGCGGACGTTGAAACAGGAGGACCGTTCCCGGCGCCGACGCCGATGCTGGTGCGGGAGAGGCGGACCGGGCAGGCGGCGGTCCGCACCCCGTCGCCCGCCCAGGAAGTGGGCCGGGCCCCGGACAGGAAAGGACAGCAATGTCTCGTGTCTCCAAGCCCCTCGGTGCCGTGATCACCGTCCTGCTCTGCGCGCTGGCGGTCCCCGCCTACGGCGCCCCGAGCACCACTGCCCAGCCGGACTCGCGGGTGGACGCCGGCTCGGCGGGCCAGCGGCTCACGCCCGACGAGGTGAAGGACCTCGCGCGTCTGGCGCCGGCACAGTTCGCCCGTGCGCAGGAGTCGCTGTCGCGTTCCTCGGCGGCTGCCACCTTCTACCGGATCGTCAACGACGGCAGCGGCCGGTGTCTGGCGATCGGGTCGAGCAGCACCGACAACGGTGCCCACGCCATCCAGTGGGAGTGCCTGGAGAACAGCCTCGGGCAGATCTGGTACGACGACGGAGACCACATCGTCAACTTCAACAGCGGCAAGTGTCTGGCCATCGGGTCGAGCAGCACCGACAACGGCGCCCACGCCATCCAGTGGGAGTGCCTCGACAAGAGCCCCGGCCAGGTGTGGTACCGCAGCGGATCGCAGATCGTCAACGGGCACAGCGGCAAGTACCTGGCGATCGGTTCGAGCAGCACCGCCAACGGCGCCCACGCCATCCAGTGGGAGGCGACCGGCAGTCTGGGACAGAGCTGGTACCAATGGCCGGTCGCGTGACCGGGTGTCAGACTCCGCTGCCGTACCGGTCTCGGTGAGCAGGTGAGCATGG
Organism: Kitasatospora sp. NPDC059646; assembly: GCF_042734615.1. NCBI lineage: Bacteria > Bacillati > Actinomycetota > Actinomycetes > Kitasatosporales > Streptomycetaceae > Kitasatospora > Kitasatospora sp. NPDC059646. Next base: position 92,599 of record NZ_JBHWDS010000015.1, read on the forward strand.
GTACGGATGCGGCGGCTCGGTCGGGCGGTCTTCGGTCTGCCCGTGCATGACGACAGGGCCTCCGGTGCGGCTCGGGTTCTCGACACCCCGGGCACGCGAGGGGGCCCTGTCGTCGCCGTTCGACGCCCTCGCACCGGCCGGTGCCGACTCGGCCCTGCCGGCGACGGTCGGCGCGGCCCTCTTCGCCGTAGTGACCGAGCTCGGTGATCGGCGCGGCACCGCACTCGGGCATGTCCGCCTCCCGGTCGACGTGGAGCCGGCGGGCCGGTGGGCCGCAGCGGGCGGGGTGGTGAAGGCGGGCCGGTCGCCCCGCTGCCGCAGGCGCTGCTGACGGGTCCGGTGGTCCGCCCAGGCCCAGCCGGCTCCGAACATCAGCCCGCCGGCGTCGCCCTCGGCACAGGGGGAGAGGTTCCCCGTCCGGAAGGACCTCTCCTCCAGCAGTTCAGGGGGCACAGACCGGACCGCAGGGACCGTTGTGGTGGCCGGCTGTCCGTGCGGGACATCCGCGTCGTTGGTCACGCGGGCCACCGGGCGGCGGAGCGTCAACCCCACAGCGACCGGCGACCGGATCGCCGGCGTGCCGGCCCGAGAGGGCGACGGCGCGGGGCGGCGGTCTCAGTCGTGCGGGACGACGGCGACCGGGGCGGTGCAGTGGTGGATCGCGGCATGGGCGACGGCGCCGAGCCGGGTGCCGAGACGGTGCTGCCGGCGGCCCACCACGACCAGGTCGGCCTGGGCCGAGGCGGCAACCAGCGCGTGCGCGGCGCCGCCGGTCCTGGTCTCGGCGACGGCTTCGACGCCGGGATGTGCCGCCCGGACCGGCGCGAGCGCCTTGGTCAGCACGTCCATCAGCTCGGCGCCGCGGAGTTCGACGTCCTCCTGCGGCGGCATCCAGCCTGCCGCGGTCCAGAACGGGACCGCCTCCCATCCGTGCACGGCCCGCACTCGCGCTCCCCGGCGCTCGGCCTCGGCGAACGCGAACTCCAGCACCGCCGCGGAGGATTCACCGGCCACGCCCACGACGATCTCGGGACGGTCGGCGGCGCCGGCAGGAGCTGCGGGCGCGCCGTCACGGACCAGCACCACCGGGGTGGTGCTGCGGGCGGCCACGGCCAGGCCGACGGAGCCCACCAGCAGGCCGGCGAAACCGCCGAGGCCGCGCGAGCCGAGTACGACGAGCCGGTGCTCCGCGGCACGGGCGAGCAGGGCGTCCGCGGGGTCGTCGGCCACCGCCTCGGTGACGACGTCCAGCCCGGGGTGGGTGCCGCGCAGTCGGTCGGCAAGGCCTTCCAGCTCCTCCAGGGCGCCGCGGTGGGGAGCCGCCGCGGGCCCGTCGCTCCAGGCCGAGCCGAGCCAGGGCCAGGCGTGCACGATCCGCAGCGGCTCGCCCTGCCGGGCCGCGTCGGCGGCGGCCCAGCCGACTGCGGCTTCGGACCGCGCCGATCCGTCGAACCCGGTGACGATTCCGTGGCCCATGGCCGTTCCCTTCGGTCGGACGGTGACCCGGTGTCCCGCCTCCGGGATCCATGCTGCTGCTCGCGGCGGCCGCCCCGACAGGACCCGACGGTCCCTCGCGAGGACCCAAGGTCCTTCTTCGCAGCAGGACTTGGCATGGGTCCGGGTGGCGTCGGCGGGTGTTCAGCGCAGCCAGCGGCGGAACCGGACCACCGGCAGGGCGGCCCACTGCCGTCCCAGGCCCCATCGGTCACCGGCCTGGGTGGCCGCGAGGACGATCAGCAGGAGGGCATAGACCATGTGGTAGTCGACGACCGGGTTGGTCGATCCGCTGGGCGCCCCGCCGGCGAGGTGCCGGGCGGGAGGCCACTCGGCCGCCCACATCATGGCGAGCAGCAGCGTTCCCGACACCGCCGCCGGACGCAGCGCCACCCCCGCGATCAGGGCCGCACCGATGCCCAGCAAGCCGAGCATGAACAGCCAGTCCGCCCACGGCTGGCCGGCCCAGGCGTGGAAGGTGGACCGGAGCGGACCGGCCTCGACGTGGCTGAGGAAGCCCTTGGTCGGCGAGCCGCCCTCGACCCAGGCGTTGGCGGACTTGGTGGAGTAGCCGAGGCCGAAGGCCTTGTCGAGGAAGGCCCAGAGGAAGACGGACCCGAGGGCCATCCGCGCGGCGGCGAGTGCACGCCCGGCGGTCTCCTGGCCGGGGCCCGCGGTGCGGGGGTCGGTGTGGGCGGGGGTCGGTTCTGCGGTGGACGTCATGGCGGTCTCCTCACGTGCGCGGTCGGCCAGTCAGGAAGCCCTGGATGGCGTGGGGTTGGAACTCCGTCCGGTGGACGGGGCGGCCCGGGACCAGAGTTCAGGGCACGGGCCCGGTGCGGCGCTGGGCCGTTGGTCACCGCCCGGCATCCGTTCGGCCCCCGTCCGGTGCCTGTCCGGTGCCTGTTCGGCGTCTGTCCGGGGCTTTGCCGTCGCCAGGGGCCCGGGGTCGCCGCGGCGGGACCGTCGGCCCCCATGGTTGGCCCCAGCGGCCCTGGAGCGCCGCGCACCGTCGCACGAAGGTGGAGCTACCACCGGGAACGACTGGCCCCAAGGGAGGCACACCGTGCAGGAGCAGAACGCGGTACCGCGCAGGATCGTGGTCGGGGTGGACGGGTCCCCGGCCTCCGTCGACGCGCTGCGCTGGGCCGTCGGACAGGCGCACGCGGTGGGCGCGGCCGTCGAGGCCGTGACCGCCTGGCAGCACCCCAACGCGCCGGGCTGGACCGGCCACCCCGACGACGAGGACTTCGCCGCCGGCATCGCACGCAAGACCCTCGACGCCGCCATCGCCGAGGCGTCCGACCCCGAGCGCCCGGTCTGGATCGCCGCGCGGGTGGTCAGGGGCGGCGCGGTCGCGGCCCTGCTGGCCGCGGCCCGCGACGCCGAACTGCTGGTCGTCGGCAGTCGCGGGCACGGCGGGTTCGCCGGGGCGCTGCTGGGGTCGGTCGGCCAGCACTGCGTCCAGCACGCGCCGTGCCCCGTCGTCGTGGTCCGACACGACGCGTCCCCGCCGTCCGCCCGATGACCCGCGACCGCACGGGACCAGGAACAGGAACAGGAAGGACGGTGACGATGCGGCACCGAAGCGTGGGTCAGCTGATGACCCGTCCGGTGGTGAGTGTGCGGCCCGGGACCGGGTTCAAGGAGATCGCCCGGCTGCTGGCCGAGCACGACATCACGGCGATGCCCGTGCTGGACGCCGAGGACCGGCCCGTCGGAATCGTCTCCGAGGCGGACCTGCTGCTCGGCGAGTGCGCCCAGGAGGACCCGTCCGGGCTGCTGCTGGCACCCGACCTGCCCCCCGAGCAGGCCGCCCGCAGCCGGGCCACCACCGCGGGCGAGCTGATGAGCCGCCCGGCGCTGTGCTGCCGCCCCGAGTGGACGGTCGTGGAGGCCGCCCGCCGGATGCAGGACGCGCACCTCAAACGGCTCCCCGTCGTCGACGAGGCCGGACGGCTCATCGGCATCGTCAGCCGGGGCGACCTGCTGCGGGTCTTCCTCCGGCAGGACCGGGCGATCCGGGAGGAGATCCGCCACGACGTCCTCGACGCCGCGATGGGCCTCTCCCCGGACGGGCTCGGCGTCACGGTCGAGGAGGGCCGGGTCACGCTCACCGGCACGGTGGAGCGGCGCAGCCTCGTCGACGTGCTGGAACGCCTGTGCCGCAGCGTGGACGGCGTCGTGGATGTCACCGTGCTGCTCGACCACCGCACCGACGACACCGCCGGCCTCGGCGCGGAGCGCTGACCCCTCCCGGTGGGCCGCCCACCAGGCTCGGTGGGCGTGGTCGGCGAGGAGGCTGATGGCGGTGGGCGCCGGGCGTGCCCGGCCCGGAGGAGCGGATCGCCGGGCCCGGCCGCCGAACTGACGGCCCGGCACCTCACCTCGCCGTCATCGGGGCGCCCTCTCCGGGTCAGTTCTTCTCGTAGAACGAGCTGGAGTCCCGATCGAAGAGCAGCGTGACGGGTGTGCCGTCGACCAGGGTGACCTCGCACGGGTTGCTCCATGCGTGCAGGATGACGGTTCCGTTGTTCTGGTACTTGTCCAGGAAGACGGACACCCGCTCCTCGGGGACGAAGGACGCCTGCTCGCCCGGACCGAGGGTCACGGCGCAGAGCGGGGACGATCCGTCGTCTCGTCCCTCGGCCGACATGGTCGACGTCTGCGCGAGGCCGAAGGTGTAGGCCTTCTTCACCGACCCCTCGCTCTTGTTCCGGACCCAGTAGGCCGTGTCGGAGGGCGGCTTCTGGGTGCTGTTGCGGGTGAACGCGGCCCCGTCGAAGTCGTAGTAGACGCCCATGTCGGCGTTGCCTCCCAGCGGCGTGTCCTGGGAGATGGTGTGGCCCTCCTCGATGGTGGTGAGGGACGCGTACAAGGTGTACTGCTCCTCCCAGGACACCGCGTTGTTGGCCATCGGCGCGAAACTCACCCACCCGACGTTGGTGGTGTTGCCACCGGCGAGGGAATCACCGCCGGTGGCGGTCACCGCCTTGGCCAGGATGACGTTCTGGCCCAGCGTCTTCACGATGTAGTCGGCGTCGCTCGCGCCGGGGTTGATGTGCAGGACGTAGGTCATCGTTGCTCCAGGTTCGGGTTCGGGTCTGGCTCACGTGCTGGCGGGGGTGCCTGCGTAGAAGGCGTAGAGGGTGCCGTTGTACGACGCGAGGCGCGGGTGCGCGGCGTCGGCGACGCCCGGGATCTGCTGCCACGCCTCCGTCCACGTGCCGGCGCCCCCGTTGTAGGCGCACCACCACAGGGCACCGTCCGCGTCGACGGCCACGCCCAGGAGTTGTTCGTCCTTGTCGTCCCCCGGGACGACCCCCAGCGCGGGGTAGATGGGGTTCTTGGGTGCCTGGACGGAGACCTTCTGCGCGGTGCTCCAGGTGGAGCCGGCCCGGTCGTAGACGCTCCAGAGCACATCGGTGGTGCCGGCCCCCGGGCTCTGGTAGACGAGGTACGGCCGTCCCTTGAACTCCCTGACCGCAGGCTGACCGGAGGCGCTCTGACCGGGCACGGCCTGGAACCCGCCCCAGGTCGCGCCGTCGAACTGGCTCCAGGTGAGGGCGCTGCCGGTCTTGGTGACGAGCATGAGGGTGTTGTTGGAGTACGCCAGGTCGCAGCTCCCGCTGTCGGGCGAATCGGGGATCGTCTGGTCCGCCGTCCAGCTCTCACCGCCGTCGGTGCTGAGCGTCCACGACAGCGTGTTGCTGGTGGCCGTGGTGTGGACGCAGCACAGCTCGTCGGTGGTCCGGGCCGCGAGGGCGACGGCTCCCGCGCTGACCCTGGTGTCCGAGTGGTCGCCGCTCCACGAGCCGTCGAAGACGCGCGAATGCAGGTAGGCGTCCGCCGGACTGACATGGGCCATGCACAGTTTCTCGACATCGCCGTCGTAGAACGGGGCGGGTGCCGGATAGGAGTTGCCGATCACTATCTCGTCAACCGGCTCGGGCGCGCCCCAGGCCTTGTTCTGCGCGGCGAAGGGCATCATCCACAGGACGGGGTCGCTGTCGTCGGCTTTCGTCATCGTGTCGTCGTCCTTTCGTCGCTCGACGTCGACCACGCACGAGGGGGGCGGACGGCCCCCGCCGCGAGCGGATGTCCACCGCGGGAAAGTCGGAAACATCCGCGGCATGCCCTTACGACGCCACCACAGGAACCCGCACCCGACACCGGCCCCGCCCGCCGTACGGCCCCCGGCCCGCAACCGATCGCACTCCGGCGGCTGTTGGAGGTCCGGGGCCCGCCGTCCGCCTCGCCTGTGCGGGCGACGCTCCGTCAGAGTGTCGGGTGCACGACGTTCTGGGTGCCGACGACCGTGAGCAGGTCGAGCAGGCCGGCGCTGTCGGTCCCGGCCACGGGGGTGAACCAGAGCAGGCGCTGCCGGCCGTCCTCGCTGAAGAGGTTGAGGCAGTTGACCTCGATCGTGCCGAGCGTGGGGTGGATCAGACGCTTGCGGTCGTCGCGCCGGAAGGCGACGTCGTGGTCGGCCCAGAGCGCGGCGAACTCGGCGGAGGCGACGAGCAGTGCGCGGATCATCGAGGCCGCCTCGGTGTCCTTCGCGTCCCGGCGGGCGGCGGCGGCCCGCAGGTCCGCGACGAAGGCCCGGGACTGGGCTTCGTGATCGGGCTCGGGGTAGAGCTGCCGGGCGTCGGGTTCGGTGAACCACCGGTGGACGAAGCTGGCCCGAGGTCCCCGGAAGCCGGACTGGTCGCCGAGCAGGGCCACCGCGACCGGGTTCTGCACGAGCGTGACGTGCAGGTCGGTGATGACCTGGGCCGGTGTCCCGGCCAGCCGGTCGAGGAGGTCGAGCATGCCGGGGTGCACGTGGGAGGCCGGACCGCCCTGGGCGGGCACCGGGCGGTCCGCCAGGCGGAACAGGTAGTCGCGTTCGTCGGCGCTCAGCCGCAGGGCCCGGGCCAGCGAGGCGATCATCTGCTCGGACGGCTGGGACCCGGCTCCCCGTTCGAGCTCGTTGTAGTAGTCCACCGACGCGCCGGCCAGCTGGGCGACCTCCTCGCGGCGCAGCCCGGGCACCCGGCGTCGGGGCCCGGCCGGGAGGCCGACGTCGGCCGGGCGGATGCGCTCGCGCCGTGAGCGCAGGAAGGCACCCAACTCGCGGTGTCTCGCAGCAGTCATGCCCCCCATTCTGCGCTCGGCCGGGCCGCCGACCCAGGGGATGACATCCCCTGGTTCCGCCGGTCGCGGCCGCGCATCGTGGACGCCATGACCACGAACCACGACACTCGAACCCATTCACCGGCGGCCGCGCGGGTCGCCGTCGTCACCGGAGGATCGCGCGGCATCGGCCGCGCGGTCGCCCGCAGGCTCGCCCGGGACGGCCTGGACGTCGTGGCGAACTACGCCTCCGACGAGGGCGCGGCCCAGCAGACGGTGGCGGCGATAGTCGCGGACGGCGGGCGCGCCGTCGGCGTGCGGGCGGACGTCGCGGACGAGACCGCCGTGGCGGCCCTGTTCGACCGCGCGGAGCGGGAGTTCGGCGGCGTGGACGTCGTGGTGAACGCCGCCGGCCGGCTCGCCCTGTCGCCGATCGCCGACCTCGACCTCGCCGTGCTCGACGCCGTCCACCGCACCAACATCCGCGGCACGTTCGTGGTCGCGCAGCAGGCGGCCCGGCGGCTGCGGCCGGGCGGTTCCTTCGTGGGGTTCTCGACCTCCGTGGTCGGGACGCAGTTCCCCGCCTACGGCGCGTACGCGGCGAGCAAGGGGGCCGTCGAGGCGATCACGCTGATCCTCGCCCGCGAACTGCGCGGACGGGACGTCACTGTGAACACCGTCGCCCCCGGTCCCACCGCGACGGACCTGTTCCTCGACGGCAAGGCCCCCGAGCAGATCGACCGGCTCGCCAAGAGCTCCCCGCTGGAGCGTCTCGGCACCCCCGAGGACATCGCCGCCGTCGTCGCGTTCCTCACCAGCCCGGAAGGGCACTGGCTCAACGGCCAGGTCCTGCGGGCCAACGGCGGCCTGGTCTGACCGGCCGCCCGCACTTCCGATCCCGTCGAAGAAACCCCTCCAAGGAGTACGTCCCCATGCCTTTCGCCAACTTCAAGGTTCCCGCCGGCACCGTCACCGCCGAGGACAAGAGGAAGATCGTCGAGCGCACCACCGAGCTGTACGCGGAGATCTACGGAGAGCGGGCCCGTGCCACCACGGTCGTCCTCGTCGACGAGGTCGTCGACGGCGGCTGGGGTGTCGCCGGCCACGTCCTGACCGCCGCCATGCTCAACGGCGACGCCTGACCGCGACCGTCCGGGGCCGGCCTCACCGACCTGCGAGCACCTGCGCCCACGGCTCGTCGAGGCCGGCCACGCCCAGCACGGCGGCGACATCACGGCAGCCGGGGCCGAGCCGGCAGCGGGGCGGTCCCATGCCCCAGCCCGCAGTCCCACTCCCCCACGGCAGCGCCGCATTTGACGATGCGTCCGCCGCTGGCACCTCCGAGGCGGCGGCGCTCAGCCCGGATCGTAGCCCGCACAGCCGCCCCCGATCGTCGGAGCCCTCCCGGCCTGCACGGTCCGCCCGCTGCGGTGACCGGTGCGTTCACCGCAGCGGGCGGGATGCGCTCGAAGAGCCGCAGGAGCTCGTACCGATGCCGCGTCTCGTCCCTTCGCCTCCGGTACGCTCTCCGCCGCCCGTTCGGCCTTGTCGGCGAGGCGACCGCAGCCCGGTGGGCGGCGGACCGGCGCGGCCGGTGCTCATGCCGGCAATCTGACCGGCCGTCACCGACCCGCTCCCGCGCCGCCGAGTCCCGGGGCAACGAACCGGACAAGGCCGCAGCCCCCGGCCGGCAACCGAGCAAGCGACCGGCATCCGCCCCCGGGACCGGGCCCCACCTGCCTGCCTGACTGTCACCGGGCGTCCGGCGCAGGCCACCCGAATCAGCCGTCGGCAGCGTTGAGCGCGGCGTCGACGTCCTCCTCGATGTCGAACACCTCGTCGGCGCCGGTGGCTTCCAGCAGCCTCAGCATCTGCTGGCTCGGGCCGGCCACCACCAGCCGGATGCCCGCGGCCGAAGCTGTCGTCCGGGCGGTGAGCAGGGCGTTGACTCCCGTGGAGTCGCAGAAGCCCAGCCCCGCGAGGTCCACGACGACCACACGTGCCGCCGGGGGCTGCATCGCCTCGTCGAGGGCGGCCGCGAACTGGTGGCGGCGGTCCATGTCCATGTCGCCGACCGGCCGCACCACGCACACCGACTCCGACACCCGCTCCACGGTGACACGCAGGTCAGGACCGGTGGCGGGCCGATGTTCACCGGACATGAGCGGCGCTCCTTCGAACGGGAAGCTGTCCGCTTCGATCGTCCCGCCCCCGCCCCGCCCGGTCCAGCCGTGCCGCCGCCCGAGCCCTCCCGTCCGTGTGCGGCGCATGCCCGCCGGCCTGGGCACCGGGGAGATCCCCTGATGACGAGCCCGAGGCCGTGCCGGCACGGCGGGGTGGTCGTCCGGTGTCAGTTGAGCATCTGGGCGGCCTGGACCTCCTGGAGGTGGATGAGGACGTCGTGGGTCTGGGCGAGGCGGATCTGCGGCGCGTCGGCGATGCCGGGGTAGGTGGCGCCGATGTTCTTGATCGTGTGCGGTTCGGCGAGCCAACTGCGAGCCGCGGTGGGGGTGTTGCGCAGGTCGACGACGTAGTCGCGGTAGCGGACCTTGTCGAGGGTGTACTCGGCGCTGCCCGGGGCGGCCGGGGCGGCGGTGAACCGCTCCGGGACGCCGTCGTGGTTGAAGGCGTTGAACGTGCCCTGGTTGAAGCTCAGGCCGACGCTCAGGTAGGCGGCGCCCAGCTGCTCGCGCAGGAACTCGCCCTGGACGGGGGGTGGCTGGCGGGGGCGTAGGTCTTGAGGGCGACGTGGGTGTTGTGGGCGGAGATCATGATCTTGCTGCCGGTGCGCTGCTGCCACCAGGCGACGTTGTCCGCCATGACGCGGTCGCGGTAGAGCATGGCGGCGGGGATGTTCTGGGGGTCGTCCAGGTCGAAGGCGTACAGGGTGGTCATCTGGTGGATCGCGGTGGCGTGCTGGAGGGCCCAGGCGTGGGCCTCGTCATCGGCGCCGGGGTGCTGCCTGAGCAGTTCCACCGCCCGGCCGGTCCGTTCGGCGAGCTCCTTGCGGTCGGCGAGCGGCTTCGCCAGGTAGTCGTTGACGTAGGTCTCGGCGCTGCCGGCGGGCCGCAGTCCCCGGTACAGCTCGGCGATCTGCGCGGCGAGTTCGGGGCTGGACGCGGCTGCGAACGCGTTCACCTGGTCGTACAGCCCGGGGCCGGCGAAGCCGTTGTCGTCGCCGACGAAGTGCACCGGGTCGTCGGGGTGCTGGATGTTGTAGGCGCGCATCCAGCGGAGCAGGTCGCGGCTCTCGGCGTTGTTCCACCACCGGTAGGTGCCCTGGAACTCGTCGTCCATGATCTGCTTCAGGTCGCCCTCGCCGCGCGTGAGGTAGGCGTCGATCCGCAGACCGCTGCTCCAGGCGGCTTCGAAGGCGAAGGTGCGGAAGCCCTTCTCCTCCACGAGGTAGCGGAAGACGCGGTGCTTGAGGGTGACGAATTCGTGCGAGCTGTGGGTGGCCTCCCCCACGCCCACCATCTTGGCGTCGCCGACCATCGCGCCGAACGGGCGCAGATCGGCCAGGCTGCCCCGGGGTTCGGTGGTGCGCAACGGGTGCGCCACCCGGTCGAGGGCAGCCTCGGGCGAGCGGAACGCGGCCGCGTCGGCGGAAACCGACGCGGCGGACGGTGCCGACGGGGCGGCGGCGGAAGCGGCGGGTGTGACGGCCAGCGTGGCCCCGAGGGGGACGAGCAGCGCGGCCAGCAGGAACGTGCGCGTGGTGATCATGGGCCCAACCTTCGCCGCCCACCGGCACCGCGGACCATCCGGTACACCCCCCTACCGGCCCGGGGGTTGGCCTCACCCACCGACCGACGGGGGCCGCCGGGACCGCGATCCCCGCCGTGACTGGGAGTCAAGCACGCTGCCCCCGCCCGAATCCAGGAGCAGCGGCCCCCGAGAACCGGCCCAACCCGGGTTCCACGCCTCCCTGTCCTGTCACCGGGTCATGCCGCAGACCTCAACCCCGACCCCGCACGGGATTCCTCTCCTCCCTGCCGCCGGGAGCGCCTTCCCCGGGTTGACTGCCGCAGGCGGCCGTTACGGGGTGCCGATCGGGAAGTCAGCGTCATGTTCGACAGGTCCAGTCCCCGGACCTGGTGGACCCCTCGGTGACCTCGTGCAGGCCCTGCCCCGCGCGGAGCGCGCTCTGGCGCCGCAGACCGGGGTGCACCGTCGCCCCCGGCTCGCCATCGAGGGACGCGAACGCGTCCACGTCCCGCACCGTCCGCCCCGAGGGTCCTTGACCGCCCCCGGCTTCAGCGCCGCCACGAATCCGCGGTCCGCGTCCTCGGCATCGGCCGTCTGCTCGTACAGCCGCGCGTAGGGCTCCAGCGCGTGCGGGTGCCCGGGGGCCGGCCGGGCCCGGATCGTCCCGATGACCTCTTCGGTCCGGCCCCCGTCCTCCAGCAGGCGTTCGGCCGGCTCCGGCGGGATGCACCCGGATCGCGTCCCGGTGCCGGCGGTCAAGATCCTCGGCGGCCTTGGCGGGGCACCGTGGCGTCCGCGTCCGGCATCCGGTGACAGCGGGCGGTCCGGACGGCAGAGTCGGGCGTGCGGTGGCCTCCCGCGGATGAGCGAATCGCCACAGCGGGCAGACGGTTCAGCTGGAGGCAGTCGTGGAGACGTTCGGGAAGGTCGCCGACAGGCTCTACGCGCTGCCTCCGCGCGAGTTCACCGCGGCCCGCGACGCCGCCGCAGCAACCGCCCGGAAGGACGGGGACCGGGCGCTCGCGGCGAAGATCAAGGCGCTGCGCAGGCCCACGCTCGCCGCATTCGCGCTCAACCGCCTCGTCCGTGTCCACCACGACGAGGTCGGACCGCTGCTGGAGCTCGGCCGCTCGCTGCGCGAGGCCCAGCAGCAACTCGCCGGCGCCAAGCTGCGGGAGCTGTCCGCGCAGCGCCACCGGCTGGTCGCGGCCCTGACCGAGCAGGCCCGCGGGGCGGTCGCCGAGGCGGGCGAGCGGCTCGGCGAGGCGCAGCTGCGGGAGGTGGAGCAGTCGCTGCGGGCGGCGCTCGCCGACGAGCGGGCCGCCGGAGAGCTGGCGGAGGGCCGGCTCACCGGAGTCCTGGAGGAGTCCGGCCTGGCGGTGGTGTCCGGGGTCGGCGGGCCGTCCGGCCGGGTGCGGCCGGTGGCCGCCGCGGGGAGCAAGGAGGAGGAGGGGGAGCCGGCCGGGGGGTCTGAGAAGGCGGAAAGGTGGGCAGCCGCCCGGCGTGAGGCGCTTGAGCGGGTGGCCGAAGCCGAAGCCGGCCTGGCCGCGGCCGAGGACGAGCAGCGGGCGGCCGGCCGGGAGGCCGAGCGGCTGGACGGGCAGGTGGCCCGACTGGCCGCCGAGGCCGCCGCCGCGGCCGGGCGGGCCGAGCGGGCCCGGGCGGCCCTGGAACGCGCCGAGCGGAAGGCCGCGCAGGCCCGCGACGCCGAGCAGGCCCGGCGCGCCGAGCACCGGGCCGCCCAGGGACGCGCCGCAGCGGCGGAGCAGACGACCGGCCGCGCCCGCGCCGAGCTCGACGCGGCACGGATCCGGCTGCGGAGACTGGAGAACGAGAAAGGCGGCCGCTGATGGCCCGACCCGTATGGACCGGCGTGCTCACGTTCGGCCTGGTGACCGTTCCGGTGTCGCTGTACACGGCGACGGACAGCCACAGCGTGCAGTTCCACCAGCTGCAGCGCGGCACCGGCGACCGGGTGCGCAACAGGCGGGTGAACGAGCGCACCGGCGAGGAGGTCCCGTACGAGGACATCGTGAAGGGCTACGAGGTCGCCGACGGCGAGTACGTCGTGGTCGAGCCCGGCGAGCTGGAGCAGATCTCCCCCGGCCGCTCGCGCACCATCGACATCTCCGGCTTCGTCGACCTGGACCAGGTCGATCCGATCTTCTTCGACAAGACGTACTACCTCGGGCCGAAGGGCAAGGAGTACGGGAAGGTCTTCCAGCTCCTCACCGAGGCGCTCACCCGCTCCAACCGGGCCGGCATCGCCTTGTTCTCCATGCGCGGCAAGGAGTACCTCACCGCGGTGCGCGCCGAGGACGGCCTGCTGGAGCTGCACACCATGCACTGGGCGGACGAGCTCCGCGACCCGCGCAAGGAGATCGGGGACCTTCCCGGCGGCCGGGCCGAGTTCAGCGGTCAGGAGCTGGCGACCGCCGAGCAGCTCATCGACATGCTCACCGTCGACTGGAACCCCGAGGAGTACCACGACACGTTCGAGGAGCAGGTCAGGAAGCTGATCGAGGACAAGGCCGCCGGCCGGGAGATCGCCGTCGCCGAGGGCCCGCCCGCCGAGGCGACCAACGCGGTCGACCTGATGGACGTGCTGAAACGCAGCCTCGAAGGCGTCCAGGGCGGCACGGCGGCGCCGACCGCACGGGGCCGGGCCCGACGGTCCCGCAGCACGCCGAAGCGGACCGGCGGGAAGAAGGGCACCAGCGCCCGCTCCACCGGATCGAAGACGCCGGCCGCCAAGAAGCGCACCACCGCGGAGGACGACCTGTCGCAGCTGACCAAGGCCCAGCTGTACGAGAAGGCCGCCGAACTGGAGATCGCCCACCGCTCCACCATGACCCGCGACGAACTCCGGAAAGCCGTCGCCGGAGCCACCGGCAGCCACCTGCGCGCCGCCTCGTGACCACCCGTCCGACCGCCGGCAGGGCCGGCGGGTCGGCCGTCAGTTCGCGCCGGGCGGGTAGAACTGGCGGACCCAGTGCCGGTAGATGCCGACGGACTGGTCCCCGGCGGCGAGCCGGGGCCGGGGCTCGTACCGCTTGTGGTTCCAGATCGGCACGTCCTGCCGGATGATCCGGGCCGTCATCCGCAGCGTGGAGCGGGCGACGGTCCTGGTCAGTGCCGCGCGGACCGCCGGCAGGTCCGGGCCCGGTACGCGTTCCGGGTCGGTGATCTCGCAGGCCGCCGCGACCCGCAGCACCGTGCGCCAGGGGCCGATCGGGGTGGGCAGGCCCCAGAGGTGGACGGCCATGCCGAAGCGTGGCAGTTCGAGCTGGGTGAGCGTCCACCCCAGCCCCGCCATCAGCGTGGACTTCTCCCAGGACAGCGTTCCGAAGAACGGGATCCGGCCGGCGACGGAGCGCAGGTTGGTCCGCAGGTACGGCCCGTCGGCGGCGGCCGGTGTCATCTGCCGCACGGCCAGGCGGTGGAGCGTGCCGAGGTGCCGGAAGTCGGTGACGTTCTCCACGACCTCCTGCGGGTGGGTGTCCGTCTCCACCGCCCAGTGCGCGGTCGGCCGTACCTCCGGGCCGGGCAGAGCGGGCAGCTCCCAGCCGGGCGGCTCGTCGTCGTGGCCGTGCCACACGTACAGGAAGCCGTTGCGTTCGAGGACCGGGAGGTGCGCCACGCCGGTGCGCAGCAGCACGCCGTCCGGATCGCTGACGCAGCCGCCGTCGGCTCCGAACGCGAAGCGGTGGAACGGGCAGACCAGTGTGTCGCCCTCGACCGTGCCGCCGACGCCGAGGTGGGCGCCCATGTGGGGGCAGTAGGGGCGGGTGGCGCGGACCTCGCCGCGGCGGGTGCGGTAGAGGACGACGTCCTCGGTCGCGAACCTCCGGGTCAGCACGGCGCCCCGGCGCAGTTCCCCGGAGAGGGCGAGGCAGAACCAACCACTGGGCGTCGGGAGCGCGGGCCCGTCGCCGGCGGGCACGGCCCGGGGCGGGCGGGCAGGCCGCGGAGCGGTGGCCGGGAGACTGTCGTCTGCGGTTGTCATGGGGCACACGGTAGGCAGACGAACGTTGGCCGCCGCGCCGTGTCGTACGCGACACCTGCCGCACTCACCCGCACCGCCCATCTTCCGGCGTCGACAGCAGTGCGCGGCCCCGCTCACAGGGCACGCCCGGGCCCGCCCGGCGCGGTGACGCGCGTACGCGGCACCCGCGGCCCGGGCGGGAGTCCGGACGGCCGGGATTCGCACCGGGGCGGTTCCCACGGCTTCCCGGCCTCCGACTGGAGCTGACCGGTCGGCGCGGTGCCGGCTGTTGGCGCGGCGGCGGCCCGCGTAGCGGCGACACGTCTCTCCGGGGCCGCGGCGAGCCCGTGGACGGCCGTCCTTCGAGGGGTCAGTTCAGCTCGAAGTCGTCGGTGTCGTACTCGAAGTCGTCCGGCGCGAAGCCGGCGTAGCCGCCTCCGCCGTTGAAGTAGTCGGCCAGTGCTTCGCCGATCACTTCGCGGACCTCGCCCTCGTCCTCGGCGAGGGCGAGGGCCGCGGCCTGGTCGCCGGTGAGGGAGAGGTGGATGTCGCGGGCCCGGACCGCGTCCGAGCCCTGGATCTCGAACGTCCTGGTGCGGCCGACCCGGACGGTGATCCCGGAGCGCGCACCGAGCTTGGCCAACTGCTTGGCCTTGCGCTCGCGTCCGCGCTCGGTGGTCTGCACGTCCAGCGCGTCGCGCTGCAGCCGCTCGGCGTCCGCCCCCCTGGGGTGGCGGGTTCCGTCGATCCAGCGCAGCACGGTGCGCGGGGACACGCCGTAGGCGGCGGCCATCGCCTTCGTGCTGCCGCCGTACTTGCGCTCGCGCACGTGCCCGGCCTGGGTCGTCGACTGCACCGGCGCCTTCCGCGACGGGAACAGCGCCTCGCGGACCCGCCCGAACATGCCCTTCAAGCCCGCCATCAGCTGTCGCCTCCCTGCGCGTCGTGGCCGGCGCCGGCCGTATCGTCGTCGGCCTGCTCCGGACCGATCCGAGTGCCGTCGGTCGCGTGGTCGTGCGTCAGCCTGGACGGGTGCTCGCGGCGTGCCATCGCCTCGGCGGCGGCCCGGAGCGGGATCGAGGCCTCGTGCTTGTGGCTGCCCGGTGCGATGCCCAGGCGCAGCGCCCCGGGTACGGGTGAGCCGTCGTCCTTGACCGGCAGGAGCTCCAGCGGGGAGGGCCGGTCGGTGGCGTAGAGGTAGGAGTCGACGTTGACGGCGAACGGCGCCCGGCCGGTCAGGAGGTAGGTCTTGCGGAGGCGGCGGTGGGCGGCGATGCGGGCGGCGGCGATGATGTGGAAGCGGATCTCGGGCCGGTAGGTCCAGGAGGCGGCGGTCTTCTCCAGCCACGTCTCGTCGTCGAGGTGGCGGGCGGAGTCGGCCCACTTGCCGATGCCGCCCTTGTAGATGTTCTTGTACAGCCTGGCCAGGGTCAGGGCGTCGGCGCGCGCCGGGTCGTCGCCGGTGTCCTGGTGGGCGGCGTAGGCGGTGAGGAACTCCTCCGGCCCCTGGCCGTCGATCAGGCCGAGGTCGGCGTAGACGCGCTTGTAGCCGGTGCGGACCCGGCCGGTCCACTCCTTGAGCAGCGGCGCGGTGTGGGTGGACAGGTACGCCTCGGCGATGGTGGCCGGGTCGAAGCCGTAGGTGGTGGCCATGTAGGCGACGGTCGGGGTGGCGTACCAGCCGGGGCCGGTCGGCGGGCGGCCGTGGAAGGTGGCGGGGTGGGGCAGCAGCTCGTCCACCTCGACGGCGGTGAAGTCGCACAGCCACAGGCCGGCGGTCCTGCCCTTGCCCCAGGTCGGCCGCTCGACGTGCTCCAGCTCGCCGACCGGCAGGGGCAGGGAGTCGGTGACGGACAGGTACGACGCGCAGACGTCGACCGCGACGGCGAAAGCGCGGCCGGCTTCGTCCCGGGTGAGCTCGCGGGCCCACCACTTGTAGTCCTCCTCCTCGCACACCGCCCCGCCCTCGGAGAGCAGCTGGCGGGTGAGGGGGTGGCGGGCCCCCGCCGCGACCGGCACGCACCGGTCGCCGGCCGGGAGCGCGCCCTCGCGCAGGTGGGAGGACCACTCCCCCGTCGCCTCGTCCCTGACCCACTCGACCCGCGGGCGGACCGCGTCCAGGAGCAGCATCGCGGTGGAGGCGGTGGTGGCGCCCGGCGCGACGCCGAGGTCGGCGGCGAAGGCCCGGTAGCGGCGGGCGAACGTCTGCCCGTCGCGGCTGCCGTCGGGGGCGGTGGCGAGCGGAGCGGCGAGCGCGCTGACGGCCTGCTGGCGGGCGTCGCCCTGCCCGAGCCACGGCGCGACGGTCACCTGGAGGGACGTCTTCGGGCCGCCGGCCGACCCGGCGCGGCGGAACGCGCGGAAGACCGGCCCGACGTTCTCGCTGATCTCCATTCCGACCGCTGCGGCGGCCTTCGCGAGCTTCGCCCGCAGCGTGTTCAGCGCCTTGTCGGTGCTCGGGAGTGCGGCGGGCAGGCCGAGCTGCTTGAGCGCGGCGGCGGTCAGGCACACCGCGCCGTCACCTCCCCGCCCCAGCGGGTGGGCGCGCTCGACGCGCAGCGGCAGCCCCGTGCCCAGCCACGCGAACCAGTCGGCGAGCTTCGTCCCGGCCGGGGCCGGGAAACCGGGCACGTCCAGCACCCAGCCACCGCCGTCGACGGCGTCCAACGCCACCACCGGCACCCACCGCCCGGCCGTAGGCCCGGCCCCGGAGGCCGGGCCCGCGGTGCGCGGCGCTGCCGGGCGGCCCTGCGCGCGGACCGGGCGCTGACCGGTCCGCGCCGCGGCGGCGGCCGCCGACGGCGGCGCAGCGACCGGGGTCGGGGAAGCCGAGGTCGCTGCGACCGAGGCCGCGGAGTCGTCCTGGACGTCGGCGGCGGGGGCCGGGACGGCCTGCTTCTCCGCCTCGACGACGGGGGTCGGGGCCTGGGCGGCCGGAGCCTGAGCAACGGGGCGGCAGAACCCGCCGAGGTGCATCGGCCGGCCCTGCGCACGGTAGACGGAGGGCTGCCCGCACTGCACGCACGGCGCGGCGTCGGCCATCACCAGCGAGCCGTCCGGGTGCTGATCGAGCATCACCGGCTGCGGTGCCGTCCCGGCCTGCTGCCCAACGGACGGCACGGGCGCGGGCGCGGCGGGAGCCTGCTGCCCGACCGCAGGGGCGGCCGGCGTCCCGGTGGACCCGACCGGCTGCCCGGCTCCCGGCACGGGCGCGGGCGCGGCGGGCTCGTCCGGGGCGGGGAAGCGGGCGGCCAGGCCCTCCAGCAGGCGGCCGTAGGCGGGGGCGACCTCCGGGCCCGGGACGGCGCTGCCGTCCTCCCACTGCGTCACCAGCGCGGAGCCGACCCGCAGGGCGGCGGCGATCTGCGCGGGCGTCAGCCCGGCCGCCAGGCGCAGCCGCTTGCGCTCCGCCGGGGCCGGCAGGGCGGTGCTCACGGCGGCGAGCAGCGCGTCCACGGACTCGAACAGCTCGTCGGACATCGGGGCTTCTCCTCAGCGTCCGTTGGGGCGGGTCGGGTCCAGGCGCGGGTCGCCGAACAGGGCGTCGAAGACGTCCTCGGTGACGCAGCCGACCAGGTTCCGGTCGGCGTCGCGCAGGGTGTAGCCGGCGCTCCGGCCGAGGCCGGCCTGGGCGATCGGGACCTGGGGACGGTAGTAGAAGGTCAGCTCCCGGCCGGCGAACTCGCCGGAGTCCTCCTGCGGCGCGGTGTCGGGGTGCGCGGTGTCGGGGTGCGCGGTGTCGGGGTGCGCGGTGTCGGCGGGCAGGATGAACGAGGGCAGGGCCTCGACGTCCTCCTCGCCGGCCAGGTGCAGCACGCCGTCGTCGGCGGTGCGGAAGGCGACCACCAGGTCCACGCCGCCGGCGCGGCGGTCCTTCGGCAGGCCGTGGCCTTCCAGGACCCGGCCGAGCTGGGAGGCGGACATCGCGGCCGCCATGCCCAGGGCGCGCCGGTTGGAGTAGGCGCCGGCGGCGTCCGCACGGGCCATCGCCACCTCCTTCACCACCGTCAGGTGCTGGACGAGGCCGCTGAGACGGGCGACCAGCGCGACCAGCTCCTCGAAACCGGCCGCCTGCGGCGGCTCCACCAGTCGCTCGCCCCGCAGCCCGGCGAGCAGCGCCCGGCCCAGGTCGTCGGGCACCTCGACGTGCTCACCGCCGATGCCGACCCTCACCTGAAAACCCCCAAACGGTAGAGCATGAACAAATAGTAGGGCTCTGCACTTTGGAAGACCAGGACGAAGGGCGCGGCGCGCGGACCCGGGTACGGCGCACCGGTGCCGGACCCGCGAGAACACCGCCCACCGCGCGTCCGCCGGGCCGCCGGCCGGATCCACCAGCACGATGGGCACCGCCAGGAGTCCGGCCCCTCGGCACGGTGGCGCAGCGCGGCGGCGAGAGGCTGCTCTCCGGCACCGGCGAGGCCTGCGCACACCCGCCCGCGGGCGGGACGCGCCTGGCTGGGGCACCGGATTCTCCTCGCCTCGTCGGTCACGGGGTCTCGGGCCGGTCGATCGACACGCCCGACGGGCCGTCAGGATCCCTGCGTACCCCGGGGACCCCAATTGCAGCCCTCGCCGCGGTGCCCGCCGGCACCGGCGGCCGCCTGCCGGCCTGCTGGTCGCGGACGCCTCGCTTCCGGCCGACGACCGCCGCCGCTCCGTGGCCCGGCCCCGGCCGGGCAGGTGGGGGCGCCGGCCCGCCGGCGCCCGAACTTCGCCGTGACGCTCCGAAGTTCGGCCGTACAGCTCCCGGAAGAGCCGCAGGCGGCACAGGCGGGAACTCACCTGACGGTGGGGAAGTCCAGGGCCGTGCGGGCGGCTTCACGGACGTCGGTGTCCTTGTCCGCAGCGAGCCGTTCGAGGGCGGTGCGTACCGCCGGGCCGGGCCGGCCGGCCAACGACCATGCGGCTTGAAACCGGACCACGGGGTCGGTGTCCTCGGTGCGGGCCGTCAGCAGGTCGGTGACTGCCGGGTCGTGCGCCGAGCCGAGGGCGTGCACGGCGGCTTGCCGCACTTCGGGGGCGGGATCCCCGGCGCCGGCGATCAGCAGGGCTCGGGCACGTGAGGGATCCCCCACGCCGAAGATGCTGCCGAGGGTGCCCATCACGTGGGCGCGCACTCCCGGGTCCGGGTCGGACGCCGCGTCGGCGACGAGTGCGAAGTACTTGGCCCCGCCGAAGTCGGTGACGCTCAGGCCCCAGATGCCCACCTGCCTCGTCGCGGGGTCGTGCGAGGCGATGCAGCCGAGCAGCAGGCGGTGCGCTGTCTCCGGCCAGGCGGTGAACAGGGCGAGGAGGTCGAGCTGCAGGGTGCCGCCGTCATCGTTGCGAGCACCCACGCTCGCGCGCAGCAGGGCCGGCAGCGCCGCCTCGCCGCAAGCACCTGCCAGGACGTGGGCCACGAGGTCCCGGGCGAACGAGTCGTTCGCCTCGACGCAGTCGGCGAGTCGACGCTCCAGCTCGGGCAGCAGGAACGCGGCTTCGGGTGTCCGAAGCCGCTCCGCCAGGTGCTCGAACCGGCGGCATGCACCGGGTCCGCGATCAATGCCCCCGCCCAGCCCCAGGTCCAACTCCTCCCACGCACCCTGCAGTTCTGCACGCCCGACCGCTGCGGATCCATCGCCCCTCGACATGCCCGCACTCTACGCACATGAACTGTCGCCCCCCGGACGCGCGTCACGGCGGCGCGAAGACCTCGAACCTAAGCCGTGCCGCCCTGTTGGCGGGCCATCCAGTCCATGATGGCCTGCTCGGTCCGGGCGAGTGCGTCGGTGGGGCTGAACTGCAGCAGCTCCGTCCCCGCGTCGACGTAGGGCCGGTGGCCCGGCGGCTGGTAGAAGGCGTCGCCGGCCTCGTACACCTCCTCGTGGTCGGCGAAGACGAAGCGCATGCGCCCGGCGATGACGTAGCCCCAGTGCGGGCACTGGCACTTCCCGTCGGGGAGTGACTGCAGCGGCCCGTCCAGGTCGGCGTCCGCCCCGAAGGAGACGAATTCGACGGTGTAGCCGTTCATCTCCTCCCGGCGGTCGGTCACCGGGCCGAACTCCTGGACCTTCGTCGCGGACTCTTTGGACACCTTCGGCATCGCTCGGCTCCTTCCCGTGACGGCCCCCGAGGCTCCCCGTCCCTTCGAGTCGACCACTCCGTACGGCCGGGTGCATCCGGGCGAGGGGCGGCGCGCCGGGGGCCTTTCGGGACGCCGGGACGTGCCCGGCCGGGTACGGAGCGGCGACTCGGGACCGGGGGGCTCAGCGGAAGGCATCGGCGCTCTCCGCCGCCCACTGCCGGAAGGTCCTGGCCGCCGACCCGGTGATCCGGAAGACCGTGTCGTGCACCTGCTGCAGCGCTTCGTTGACGTCGCCGCCGGTCACGTCGAGCACCGCATCCGCCGCCTCGGCCCCGAGGACGGCGACCATCCCGGCCCGGGCCTCCTCCCGGCCGATCTCGGCGAACGCCACCTCCCGCCCGATCACCGTCGCGATGGACTCGACCTGCTGACGGGCCGTCACCCGCTCGGGGCCGGTCAGCGCGTACGTCCGGCCCCGGTGGCCCGGCTCGGTCAGGGCGACGCACGCCACGGCCGCGATGTCCGCGGGGTGGATCGTGGGCAGTCCGGTGTCCGCGTACGGCACGCGGACCGTCTCCCGCCGGCGGATCGTCGCCGCCCACGCCAGGGCGTTCGAGGCGAACTGGGTCGGCCGCAGGACCGTCCGTGCCATGCCACTGCTCTGGAGCAGCCGTTCGACCGTGAGGTTCTCGGCGGCCGGGCCGAGGTGCGGATGGGTCTGGACGGTGATGGAGGAGACGAGCACGACATGCTCCACGCCCGCCCGGCGGGCGGCCGCGATGACGTCGGCGTCCGGGCCCAGACGGGAGACCAGGAACAGCGACCGCACTCCCTCCAGCGCGGGCTCCAGCGACGCCGTGTCGGCGAGGTCGCCCTCGACCGCCTCGACCCCTTCGGGGAACGCCGCCCGTGCGGCGTCGCGGGTGAACCCCCTGACCGGGCCGGCGCCGCGCGCGTGCAACTCCTTCAGCAGAGCAGTTCCGATGTTTCCGGTGGCCCCGGTCACGAGGATCACGAGCACCTTCCCCCTTCGTCGGACGATCACTGGAAGTGAACCTAGACGTTCAAGTCCGCTTCAAGTCAACAGACTTCCGACGGTGGCCCCGGCACGTCCACCCGTACCCGCCGAGCCGTCATCAGGGCCCGCCACGGCGGCGCCCGGGAAGAGCGGGCCGGAAGTCCCGCGTGCAACCTCATTCGTGGACGATCTCATGCCGATGACTCAGGAGCCGGGTCGTTCGGCCGGAACTGCCGCAGGCTCGCCAGTCGGTCTGTGCGGCCGACGGCCCCGGCGGTTCTCCGGCATCTGCCGGTCCCCCGTTCCTGGAGGTCACCCGTCCATGCGCCCCGCCAGTCGGCGGCGTGCGGCCCGCACCGTGTTGCCGGGTCTGCTCGCCGTCCTCCCGTTCACCGTCCTGCCGGCGGCACCCGCCGCCCACGCCGACGCCAAGCTCACCCACCGCCCGATCGTCTTCGTCCACGGCTACCGGTCCAACTCCGGCGTGTGGAGCGGGATGATCGGCTACGCCAGGTCCTACGGCTACCACTCCGACGAGCTCTACGCCTTCGACTACAGCGGCAAGACCCCGAGCGACACCCCGATCGAGGAGCTCGGCAAGGACCTCGCGCAGTACGTCAAGGACCAGAAGCTGCTCGACCGTTCCCCGGACGGCAAGATCGACATCATCGCCCATTCCATGGGCGGCCTGGTCGCCCGCGCCTACCTCAAGTGGGAAGGCGGAACGAGCGCCACCACGTCGTTCGTCTCGCTGGGAACTCCCAACCACGGCACGACGGCCGCCCACCCCTGGTGCGGGACCTTCGTCGACAAGCAGTGCGAGGAGATGGGCGTCGGCTCCGACTTCATCACGGCCCTCAACTCGGGCTCGGAAACCCCCGGCCCGACCCGGTACGCCACGTTCCGCTCCAACATCGGCGACGAACCGGTGGACGAGATGTGCGACAGCCTCGTCTGGGGCGGTTACGCCGCGACGCTGCAAGGCGCCGAGAACCACACCACTGCCTGCCTGGCGCACGGCGACTTCTACCACGACGACTGGACCCGCGAGAGGTCGCTGAACTTCCTGCAGGAGCCGTCCTGGCTGAGCGGCACCACCGTGACCCCCCGGCAGGTCTACACCATGTGCAACACGCTCGAACGGCTCGACGGCCCGGACCGCTGGAACGAGGCGTGGGTGCAGAACTGCCAGATCATCACCAACCGCGGCACCAGCGCCACCGTGATCCCGGAGATGCGCGTGCGCGGCTGCGGCTACCGCCGGAGCTTCCTCAAGATCTTCTACTACGCGAGCAACAGCGGCCTCTGCCAGGTCGACGTCGACGTGGAGGTCTACAAGGACTCCTCCCAGTGGAGCACCACCACGCCGAAGGCAGCACGGGAGGCGGACCGCGCCTTCAACATCACCGCCGGCCCGTTCGGCCCCGGCGGCCCGGGCGCCTTCTACTCGCGGTTCGACTTCCAGATCTGGGGTGACGGCAACGACGCGGGAGGCGAGAGGATCAAGGACGTTCGGGTGACGCCCACCACCGTCGTCCCCTGACGGCGCCGCCCGGCCCGGACCTCACGGCCCGGACCGTCCGGCGACGGCTGTCCGGCGGCAGGCCGCGGGTCGGGCGACCGGCTCGCGGCCTGCGCCTGCGTGGTCGTGCGCGTCGGAGCCCCGGTCGGACAGGTCGCCTCGTCCTGCCGGGGCTTCGGACTGCCGTCCGGTGCCCGCGCCGCCGAGCAGCACGCCCACCCGGCGACGTGGGCGCCGGAGGTCGCGGCGCCGCGCCGTCAGCCGGTGGCGCTCCAGCTGTGGGCGACGTCGATGACGAGTCGGTTGTCGAGCTGGAAGACCTCGAACGGCAGGCGTGCCCGGACACCCAGCCCGAACTGCGTCTCGCCCTCCAGGCTGCCGGCGAAGCGGCTGTCCACGAACGTGCGGTAGCCGGTGAGGTCGACGCCCGGCAGCGCGTCGCCCGAGCGGGCCGGGTAGACCTTCTCCCAGGTGGCGGGGTCGTAGGTGCTCGCGCCGACGACGATCTCCAGGACGGCGCCGCCGTTCACCGGGATCGGTGTGCCGGAGCCGGCCTGGTGGACGGTGTTGCCGTTCACGTAGTGCACCCGGTAGGCGAGCGGGTTCTCCGGCGAGGTGCCCGGGACGTCGACCACCAGGCGGTCGAAGCACTCGTGGGCACCGGTGCGGATGTTCGTCAGCGCCTGCGGCTGGTACGGGACGGTCCGGTCCTGCCGGTCGAGGCTGCCCCACACGGTCGAGCAGTCGGTCGTGGCGGTGACGGCCGAGGCCGTCGGAACCGCGGTCGCCGCCGCCCCCGCGGCGAGCACCACGGCAGCCAGCACGTTGGTCCACCGTCGCATGTCGTTCCCCCTTGTCCGGGTCGGCCCCAGCGGCCGGCCCGCACGTATCCACGCTCCGACGGACGGAAAGGTCTCGGGCGGGCGGCCGGGAAGCCGGTCGTTTCCGCGCGGCCGGACGGCGGACAGGACGACCCGACGAGCACCACCTCACGGACGACCCGCACCACCGCCGCACCTCACCGGCCGGAACAGCCGGCGGCCCCGGTGGGAGCGCCTCGCCCCGGCACCGTCAGCGCGGCGGCACGAGGCGGCTCTCGTGGGCGAGGACGACGGCCTGGACGCGGTCGCGGAGGCCGAGTTTGCGCAGGACGCGGCCCAGGTGGGCCTTGACGGTCGCCTCCGCGAGGCGGAGGGTCGCGGCGATCTCCGTGTTGGACAGGCCCGCGCCCACGTGGGCGAGGACCTCGCGTTCGCGGGCGCTGAGCCGGGCCAGGCGCTCGCCGTGGTCGGGGCCCGGCGCGGCGGCGAGGTGGGACCGGTGACGGTCGATCAGGCGGCGGGTGACCCGCGGGGAGAGCGCGCCGCCGCCCGCCGCGACGTCCCGGACGGCGGCGAGGAGCTCACCGGGACGGGTGTTCTTCAGCAGGAACCCGGACGCCCCCGCGGCGAGCGCGGCGAAGGCGTACTCGTCGAGGTCGAAGGTGGTCAGGACCAGCACCCTGCTGCCCGGGCAGGCGCGCACGATCCGGCGGGTGGCGTCGATCCCGTCCGTGCCCGGCATCCGCACGTCCATCAGGACCACGTCCGGCCGCAGACGGCGGGCGAGCTCGACGGCCTGCTCGCCGTCCGCGGCCTCGCCGACCACCGCCAGGTCGCTCTCCGCGCCCAGAACCGTGCAGAACGCCAGGCGCAGCAGCGCCTCGTCGTCCACGACCAGCAGACGGATCGTCATACCGGCACCGCCCCAACGCCGCCGACGCCGACACCGCCGTCGACACCGACGCGCAGGCACGCCCGCACCCGCCACCCGCCGCCCGGCAGCGGCCCCGCGACCAGCACACCCCCGTGCGCCTCGGCGCGCCGCCGCATTCCCGCAAGTCCCCTGCCCCCGCCCGCCGGAACAGCCTCGGCGGGCCCGGTACGGGCGGTCGCCTCGTCGGTGACGTCGACGGTCACCGTCCGGGCCGTGCAGCGGACGCGGACCTCGGCGCGGGCGCCGGCCGGGGCGTGCCTGAGGGTGTTGGTCAGGGCTTCCTGGACCAGTCGGTAGACGGTCAGCTGCACCGCTTGCGGCAGCCGGGCGCAGGGGCCGCGGACGTCGAGGCGGGTGGGCAGGCCCGCGGCGCGCATCCGCCGGGCGAGGGCGTCGAGGCCGGCGACGCCGGGCAGGGGGTGGCGCAGCGCGTCGGGGTCGTCGGCGTGCAGGATGCCCAGCGAGCGCCGCATGTCGGCGAGGGCCTGCCGGCCGGTCTCGGCGGCGCCGCGCATGGCCGTGGCGGCCGCGGCCGGCGCACGGTCCTGGGCGTGGAGGGCCGCGTCGGTCAGCGCGACCACCACCGACAGGTTGTGCGTGACGATGTCGTGCAGGTCCCGGGCGATCCGGGCGCGTTCCTCGGCGACGGCCAGCCGCGCCTGCCGGTCGCGGTGCGCCTCCAGGTCGGCGGCGCGCTCCCGTACGGCCGCGAGATGCGCCCGCGCGGTGCGCGCGTTCGTGCCGAGCGCCGCGGCGGCGACCACCGCCGCGGCCAGGGCCGCGAACGGCGCCAGGAACGCGCCACCGGTCGCCCACCGCACACTCGCCGCCAACGCGCCGGCTCCCGCAACGGCCACCGCGACGAACGCGGCCCGCCGGCCGGCGTACGCCGCCACCCCGTGCACGGCCGCCAACAACGCGGCGTCCGCCGGGAGTTGGATCCCCACCAGCCACTGCGCGCAGGCGGCCGCCGCCACCACCGCGAACACCGCCCGCGGCGCCCGGGCCCGCCACGCCAACGGCACCACCAGCGCAGCCGTCAGGGCCGCCGCCACCGGCACCTCGCTCGGCGCACGGCTCACCACGACGTGCCCCACCAGCCCGGCCAGCACCGCCCCCGGCAGCACCCACCGGCCCGGGGCCTCCGCGCCCGGGCCACCGGCAGCCCACTGTGCACCGCGCCACGCTGGACGGCGCGCGAAGGACACGCCGGAGGACGTGCCGGACGACGTGCCGGCACCAACGGCGGCCGTCCGCGTCATCGCTGATTTCCTGCCACTCGACACCTCACCGCGCCACATCTCGGCCGCTCCCGCCCCGGCGCGCGTACACAGCCGGGTGAGCGCCCGATCGGGCGCGCGCCCCTGGCCACGCTAGGGCCCCGCCCGGCGCCGCACATGCGCCCGACGGTGGAGCAGACCCCAGCGGCGTGCGACTTCAGGAGGAGACGCGGTGCCTCCCCGGGTCGCACCCCGCATCCCCCGCCGCAGTGCCGGGACGCCACCGCGGTGGCAGCGCGAGAACAACCGGCGGACGATGTGCCCGCCGGCCACCGACAGCCACGATGACCGGGTGATCGACACCATCACGGGACCCGACGCGTCCCCCTGGGAGCTTCTGGCGACCCTGGCCGCCGCCGCCCTGGTCGCCGCCCGCTGGCTCCCGGCCGCCGCCCGCATCCGCACCGCCCTCGGGGCGACCGCACTGATGACGGCGTCCGCGGCCTTCCTCGTCCCCGCCGGAATCCGCTGGCAACTGCTGCCGGTCCTCGCAGGCGCCGCTCTGGCACTGCCGTCCGCACTCTCCCCCGTCCTGCGACCGCTCCTCGCACCACGACTCGCACCCCTGCTCGGACCGCTGCTCCGGCCGCTGCTCGAACGGCTTCCCGGCCGGCGCGGCGAGCGATCGGCCCGGAGAGCGCCGCGGGCGCGGCGGGCCCGGCGGTGGTTCGGGCCGGCGGGGTCGGCCGCGTGCGCAGCCCTGATCGCCACCGGCCCCGCGGCGGCATGGGCGTTCCCGATACCGGACTTCCCCCGGCCGTCGGGACGGTTCGCCGTCGGCACCCGCGTGCTCCAGTGGACCGACCCCGCCCGGCCCGAGACCTTCACCCCCGACCCCGACGACCGGCGCACCGTCGTCGTCCAACTCTGGTACCCGGCCCGGCCCGCACCCCCGAATGCTCCCCGGGCCCGCTACCTCGGGCGGACCGCGGAGGAAGCACGCACCGTCCGCGACGCCCTCGCCGACGGGGCGGGACTGCCCGGCTTCCTCCTCGACGGCGCCACCCGCGCCCGTACCCGAGCCGTGTTCGACGCACCGCCCGCCGATGGAGGCGGACGCTTCCCCCTCGTGCTGTTCTCCCCCGGGTCCAGCGGAGCCCGCACCCAGAACACCGCCTGGGCCGAGGAGTTGGCGAGCCACGGCTACCTGGTCGCCGCCGTCGACCACCCGTACGACTGCGCGGCCGTGGTGCTGGACGACGGACGGACGATCCGCTCCGCGACCGCCTCCAGTGGCGACCGGGACACGGACGAGGCACTCGCCGCCCAGTGGACCGCGATCCGCGCCGCGGACCTCCGGTTCGTCCTCGACCGGCTGGAGAGCCTCGACCACGGCGAGCGCCCCGGCGACCCGCTGGCCGGACGCCTCGACACCACCCGTGCCGCCGTCGCCGGACACTCGATGGGCGGCGCCGCCGCCCTCCAGGCCGCACGGAACGACCCCCGCTTCACCGCCGCCCTGGACCTCGACGGCTACCCCCACGGCCCCCTCACCCCCGCCCTCCACCAACCCGCCCTCGCCCTCACCCAAGCGCCCAGCGCCGCCACCGACCCCCGCTACCTCCCCCGGCTCGACCAGGCCCTCACCGCCACCACCGCCACCGCCTACCGCCTCACCCTCCCCGGCACGACCCACCTGACCTTCACCGACAGCCCCCTCTACCTCCCCCCGCTCCCCTCCCTGACCGGCACCCTCGACCGAACCGAAGCCGTCCCCGCCGTCACCACCACCACGCTCGCCTTCCTCGACGCCGTCATGACCCCCACCCCCGGCGACCCCGCCCCGGCCCTCGCCGCCCACGGCGACCTCACCACCCACCAACCACCCGCCCGGCCCTGACACACACCGGGACGGCGGACGCCCGGACGCCGGGCAGGGCGGCACCGGAAGGCGGCCCGCGGACGGTACGGCGGCGAACGCGCTCCAGGTGCTCGCCGGCGTACCGTCCGCGATGCCCGCTTTGCCGAAGCAGCAACGGACTTTGCCTGCCGGGTGCGGTCTGCCGCATCGTCGCTGGCACAGGGACTCCGAAAGCCCGCCCGGGCTTCCCTGGTCTTCGAGGAGCGGCCATGAATCCCCCGTCCGTGCACCGGCGGGCTCTGATCACCTGGTTGGCGATCTATCCCGGCATCACCGTGCTGTCGGTCCTGCTCGGACCGACGCTCGCACCGCTGCCCGTCTACCTCCGGACCCTGGTCCTGACCGCGATCCTGGTCCCCACCGCCGTCTACGTGCTGGTGCCCGCCCTCCTGAAGGCCAACGCCGCGCTGACCGGGCGCCGCAGGGCCGTCGGTCGCAGCGGCGGCTGGCGAACTGTCCGTCCCGTCGGACGGACGCCGGGGACGGCCACCGTCGACCCAGCCGCCCCCGAGCGAAACCGAACCCCGGCAGCAGGCGCCCCCGCACGCCGGTGACGGCGCCGGGGGCGGCTGCACGGGAGTGCGGCGTTCAGGAGGCGAAGGCCTCGATGACGGACCACAGGGCCAGGCCCGCCATGCACACGCCGCCGATGCGCTGGACCAGCCGCAGCGGCACCCGCTTGGCGATGAAACGGCCCGCGAGCAGCGCCAGGGCGGAGACGGACATCAACGCGGCGGCGGAACCGATCGCGGTGGACAGCACGCCGTTGGCGGCGGCGAGGTTCGCGGTCGTGATCTGCGTGAGGTCGCCCCACTCGCTGATGAACACCGCCATGAAGGCCGTGCTCCACACCGGCCAGAAACCGGTCACGGTCCGGCCCGCCGCGTCGGCGTCGTCGTCGTCACCGCCGCTGCGGAGCAGGACGAATGCGCCGAAGCCGAACAGGGCGGCGGAGACCAGCTTGACCGCGACGTTGGGCAGCAGGCCGATGACGCTGCCGGCGCCGACCGCGATGGCCACGTGCACGATGAACGCGGTCGACGTACCGAGCCACACGTACAGCGGGCGCATGCGCGTGCCCATGGCGAGCGAGGCGAACATCGTCTTGTCGGGAAGCTCGGCGAGGAAGATCAGGCCGAAGGCGGTGACGATCGCCAAAGGGTCGAGGGACATCCAGGGGCTTTCTGATTCGACCGGGCCCAGAGCCCGGCACGTACACCCCACGGCAGGCGGGTACGGGAGGACCACTCGACCCGGCATGACGGAAAACGGCCGCCGCGGGGCGCGACTGCCGATCATGCCTGGCCGAAGGTCTCGTCCACCGCGACGCCCACCGGCGTCCGCGGCCCGGCGACCGGGCCGACCGCCGGAGGCGGGCGGCCAGTATGTCGACCTGCCGGTATTACGGGACTACTCCCCTTCGCGGCCGCCACCTTACCGGTAGTCGACCACCATCCGAAATCCCCGCTGATCACGGTCGGCCGGCAAACGGTCGGCCCCGGCCGAACCCGGGCCCCGCCGCGCCCCCGCGTCGACGGAGCCGCCCGACGGGCCCGCCCGCGCTTCGTCCGGACGGCCTCAGGCGACGGCGGCCAGGTCGGCGCGGCCGAACAGCAGGGCGTAGCCGCGGGGCAGGCGGGCGAGGAGGCGGTCGGCGAGGTCGTCGCCGGCGAGGGCGGTGAGGGCGGCCAGGACGGAGGAGGCGTCCCAGCGGGCGGCCGTGAGGCTGGTGCCCAGGGTGTGGGCGAGGCCTTCGACGAAGGCGGGGGCGGTGACGGGACGGGGCAGCGGTATCTGGGAGGCGAAGACGGCGCGGGCCCGCGCGGGCAGGGCCGCGGCGAGGTCGCAGCGTTCGTCGCCGGTGAGTTGGGAGCCGAGGAGGGCCAGGACGGCGTCGAGGACCCGTTCGGCTTCCTCGTCGGTGGGGTAGCGGCCGAGGGTGCGGACCTGCTGGAGAAGGTGGCGGTAGCGCGTCATCACCGTGGGGCCTTCCAGGGGGCGGCCGCCGGCGGCCCGGCGGCGCGTGACGGGTGGTCAGGGTCGTTCGCCTGCGGTCGGACGGCCGAACAGCAGGCCTCGGGCGGCGGCGACCGGAGCAGGAGACGCCCCGCTCGGGCCGCCGCCGGCACGCCCGAGCGGTGCTCAAGGCCGTTCATCTGCGGGAGGGAGGACGGCCGGACAGCAGGTGCCGGCCGGGTCGGCCGTCGGAGCGGCACGCGCCGCGCGAGGCCGCCGCCGGCGGAGTGTGGAGGGTGGTCAGGGCCGTTCGCCCGCGGTCGGACGGCCGAACAGCAGGTCGTAGCCGGGCGGGAGTTGGAGCAGGATGCGCCCGGTGAGGTCGTCGCCGGCGGCGTCGGCCACGGTGGACAGGACGGCGCCGATGTCCCACAGGGCCGTGGCCTCGGTGGCGCCCTCGATCCACGCCGCGGTCGCGCGCACGAAGCGTTCCGGGCTGAGCGGCTCGGCGGCCTGCAGCGGGTTGAGCAGGACCAGGGCCATGGTCTCCGGCAGGCGGGCGGCCAGTTCCGCGCGCACGTCTCCGACCAGGTGGGCGCCGAGCAGGGCCAGGACGACCCGGGCGACCCGCTCGGCCTCTTGCGGGGTGTCGTACTCGCCGCGTTCCCGGACCTCGTCCAGGAACGGCTTCCATCGAAGTGTCACCGCGGTTCTCCCTCCGTCCCGAAGCGGGGGCCGGCGCGACGGCGCCCGGTCCGGTCGGGGCCCGACGGGCGGGCCCGGCGCAGCCGGTGAGTTCGAGCAGCCGGACGACGCGGCGGCCGGCCGCGTGCGAGGACGAGGCGCCCGCCGCTGCGGCCGGCCTGGTTGCGGCCCCGGACGAGGGCGCCCGGGCCCGCGCGGTCCATGAACGTCACCTCCGACAGGTCGAGCACCACTTCCCGCACGACGAGCCGCTCCGGCCGCTCCGGCCGTTTCCCCGGAAGGGCGTTTCCCCGGAACGGCGAGCGGGTACGGCGAGCGGATCCGTCCGGCCGGGGCCGGCCGGCGGCCCGGGGTGGTCCGGCCGCCCCGTTTCGATCGAAGGGGAGAGACCGGGGGCGGCGCGGAACTGCACCGGGGGCCGGCCGGGCCCGGGGTTCGGTCAGGCCTGGATCTGCTTGCGGTCGCCGCTGTGGTTGATCGCGACCTTGCGGGGCTTGGCCTTCTCGGCGACCGGGATCGTCAGGGTCAGCACGCCGGCGTCGTAGTCGGCGGTGATCCCGGCGGGGTCGAGGGTGTCGGACAGCATGACCTGGCGGGAGAACACGCCGAGCGGGCGCTCGGACAGCTCCCACTTCACGTTGTCGCCCTCCTGGCGCGGACGGCGCTCGGCCTTGACGGTCACCATGTTCCGCTCGACGTCGATGTCGATCGCGTCCGGGTCCACACCGGGCAGGTCGAAGCAGATGACGTACTCGTCGCCTGCGCGGTAGGCGTCCAGCGGCATCGGTGCCGGACGCGACCAGGTTCCGGTGCTGCCCAGGAACTGCTGGGTCAGGCGGTCCAGCTCGCGGAACGGGTCAGTGCGCAGCAGCATCGCGAAACACCTCCATTGATCGAACGGGTGCCAGTGCGCTTCACCTGACACCTTTGTAGCGCGTCATCCATCCGATGACAAGTCGCGTTGTCGTCTATAGAGTGACTACATGAGTGAGAAGTCCCGCAGACCCGCCGCCGGCCCTCCCCGACCGCACGGACCCGCCTCGTTCCTGGCCGCCGCGGCTGCCCTGGCCGCCATCGACGACGCCGTCCGCACCGCTCAGGACCAGGCCGCCCCGCCCGCCGGCGCCGCCGACCGGCACGAGGGCCCCGAACAGGCGCTGGCCGCGCTCGTCCTGCTGCGCGAGCTGCGCACCGAACTCGCCGGCTGGGAGGCCGGCCTGGTGGAGACCGCCCGCCAGGCCGGCGCCACCTGGGCCGACCTCGCGCACCCCATGGGCGTCGCCAGCCGCCAGGCCGCCGAGAACCGCTACCTCCGCCTCAAGCCCGCCATCGGGGCACCCCACGCCGCAACCGGCGCAGAACGCGTCAAAGCCGTCCGCGACCGCCGGGCCGCCGACCGGTCCGTCACCGCCTGGGCCCGCGACAACGCCGCCGAACTTCGCGTCCTCGCCGCCCGTCTCACCACCACGCCCCTCCCGCCCGAGGCCCACTCCGCCCAGACCGCCCTCACCGCCGCCCTCGCCGCGCCCGACCCCGCCGACCTGATACAGCCCCTCACCGCCATCCGCCCCCACCTCGACGCCCACCACACCGAGCTCGCCACCCGCCTCGACACCCTCACCGACCACACCGCCCGACTCCGCCACGACAGCAACCGACGCCGCACCTGACCCGGGCCCGTGCGGCGCGGGTGGGGCAGATTCGGTCGTACCGGCCGGTCGATCCGGGACGGACGGCGCGGCGGGAGGCACGAGACCGCGGGTGTCGGGCGCGCTTCGGCCGGGAGCGCGCAGCGGGCAGGCGGCCAGTCCCGTCCCGGCCTCGCTGGTGGCCCCGGCGGTCGGCGGAGCGCCCCCGGAACCCCCGTACCGGGCGCGGGGAAGGCGGGCGAAGGCGCAAATGTAGGGTTGCCCGATGAAGCTGGCGAAGAGGCGACCGAGGTTCTACGTCCTGCTGTGCGTGGCGGTGTTGGCTGTCGGGGCGCTGGTCACGGTGGCGGTGGTCCGCAGTTTCGCCATGGTGACGGTCGATCCGGGGCAGGCCCGGAAGCGGGCGAAGGCGGGGCCGGTGGCGGGGCAGGTGGACTGCTCGCGCCGCAAGTGCATCGCGTTGACGTTCGACGGCAGTCCCGGGGAGCCGACCGAGCGGGTGATGGACCTGCTGGCGCAGCACCACGCCGCGGCGACGTTCTTCCTGGAGGGGCGGGACATCCACGCGCATCCGGAGGTGGTGCGGCGCATCGCGCGGGAGGGGCACGAGATCGGCGACCACACCTGGAACCACCCCCGGCTGACCGAGGCGCCCGACGCCACGGTGCGGGAGGAGCTCGTCCGGACCGCGGACGCGATCGAGGAGGTCACCGGTCGGCGGCCCACCCTGATGCGCCCGCCCGAGGGCCGCACCGACGACCGGGTTTCCCGGATCTCGCGGGAGCTCGGCATGGCCCAGGTGCTGTGGACGGTGACCGCGCAGGACTACGCGACCGAGGACGCCGCGCTGATCGCCGAGCGCGTCCTGGACGGCGCCGCACGCGACGGCATCGTCCTGCTGCACCCGCTGCACAGGGGCACCGTGCCCGCGCTGCCCGCCGTCCTGGACGCGCTCGACAACCAGGGCTACACCTTCGTCACCGTCGGCCAGCTCCTCGCCCCGGCCACCGCGGAGCCCGGCACCATCTACAGGTGAGCGCCGGACGGGCGGTGGCCGTCCGCGCGGGCCCGGCCGGTGGAACAGCGTCGTCGGCCCGGCCCCGCGGGGCGAACCGCCGACCACCCTTCCCGCTGGGGGCGCCTGCTCACGCGCGGACGGGCTCCGGCGCCGGGCGCGGCGAACGGGATGCCCGCTCGTCGCGGGTGGTCGCCGCGGCCACCGCGCACGCCGCCACCGCGAGTGCCGCCGCCGCGAACGGGAACCAGCGCCCGCCCAGCAGGGCGATCGCCGCGGACCCGGCGACGCCGCCGGCCGCCGTGCCCAGGTACAGCGCGCTGCTGTTCAGCGAGATCAGCAGCGGCGCACTGCCCGGATCGATCGACGCCAGACGGTGCGGCAGCGCCACCGACACCGCCCATCCCGCCAGCGGCACCACCAGCGCGTAGCCGAGCGCTCCCGTCATGGAGCGCCCCAGCCAGGGCAGCGCGGCGAACGCGCCCGCCGCCACCGTCGATCCGGCCAGCAGCACCCGGCGCACGCCCAGGCGGTCCACCAGGCGCCCGCCCAGCCAGCTGCCGGCCACCGACATCACTCCGCTGGTCAGCAGGATGACGCTCAGTCGGCCGCCGTCGCCGCCGGTCGCGCCCGAGACGGCCATGGCCAGGTAGATGTAGACGCTCTGGAAGGCGAGGAAGAACATCAGCGTGGTGGCTGCCGCGCCGAGCACCCGCCGCCGGCCCAGCGGGGCCAGCCGCGCCCGCAGGGTGGTGGCGGCGGCCGGCGAGGGCAGGTCGCGCAGGAGCAGCGCCAGGCCGGCGAACGCGGCCAGGCCCAGGGCGGTGACCAGCCACATCGTCAGCCGCCAGTCGGTGCGCCCCACCCAGGTGCCCAGCGGTACGCCCAGCGCGGTGGCCACCGTCATGCCGCCGAGCACGACGGCCAGCGCCCGCCCTCGCCGTTCGGGGCCGACCAGGGTGGTGGCCACCGCGTTGGCGGTCGGCGTGTAGAGGGCGGCGCCGGCCGCCGCCAGGACCCGGGTGGCCAGCAGCAGCCCGTAGGTGGGGGCGAGTGCGCTGAGCGCGTTCGCCGCGGTGAACACCGCGAGCGCGGTGAGCAGCAGGTTGCGGCGCGGCCAGCGGGCGGTGAGTGCGGCCAGCACCGGTGCCAGCAGCGCGTAGCCGAGGGCGAAGACCGTCACCAGTTGGCCGGCGGCCGGTACCGACACCCCCAGGTCGGTGGAGACCGGGCCGAGGATGCCGGCCACCACCATCGAATCGGTGCCCATGGCGAAGGTGCCGAGGGCGAGCAGGAGCAGACGTACGGGCACGGGGACCCCCCGGGGTGCAGGACACGGTTCGGCGGACAGGTGCGCGGGACCGCTCCACGGTCTGTTGGACGGACGTGAAACAGTTGGACGCTCGTCAAACATTCGGGGATGGGTGGATGATTGTCAAACAATCACCGTCCCGGCCCCCGCCCCGAGGAGTCAGCGCCACCGTGACCGACACCGAGCGGCTTCCCCAGCCCGCCACCGCCGACATCGACCTGGTCACCGTCCTGCACGCCCTCGGCGACCCCGTCCGGATGACGCTGCTCCTCAGCTACGCCGACGGCGCCGAGCACTCCTGCGACCCCGGCGGCCTGGGCCTGGACCACCTCCACAAGTCGACGGTCTCCCACCACATGCGGGTCCTGCGCGAAGCCGGCGTCACCACCACCCGCGTCGCGGGCCGCAACCGCTTCGTCAGCCTGCGCCGCACCGACCTCGACACCCGCTTCCCCGGCCTCCTCGACGCCCTCCTCGCGGCCGCCACCCCCTGACACCGCCCCCGGGCGGCCGGGCAGCGGCTCACGCCGGACCTCCGGGCAGCCCGGCCGGACCGGTCGGGCGGGCCGGGCCGGTGAGGGCCGCGGGGCCGTCCTGCTCGGCGGGCCGGGGGTGACGGCGGCGCCAGTACGGGTTGTCCAGCGGCAGCCTGCCGCTGACCCGGCCGTACATGCCGAGCGCGGCGACCAGCAGTCCCATGGCGAAGCTGA
This sequence comes from Kitasatospora sp. NPDC059646, assembly GCF_042734615.1. Taxonomy (NCBI): domain Bacteria; kingdom Bacillati; phylum Actinomycetota; class Actinomycetes; order Kitasatosporales; family Streptomycetaceae; genus Kitasatospora; species Kitasatospora sp. NPDC059646. The sequence continues at coordinate 127,754 of NZ_JBHWDS010000015.1, forward strand.
AGAGCACGTTCGGGATGCGGAACGCCAGGACGTTGGCCGACGAGTCCAGCAGCGCGAGGTTGACGAAGCCGCTGAGGACGAACAGCGTGCCGACGGCGATGTTGACCGTGGAGGCCACGGTGCCGCCGATCAGCGCGCCGGTGACGAGCACCAGCGCCGTCACCACCGACACCAGGCTGAGCAGGCCGTTGCTGGAGAGTCCGGCGATCTGCCGACCGCTGGTGGTGAAGAACGGCAGCCCGTCCGCGAGCCCGAGGCAGCCGAAGACCAGCAGGGCCGCCCCGCACAGGGCGGCTCCGGCCCGGTGGATCCGGGAGAGGCGGCGGTCGGCGGGGAGTTCGTCGTGCAGTTCCATGATCCGCTCCGTTCCGTTCGGGCCGGTCCGACGCGGCCGGCCCTCTCCCGGAGCGTGGCGCGCGGCCCCGGCGCACCCCAGTCGCAGCGGTACCGCAACGCTTGGGACGCCGATCCGGTGCGGCAAACCGCTGCACAAACGCTCCGACTGGGTCCGCCGGGGCGATTCGCTGCACGGTGACGCTGTGAGTACCCCCACGAGGACCGGACGGAAGACGGGCTCCGACGGGTGTCCCGGCCCGGGGCCCCAGGAACTGCCCGCGCTCCTGCGACGGGTCGCACGAGGTGACGAGGCCGCCTTCGAGCAGCTGTACCGCGCGGTGGCGGGGCCGGTGCTCGGAGTGGCGCTGCGGACGCTGCGCAGCCCGGCGCACGCCGAGGAGGTCGCCCAGGAAGTCCTGCTGGAACTGTGGCGCACCGCCGCCGCGTACCGGCCCGAGCGCGGATCGGTGTGGACCTGGGTGCTCACCGTCGCGCACCGCCGGGCGGTGGACCGCGTCCGGTCCGTCCGGGCGTCGGCCGAACGCGACCTGCGGGCCGGGCTGCGGGAGACCGCGGTGAGCGACGCGCCCGAGGAGCAGGCGGTCCGCTCCCTGGAGGGGCAGCGCGTCCGGTTCGCGCTCGGGCAGCTCAGTGCGGTGCAGCGCGAAGCCGTGGTGCTGGCCTACTACGGCGGCTACACGCACAGCGAGATCGCGCACGCGGTCGGCGTGCCGCTGGGCACCGTGAAGACCCGGATCCGTGACGGGCTGATCCGGCTCCGCGCGGCCGTCGCGTTCGACGCCGGGCCGGCCGGACGGGCGGCCCGGCCGCGCGGGCCGGCGACGACCGAAGCAGGCGCCGGGCCCCGGACGAAGCCCCGCCGGAGCCGGGAGCCGGCCGACCCGTCCGGAGCGCCCGGCCCGGCTCCGGCCAGGACCGGGCGGACCGGTCCTCGGCCGAGTGGTCCCGCGACGCGCCCGGCAACGGCCGGCGCCCCGTCCGCGGGGCCCGGGTCCACTACGGTCTACAGGGCTTCCCCGCAGCAGAAGGACGCCATGACCGCCGCCCACCGGAGCACCGCCCGCGCCGTGCCCCCGGCCGTTCTCCCCCGGACATCCGAACGCCGTCCGACGCGCCCGGGCCTCCCGGCCCCGACCACGGTCGAGCGGCCCGGGACCGCCGTCACGGGGTCGCGCCGCACGGCCCCCGGCGCCGGAAGGGCCACCGAACGGTGACCCCGCTCGCCCCCGGGCAGGACCGCCCCGTCCCCGCCGCCGCTCCGGACCCGCTGCGGGACGCGGGCCTGCCGACCGGGGGCGTGGCCCGGCGGCTCGGCGTGTCCCCCACCACCGTGCGCTCCTGGGAACGCCGTTACGGCATCGGTCCCGCCCACCGCGAGCCCGGTCACCACCGCCGTTGGAGCCCGCAGGACATCGCCGTCCTGGAGACCATGTGCCGCCTGACCGCCCGCGGAGTCCCACCCGCCGAGGCCGCCCGAGCGGCCCTGGCCGAACGCTCCACCGCCCGGGACACGGACACCGCCACCGACGGTGCGGACTCCCCGCTCCCGGAGGCGGCCACGGGCTCCCCGGGCGGTGACCGTCCCGGCCCCGGCCCCGGCGGAGGCCGGGCGCTGCGGGTCGGAACGGTGCGCCCCGAGTGCCGCGGCCTGGCCCGGGCGGCGGTGCGGCTCGACGCACCGGAGGTCGACCGGATCCTGCGGGAGGCGGTCGAGGGCCTCGGGGTGATCGACGCGTGGAACCAGGTGATGATGCCCGCGCTGCGCGCCGCCGGTCGCAAGTGGGCGGCCGACGGCGAGCAGTACGTCGAGGTGGAGCACCTGCTGTCCTGGCACGTCTCCGGCGTGCTGCGGGGCGCGGCCGTGGCGAGGGGACCGCTAAGGCCCGTGCCGCCGGTGCTGCTGGCGGCGGCGCCCGCCGAACTCCACACCCTCCCGCTGGAGGCCACCGCTGCCGCGCTGACCGAACGCGGCCTGCCCTACCGCATGTTGGGGGCCGCCGTGCCGCCGAGGGCGCTGCTGGACGCCGTCCGGCGGCTCGGTCCCCGCGCCGTGATGGTCTGGTCGCAGGACCGGCGCAGCGCGGACCGCGAGCTTGTCGCCCGGGTCGACGCGCTCCTGTGGGGCGGGCGCGGCTCCCGCAAGGGGGCGCTGGTGGTCGCCGCGGGCCCGGGATGGGCCCGCGGCCGACCGGCCGTCCGGGCGGCCGTGCCCCGCACCCTCGCGGACGCGGTCGATCTGCTCGAACGGACCGTCACCGGCTGACGCCCCGAACGCGCCCGCCCGGCACGGCCGTTGGGCCCGCGGGCTCAGCGGCGTGGCGGGCGGGGCAGAAAGCCGCTGGTGCGGGCCGCGTAGGCGTCCCAGCCGGGCTTGTCGGAGCTGAGGTGGCGCTCCAGCAGGGGTTTGCCGCTGCCGAAGGCGAGCAGGTAGGTCATCAGGACGGGGCTGAGGACGAACGCCCAGCCGACCGGCTCGGCGGCGGCGAACAGGAACAGGGCCCACCAGACGCAGGCGTCGCCGAAGTAGTTCGGGTGCCGGGTCCACGCCCACAGGCCGCGGTCCATGACCCGGCCGCGGTTGGCCGGGTCGGCCTTGAACCGGGCCAGCTGCCAGTCGCCCGCGGTCTCGAAGAACATGCCGACCGCCCACAGGGCGAGCGCGGCGGCGGCGAGCGGGCCCAGGGGGGCGGTGAGGTACTGGGCGGCCTGCACCGGCAGGGCCACCCACCAGACGATCGCCGCCTGCAGCAGGTACACCATGCGCAGGGCGTAGGCGTCGCGGCGTCCGCCCGGGGCCTTGGCGAGCATCCGGTCGTAGCGGGGGTCCTCGCCGTGGCCGCGCGAGCGCCACCGGATGTGGGCGGACAGCCGCAGGCCCCAGAGCGTGACCAGGACGGTGACCAGCAGGCGCCGTCCCGGGTCGCCGTGGCCGGCGGACAGGGCGTGGCCGGTCCAGGCGACGGCGGTGAACGCCAGGCCCCAGGCCACGTCGACGCCCCGGTGGCGGCCCGCGCGCACGCCCGCCAGGAACGCGAGGAGCATGACCAGGAGGGCGGCGCCGGCGGTGGCGAGGAGGTTGACGGCGAAGGCGGCGGCGTTCACCGGCACCGCCCCGGTGTCCGGCACCGGCCGGCCGGACGGCGTTCCGGGGCGCGCGGTGGGGGCGTTCGGCCGGCGGGGCGGGCGGGCGGGGCGGCGGGGTGCGGGGTCATCGCGCGGGCTCCGGGCGGGTGAGGAGGATCTGCCGGACGTCGAGGTAGCCGGCGGCGAATCCGGCCTCGGAGTAGGCGAGGTACAGCTCCCACATGCGCCGGAAGACCTGGTCGAAGCCGAGGGCGGCGACCTCATCGGCGCGGGCGGTGAAGCGCTCGCGCCACAGCCGGAGGGTCTGCGCGTAGTGCGGTCCGAAGGAGTCGCAGCCGGCCACGCGCAGGCCGGTGTGGCGGGCGGTGGTCTCGCGGATGGCGTCGAGGGAGGGGATCTGTCCGCCGGGGAAGATGTACTTGAGGATCCAGGTGTGGGTGCCGCTGCTGGCGAGCATCCGCTCGTGCGGCATGGTGATCGCTTGCAGGGCGGCGCGCCCGCCCGGTGCCAGGACGCGGTCGACGGTGGCGAAGTAGGCGGGCCAGAACGGCCGGCCGACCGCTTCGATCATCTCCACGCTCACCACCGCGTCGTACTCTCCGCGGACGGAGCGGTAGTCGCACAGCCGCACCTCGGCCCGGTCCGCGAGGCCGGCGTCGGCGATCCGCCGCCGGGCGAGGGCCTGCTGTTCGGTCGAGAGGGTGAGGCTGACGACGCTCGCGCCGCGGGAGGCCGCGCGCAGGGCGAGTTCGCCCCAGCCGGTGCCGATCTCCAGCACCCTGCTGCCCGCCCGGACGCGGGCCAGGTCGAGGAGCCGGTCGATCTTGCGGTGCTGGGCGGCGGCCAGGCCGTCCCACGAGGCGAGGGGCGTGCCGTCCCGGGAGGTGGGGAAGACGGCGGCGGAGTAGCTGAGGGTGGGGTCGAGGAAGAGCGCGAACAGGTCGTTGGACAGGTCGTAGTGCCGGTGGACGTTGGTGCGGGCGTTGTCCGGGGTGCCGAGTTCGGCGGCGGGCGGGCGCCGGACGTAGAGGCGGCGCAGCCAGTGGGTTCCGGTGGGGACCAGCGTGTCCGGGGCGGTGGCCAGCTCGGTGAGCAGGGCCACCAGGTCCGGGGAGTCCCAGTCGCCGGCCTGGTAGGACTCCCCGAAGCCGATCAGGCCGCCCTCGCCGATCCGGTGGAAGAACGCGTCCGGCCGGTTCAGGCGGAGCACGGGCGCGCCGGCGGGCGCGGGTGCGAGCGGCCGTCCGTGCGGGAGTTCGATCCGCAGGCCGCGGCGGCGGGCGATGCGTCGCAGCAGGAGCCGTGCGGCGGCTGCCCGGAGCGGTGCGCGGGGGACGCGGGCCACGTCGGGCCAGTGCCGGGGATCCGCCGTCGTGGGCGCGGCGGGTGCGAGGACGTCGGCGTGCGCGGTCATCGGGTCTTCTCCGTGGGGGCGTGGTGGGGGCGGGGGTGGACGGGCAGTCCGCGCAGCCACAGCCGCGCGCCCTGGTAGCGGATGTGGGCGCTGACCGCCGATGTCGACAGCGGGTGCCGGGCGGCGGCGCGCAGCAGCGTGGTGGTGCGGGCCGGGCGGCGGGTGCCGTTCACGGTCGCGGTGAACGGCCGGCCGCCCGCGCGCTCCAGGTGGACGGTGAGGGCCAGCCGTTCGCCCGGCACGGGCAGGGACAGCCGGTAGCGGCCGTCGACGGGGAAGAACGGGGAGACGTAGAACTCCTTGTCCGTCTCGGCGCGGCCGTGCCGGTCGGGGTGGAGGAGGTAGCGGTGCCGCTGCCCGTAGGTGTTGTGGACCTCGGCGATCGTGCACAGGGCCCGCCCCTGGCGGTCGTGGCACCAGTAGACGGTGAGCGGGTTGAACACGTGGCCCAGTGAGCGGGCGTGGGCGAGCATCAGGATCCGGCCGCCCGTGGCGTCGATGCCGGCCGCGTGCAGGTAGCGCTCCAGGTCGTGCCGGGCCGCCGGGCCCGTGGGACCGGTTTCGGGGAACGCGGCCAGCCGGCGCAGTGGCCGTGGGACGGCCGGCGGACGGTCGAGGTCGATCAGCCACAGGTAGGTGCGGTGCGTGAAGGCGTTGCGCAGCGGGGACGTGCGCACGTGGGTGATCCGGCATTCGTACAGCGCGGCACCCCACGGTTCGGGCAGCGCCGGTGCCGGGCGCGGCGCGGTAGGGGGGTTCGGTTGCGCGGTCACGGTGCGGCCGCCCCGAGCAGTGCCTGGGCGGCGTCGAGGCCGGAGCGGCAGCCGTCCTCGTGGAAGCCCCAGCCGTGGTAGGCGCCGGCGAACGCCGTCCGTCCGGTGCTCAGTTCGGGCAGGCGGGCCTGGGCGGCGACGCTCTCGCGGGTGAAGATCGGGTGCTCGTACACGGTGCGGGAGACGACGTGCTCGGCGGCCACGGGCCGGTCGGGGCTCTCGTTGAGGGTGACCAGGTAGTCCTCGGCGGTGTCGAGGCCGAGCAGGCGGTTGAGGTGGTAGGTGACCTTGACGTCGGTGGAGCGGCTGGAGCAGTCGTCCGTCCGGTAGTTCCACGACGCCCTGGCCCAGACGGCCCGGGGCAGGTGGGTGGCGTCGCGGTGCAGCACGGTGGGGTTGCGGGAGTACCGGAAGGCGCCCAGCAGTTCCTTCTCGGCCGGGGTCGGGTCGGCGAGCAGGGCGAGTGCCTGGTCGGCGTGGGTGGCCACGACCACGGCGTCGGCTTCGGCGGTACGGCCGTCGGCGCAGGTCACCGAGACGCCGTCGCTGTGGCGGCGGACGGCGCGGACCGGCGCTCCGCGGTGCACCGCAGTCAGCTTCTCGGCGATCCTGGCGACGTAGGTCTGCGAGCCGCCCACCACGGTGCGCCAGGTCGGCGAGCCGAGAACGGACAGCATGCCGTGGTTGGCCAGGAAGGCGAACAGGTAGCGCGCCGGGTAGTCCCCCGTCAGGTCCGGTGCGCACGACCAGACCGCGGCCACCACCGGCGTCATGAAGTGCTCGACGAAGTAGCGGGAGAAGCCTTCGGCCGCCAGGAACTCGCCCAGTGTCGGGTCGCCCGCGGCGGGGTCGGCGAGCAGGGCCCGGGCCCGGCGGTGGAAGCGCGGCACCTCGGCCAGCATCCGCAGGTAGGGGCCGCGCAGCAGCGCGCCGGGCTGGGCGATCAGCCCGGCGGGGCCGCGCGCGCCCGCGTACTCCAGCCCGCACCCGCCGCAGTGCACCGACATGCTCATGTCGCTGTCGCGGGTGGTCACCCCGAGTTCGCGGAACAGCGCCACCAGCTGCGGGTAGGTCCGCTCGTTGTGGACCAGGAATCCGGTGTCCAGCGGCACGACCCGGCCGTCCGCTCCGATCACCCGCTGGGTGTGGGCGTGCCCGCCCAGCCGGTCGTCCGCCTCGTACAACTCCACGGCCGCTCCTGCGCGTTGCAGCCGGTAGGCGGCCGTCAGGCCGGCGACTCCGGCTCCGATCACGGCCACGGTGCCGCGGCTCGCCCGGCCGGTGCGCCACGGCGCGGTCGTCGTCTGCCGGGTGATTGCCGGCATGGTTCCCTCCCTCTGGACGGCGAGGGCACCGGGGCGCGCCCTCCCTCTGCCCCACGTTCGGCGCGCTCGGGCCGGCGGATTGGTCCGGGCGCGCGCGGGGCGGGCCGGGCCTGCCGCCGGCGTCGCGGTCCCGGCGCGCCCGCCCGCGGACAGCGCCGGTCACCCGATCCGCCCCGGGCGCCGCGCGGACCTGTCGTCAGTGGCGGACGTCTCGTCAGTGGCCGGGCGGGGGGCGGGAGTTCGGTGGCGGGGGCCGGGTTCCTCACGGCCGCCGGGAGGGTGGTGCCGGATCGGCTGCGGTGCCTGCTCGCGGCTCCCGCGCCGGACGTCCCTCCGGTTTCACCATACCGCGCCGGCGGGGGCTTGCCGCAAGGCCCGGGCGAGGGTGCAGAATCGCCGACTCAACCCCCCTCACCTGCGAAAACGGGAGTCGAACATGCGCGTGGTACTGACCTCCTGGGGATCTCGCGGAGACATCGAGCCGCTGGCCGCGCTGGCGGCGGAGCTGCGGGCGCGCGGCGCGGAGGCGGTGGTCTGCGCCCCGCCCGACGAGGACTTCGTCGCGCTGGTGGAACGGGCCGGTGCGCAGCTGGTGCCGCTCGGCCCGACGGTGAAGTCGATCGTCGCCAACCCGAAGCCGCCCACCGGGCAGGACGCGTTCAAGCTGGCTCCCGCGCTGGTCGAGGCCCGCTTCGAGACGCTCGCGGCGGTGGCGGCCGACGGCTGCGACGCCGTCCTGGCGACGGGCCTGATGCCGGCCGGCGCGCGGGACGTCGCCGAGAAGCTGGGCGTCCCGTACGTGCTGGCCTGCTTCCACATCGCCGGGCTGCCCTCGCGGCACTTTCGGCCGGGGCGCCGGCCGGGCACCCCGTCCCCGGAGGGCGAGACGGACTACGCGGTGCTGTGGAAGCAGGACGCCGAGCGCGTCGACGAGCTGTACGGCGCTGCGGTCGACCGCGGGCGTGCGGCCATCGGGCTGCCCCCGGTGGCGAACGTCCGCGACCACGTCTTCACCCGGCGCCCCTGGCTGGCCGCGGACCCGGTGCTGTGCCCGGCGGCCGGGATGACCGAACTCGACCCGGTCCAGACGGGCGCGTGGATCCTGCCGGACGCCAGGCCGCTGCCCGAGGACCTGCGGGCCTTCCTGGACGCGGGCGAACCGCCGGTGTACGTCGGCTTCGGGAGCATGGCGGCGTACGCGCCGGAGGACGTCGCGCGGGCGGCCGTCGGGGCGAGCCGTGCGCACCGGCGGCGGGTCGTCGTCGGAAGCGGGTGGGCGGGCCTGGGCGCGGTGGACGACGGCGCGGACTGCTTCGTGGTCGGCGAGGTCAACCAGCAGGCGCTGTTCCGGCGGACGGCCGCGGTCGTGCACCACGGCGGTGCCGGCACGACCACCGCGGCGGCCCGCGCGGGGGCGCCGCAGGTGATCGTGCCGCTGATCGCCGACCAGCCCTACTGGGCGGCCCGGGTCGCCGAGTTGGGCATCGGGACGGCGCACGCGGGCCCCGCGCCGACCGTCGAGTCGCTGACGGCGGCCCTGGGCGCCGCACTGAGCCCGCAGGTGCGGACCCGGGCCGCGGCGGTCGCGGGAACGGTCCGGGCGGACGGCGCCGCAGTGGCCGCCGACCTCCTGCTCGACCTGGCCGGACGCTCCCGCTGACCCCGTCGGCGGCGCGCCCCGGACGGCCGGACCCGGGCGCGCTACTCGGCGGTGACGACCTCCACCCCGCGCCAGAAGGCGACCCGGTCGCGGACGTGCTCGGCCTCCGGCTTCGGCTCCGGGTAGGACCAGGCGGCGTCGGGGTTCTGCGCGCCGTCCACCGAGACCGTCCAGTAGCGGGCGGTGCCCTTCCACGAGCAGACCGTCGTGGTGTCGCTGGGCACGAAGAACTCCCGGTTCAGCGACTCCGGGGGGAAGTAGTGGTTGCCCTCCACCAGCACCGTGTCCCCGGACTCGGCCAGCACCGCACCGTTCCACACCGCTCGCACCATTCGTGCCACCGCCTTCCCTGCCCGGCCGACTCTGCTCCGTCCCTCCGTCAACTCCCCGCGCCGGCAAGCCATTCCGCACCGCCGGATGCGGCCCGGCGAATCCGCCGGGCCGCGTCCGGGGGCCCGACGAGCCGTCAGCGGTGGCAGGCCGCCGCGAGGAGCGGCAGCAGCAGGAGCAGCACGGTCAGGCCGAGGCAGGCGCAGCCGCCGGTGCGGCGGCCGGTCTCGACGTGGCCGGCCGGGGCGGTGCCCGGGTGGTGGGCGGCGTAGTGCTCCAGGTGTCGGCGCTCGGCGTCGGCGGGGTCGAGCCGGGGCGTGCGGTGGCCGCACTCGTCGCACCAGTAGCGGTGTGCCACGTCGATTCCTCGCTCCGCGCTCCTCGGGGGCAGTGATCGTGGCGCGGTCCGCGCCGGACGGACAGGTCGGGGGGGCCCCCCGGCCCGGGCCGGGGCCCCCCCCACGGGGCCCCCCCCACCGGACAGGCGG
>NZ_JBHWDS010000015.1:137194-158129 GCF_042734615.1 Kitasatospora sp. NPDC059646
GGGGTGCCCCATGCTGTGTCCGCGCCCCCGCCGTGCGGGGGGGGGGCGTGGGGGGGGGGGTCGCCGCCGGGCGCCGGGGGGGGGCGCCGGGGCGGGGGGCCCCCCCCCCCCCCGGTAGGCTCGCCCCGGTCCGTACTGGCGGGTAGGGAGGGGGCGGTCCGGTGGCAGATCAGCTCGGCGCGCTGTTGCGCCGGCTGCGCGGCAGGGCGGGGCTGACGCAGGAGCAGGCGGCGGAGCGGTCCGGCGTGAGCGTCCGGACCATCCGGCGGCTGGAGCGCGGCGGCTCCACCGACCATCGGCTGGGCACGGTGCACCTGCTGGCCGACGCGCTCGACATCGGCGAGGAGGACCGCCGCCTGCTGGCCCGGCTGCTCTCCACGCCGCGCCCGGAACCGGAACCGGAGCCGCCGACGGAATCGGCCGGGAGGCCGGAGCCGAAGCCGTCCGCACCGGCCCCCGTGCCCGCGCCGGTCGGCACGCCCGCCGCGGAGCCGGCCCCCGTGCCGGACGATCTTGCCGGTGCGGTGCGGGAGTTGGCGGCCGAGGTGCGGCGCCGCTGGCAGCGGGAGGAGGCCCAGCGGCAGGTCCACGATCCGTTCCCGTTGCCGGTGCGCTGGCGGCCGGCGCCCGCGGGGCTGACGGACCGTCCGGAGAACGTCCAGCGGCTCGGGCCGGGCGAGGCGCCCGGCCGGCTGGACCTGGACGGCGATCTCCGCAGCGTCCTGGAGGTCTACCGGCGCATCCCGTCCGGCCGGCTGGTGGTCCTGGGCCGGGCGGGCTCGGGCAAGACGGTGCTGGCCGTACGGTTCCTGCTGGACTGCCTGGGGTCGCCGGCCGCCGCCGGGCGGGTGCCGGTGGTGCTCGGCGCGGGGTCGTGGGATCCGACGGTCACCGCGCTGCGGGACTGGCTGGTCGACCGGCTGCTGCGCGAGCACCCGCACCTGGCCCGCCGGGGTCCGTCGGGGTCGACGCTGGCTGCGGCGCTGGTGGACGCCGATCTGGTCCTTCCGGTCCTCGACGGGTTCGACGAGATCGCGGAGGGGCTGCGGTGCGAGGCCCTGCGGGTGCTGAACGCCACCTCGCTGCCGCTGGTGGTGACGAGTCGCCGGGCCGAGTTCGCCGAGGCCGTCCGGGAGGCGCGGGCGCCGCTGCTGTGGGCGGCGGCCGTCGAGCTGGCCGACCTCTCCCCCGACGACCTGGTCCACTACCTGCCGCGGACCGCCCGGCCGGTCACCGGCGGCGCCGGGGGCGGGTCGAGCTGGGACGCCGTGCTGGCGGAGGTCCGGGCGGGACGGACCGCGGCGGCCGAGCGCCTGGCCGCGGTGCTGAGCACTCCGCTGATGGTCGGCCTGGCCCGGGCCGTCTACAGCGACTCGCCCGACCGCGACCCGGCCGAGCTGCTCGACGCCGGGCGTTTCCCGACCGGACGGGCCGTGGAGGAGCACCTGTTGGCGGACTTCGTGCCCGCCGTCTACCGGCCCCGGGTGCCCGAACGGGACTCCGCCGGCGGCCGGCCCCGGGAGTGGGAGGCCCGGCGGGCCGGGCACTGGCTCGCCCGGCTCGCCCACCAGCTGGACGGCCTCGACCACGAGCGGCAGGACCTGGCGTGGTGGCGGCTGGGCGACTCGCTGCCGCGCTCGACCCGTACCGCCGTCGTCATGGCGTCCACCGCGGCGTGCGTCGCGGTGTCCGACTGGCTGGTCGGCGTGTGCACCGGAGCGGGTGCGGCCGAGGTGCTGCTCCAGGGCGCCCTGATGGGGCCGATCGCCGGACTGGCCTTCGGGGCGGTGTACGCGCTGCTGCTCGCCGTCGGCGGCGAGGCGGTGTTCGAGCCGAGCCGGGTGCGGCTGCGGCTGCCGGGCGGCCGGGCGGGCCTCGGCCGGCGGCCGGTGCGGACCTTCGCCGCCCGGTTCCTGCACGGTCTGCTCGGCGGTTTCCTGGTGGGCGGCGGGTACGCGGCCGCGAGCGCCCTCGAACGGGTGCTGTACGGGGACGGCGGGCCGACCCGCCACCAGCTGCTGGTGGGCACCCTGATCGACATGCTCTGCCTCGGGCTGATCTTCGGCACGGCCGCCGGGCTGGTCTTCGGGCTGGCCGCCGCGCTGGAGGCCCCCGTGGACATCGCCTCGGCGGCCACCCCCGCCGACCTGCTGGCCTCGAACCGGGCCACCGTGGCCCGGCAGTTCCTGGTCCTGGCTCCGGCACTGACCCTCGCGATCGCCTTCGGCGGGCGGCTGGTGGCCGGGTCGCTCCAGGGCCTGCTGGGTCCGCTCCACTGGGGCCTGACGGACGGTCTGGTGATCGGCACGGTCGGCGGGATCGGCGGGACCGCGGCCTACCTGCTGGCCTTCACCGCCTGGGGGCAGTGGCTGGTCCTGTCCCGGGTCTGGCTGCCCCTGACCGGTCGGCTGCCCTGGCGGCCGGCCGCGTTCCTGGACGACGCCTACCGGCGCGGCGTGCTGCGGCGGACCGGCGCGGTGTACCAGTTCCGCCACGTGCGGCTGCAGCACCACCTCGGCCGCGCCTTCCGCCGGAGCGATCCCCGCTACGCGCCGGCCGCCTTCCCGTCGGCGGCGGCCACCGGGTCGCCGTCCGCCCGGACGACCGGCCTCCGGTGACCGCCTCCGGCCCGGCCCGGCTGCGTCCTCCACCGGGCCGACGGGCGCGGGTGACCGGCGTCCGGGAGGCCAGTACCGCTTCCCACCTGGGGACATGACAAGCGGTCAGGTATGGCCGGTGCTCTGACCTGTCCGGGCCGGCGGCGCGGCCGCAGCATCGGAGGGCACCCGGCCGATGCGGCGCCGGAACCGGCCGGACGGCCGGGAGCGCGCCGCGGGTCCGCCGGATCCGTCCGCTGTCCGAGGAGTCCGATGAAGCCCTTCCGCCTCGCCACCGCCGGTGCCGCCCTGCTGCTCGCCGCGGCGGCCGCCACCGGCACCGCCCACGCCGGCACCCCGACCGCCGCCGCCCTCCTGCAGGCGGGCGCGCTGCAGGGCGTCGCCGACGGCTACCCGGGCGTGATCGGCCTGGTCCGCCAGGGCGACACCGTCCAGTACGTGCACGCGGGTACCGGCGACCTGTCCACGAAGGCGCCCGCCGATCCCGCCGCCCAGTTCCGCATCGGCAGCAACACCAAGGCGTTCACCGCCACCGTCCTGCTCCAACTGGAGGCCGAGCACCGGCTGTCGCTGGACGACACCGTCGCCGCCTGGCTGCCCGGCGCGGTCGCCGCGAACGGCTACGACGGCGGCCGGATCACCGTGCGCCAGCTGCTCAACCACACCTCCGGCCTGCCCGACTACGCCAAGGACAACGGGTTCGCGCTGGCCTACGCGCTCAACACCCAGCCCACCCGCACCTGGACGCCGCAGGCCCTGGTCGACCTCGCCCTCGCCCAGCACGCGCCGACCGCCGAGCCCGGGCAGCAGTGGAGCTACGCCAACACCAACTACGTCCTGGCCGGCATGGTGATCAAGGCCGTCACCGGCAACGACCCCGCCACCGAGATCCAGCACCGGATCGTCGAACCGCTGGGCCTGCGGCACACCACCTTCCCCACCACCGACCCCGCGCTGCACGGCAACTACCTGCACGGCTACGAGTACCCGGTGGTCGGGATCGCCATCCTCGACGCCACCACCTCCAACGTGCAGGTCTTCGGCGCGGCCGGGGCGATCGTCTCGACCCTGGACGACCTGGCCGACTTCGGCCGGGCCCTGATGTCCGGCCGGCTCCTGCCGCCCGCGCAGCAGGCCGAACTCACCACCACCGTCCCCGTCGGCACGGACGGCAGGACCGGCTACGGGCTGGGCGTCGTCCACCAGCAACTGCCGTGCGGGCAGTGGGCCTGGGGCCACAACGGGGCCGTCCTCGGCTACTACAGCGACTGGTACGCGAACGACGACGGCAGCAAGCAGGTCGTCCGCGCCAACAACGAGTACCACCTGCTCGCCCCGACCAAGGGCCAGCAGGACACCGCGAAGGCCACCGCCGACGCCTACTGCGCGCTCTAGACCGGCACCGCAGACCGCGGCACCGCCACCGCCCACCGACCCGTCTCCGGAGGATCCGCACGTGAACGTCACCCCGACCGCCTGGTACCGCCGGGCCAGGACCGCGGCCGCCGCGACCGCCGCAGCCGTCCTGGCCGCGCTGCTCGGCGCCGCACCCGCCCACGCCCAGGACGACGCACCGCCCGTCCTCGCCGACGGCTACGGCCTCACCCAGGTCGGCCGGCCCGAGGTGCGCTCCAGCACCGACTTCACCGTCACCGTCACCACCGCCCGGCTCTCCGGCACCCACCGGATCCGCATCCTGCTCCCCCGCGACTACGCCGCCGAACCCGACCGGCGCTGGCCCGTCACCTACTTCCTGCACGGGGCCGGCGGCTCCGTGGACGACGCCTCGGCCGCCCCCGCCCTGCACTCCGACAGCATGATCACCGTCGTGCCGGACGGCGGGCTGAAGAGCTGGTACGCGAACTGGGTGATGCAGCGGACCCCGGTCGGCGCGGCCGACTGGCAGACGTTCCACACCGAGCAGGTCGTCCCGTTCCTCGACGCCAACCTGCGCACCCTCGCCGACCGCTCCCACCGGGCGGTCGTCGGCCTGTCGATGGGCGGCTACGGCGCGCTGCACTACGCCGAGGCCCGCCCCGACCTGTTCGGCCACGTCGCGGCGCTCTCCGGCGGCATCGACTTCGGCATGGCGGAGATCCGCGGCGCGGTGCTGGCCACCGAACTCAACCTGACCGGCGCGTGGTGCGCGGTCAGCACCTCCAGCCCCGCCGGCACCGGACAGTGCACCGGCTACGGGACGGTCGTCGACAGCGACGCGATCTTCGGCTCGCCCTACCCGGTGTTCGGCGCGGACCACGTCTGGAACGAGGTGAACCCGGCCGCCCTCGGCAACCTGGCCCGCCTCGCCGAGACCGACATCGCCCTCTACACCGGCGACCAGGGCCCGATCGACCACTTCACGGCCCTGGCCGCCACCACCGTCAAGAACCGCCTGGACCAGCTCGGCGTCGCCGGCCGACTGGTGAACTACGGCAACGGCTCGACCCTGTCGCCCACCTGCGACGGCGGCCACAACTACGGCTGCTGGGCCCCGGCCCTCGCCGACTACGTCCCCCGGCTCGCCGCCTCCTTCGCCCGCGCGAGCTGACCCCTCCGCCGGCCCCGTCCACCCGGGGCCGGCCCACCCGCTGCCTGCGGCTGCTCGGCCGGGCGATGCGGGGCGAGGCCGAGCCGAAGGAGATCGCCGAGTCCGCGGAGCGCTTCGACCACCACTACGTCGACAGCCCCGTCCGGCGCGCCGCGCCGGACGGGCCCGCCGTTCAGAGGGTCAGCGCGGTGGGCTGGGCGTCCGGGCGCATCGCGGCGTCGGTGCCGCCGTCGACGAACAGGGTGGCGCCGGTGGTGAAGCGGGCTTCCGGCCGCAGGAACTGGTGCACCCAGAACGCGATGTCCTCGGGCCGGCCGAAGACGCCCAGCGGCATCGGGGTGGGGAAGGCGTCGGCGTCCGGTTCCTCGCCGGCGCCGGTGGAGCCGAGCATCAGCGGGGTGATCACCGCTCCGGGGGCGATGACGTTGAGCAGGACGCCTTCGCGGGCCCACGCCGGCGTGACGGCCGTCCGGCGGACCCAGCGGGCGAGCGCGAACTTGGACGTCGCGTAGGCGGAGATGCTGGGCGCCGTCTGCGCCGCCTCGGCGGGAAGCGCCGCCTGGGCGGCGCGGGCGTGCTCGCGGGCGGCGGCCTCGTCGCCGGCGAGCAGCAGGTCGACCAGCTCCTCGTCGATCATCGGGACGGTGGTGGAGGAGTTGGAGCCGATCACGACGGCGCGGCCGGCCGTGGAGCGGGCGAGCGCCGGGCGCAGGCCTTCCAGCAGGGCGACCGGGCCGAAGTAGTTGATGGCGGCGACCGCACCGGCGTCCTGCATGGCGGGGCCGACGCCGGCCACCGCGGCCACTCCGTCGAGGGAGCCGCCGGAGGCGTCGAGGATCGCCCGGACGGCGGTCCGGCGGCCTTCCGTAGTGCCGAGGTCCGCGGTGATGTCGGCGTCGTGGAGGTCGACGCCGATGACGGTGTGCCCGTTGTCCCGGAGCAGGGCGGCGCTGGCGGCGCCCATTCCCGAGGCGGATCCGGTGACGGCGTAGGTGCCCATGGTGCGTGCCTCTCGATCACTGTGCGCGGGTGCGCACGGGACTGGCCGGGCGTCCTTCCGAACGCCTGCCAATCGGTTTTCAATCACTGATTGGATGGTAACCCGACCTGCTGTGGTGCAATGGCGTCATGCCGGACGGACCAGCCCAGAACCCGACCCAGGACTCGACCGAGAGCCCGGATCCCGCCTCCACCCGGGACCGGCTGCTCGCCGCCGCCGAGCGGCTGTTCCTGCAGCGCGGGGTCGGCCAGGTCTCGGTGCGGGCGATCAACGCGGCGGCCGGGCTCAATCCCGGCGCGGTGCACTACCACTTCGGTTCCCGGGACGGCCTGGTCGCGGCGCTCCTCGGCCGGGAGCTGCTGCCGCTCTGGCAGGACCGGCTGGAGGCGGCCACCCGCCGGCCCGCGTCCGCCGGCCCGGCGCAGGTGCGGACGCTGGTCATGGCCGTCGCCGAGCCGTTCGACGAACTGGTCCGCACCGAGCGCGGCCGGATGCTCTGCCGGCTGCTGGCCCAGACCGTGCTGGCGGCGGACCGGCCGCTCAGCAACTCGCCGTGGGCGGGCACCGCGCCGTTCGAGGTCGTTCTCGGCCGGGCCCTGCCCGAGCTGACCGTCCACGAGATCACCGACCGCTGGCGGCTGGCCTTCACGACGCTCCTGGAGACCTACGGCCGCCCGCTGGCCACCGACGCGGCCTCCGTCGCCGTCCCGCCGTTCCCCGAACTGTCCACCGTGGTGGCGTTCCTGACGGCCGGTCTGACGGCTCCCCGGGTGGACGCCGGCGGCTGAGCCGTCGAACCGGAGGGCCGCCTTCCGTCCTGACGGGAAGTCGACTCACCGACCGGGGACACCGTTTCGGGAGCCCTGGCGCGCGCCCGCCGACCGACCGGCCGCGCCCGCTCCGCCCACCGCACCGCGGGGCGCGGACGCGCCTCCGGCCGGGAATTCGCGCATTCCCGAAACGGGCAAGGTGATGGCCATTCCGGCGCGGAACTGACAGGGTGCCAATCGGTGGTCCGAGCCAACTCCGCTGCTGCTGAGGACCCTTGACAGGTACTCAGCGCCCCGACGATGATCACACCGCCAACCATCGACGACGAACGGGGTTGACGGGGGAATCGGACCATCGCCGCATTGCCTCGGATTCGCCGGGGGAAGGTGTGCGCCCATGCTGATCCGTCCGATGACCGAGCACGAACTGACCGACGCGTACGGCATCCGTTACCAGCAGCTCTACCCGCACGGCGGGGAGGACCTGGCCCCCTGGGGCTTCGGCAGGGCGGTGGTGGAGCCCGGCGGGGCGACCGAGCCGCACCAGCACGAGGAGAACGAGGTCTTCGTCTTCCTCGCGGGCAGCGGCGAGATCACCATCGGCGAGGAGCGTGCGCCCGTCCATCCCGAGCTGTCCGTGTTCATTCCCGGCGGCAGCCGCCATGTCGTGACGAACACCGGCGACAGCCGGCTGGTGTTCCTCTCCGTCTACTGGCCGGAGAGCCACGGACCCGTCAGCCTCTGAGGAGCTCACCAGCGATGCCCGTGTTCAGCATTGTCACCGCCGCACCGCCGACCCCGAACGGCGATCTCCACCTGGGTCACCTCGCGGGCCCGTACTCCGGGGCCGACGTGTACGCCCGCGCCTGCCGCCTGCGCGCCGAGGACGCCCTGTACGCCACCGGCTCGGACGTCCACCAGAGCTACGTCCCGGCGAAGGCCCGCACCTTGGGCGTCGACGCCCCGGAGATGGCCCAGGGCTTCGCCGACGAGATCGCCGCGATCTTCGACTCGATCGGCTTCGCCGTCGACTCCTACGTCCGCCCGCAGCACTCGACGGGCCATCAGGAGGCCGTCCGGGACTTCGTGCTGGCCCTGGAGCGGCAGGGCCGCCTGGAGCGCCGCACCGAGGACTGCCTGTACTGCGAGGGCTGCGAGCGCTACCTGTTCGAGGCGTACGTCCGGGGCGGCTGCCCGCACTGCGGCGTGGTCACGGACGGCAGCTCCTGCGAGGTGTGCGCCTGGCCCAACGTCTGCACCGACCTGGCCGACCCGCGCTGCACCACCTGCGACCGGCCGCCGGTGCTGCGCTCCTACCGGCGCCTGGTCTTCCCGCTCAGCCGCTACACCGAGCGGCTCGCCGAGTACCACCGCAGGACCGTGATGAGCCCCCGGCTCCGCGCGTTCTGCCTGGAGCTGACCGCGGCCGGCCTGCCGGACATCCCGCTCAGCCACCCCACCGGGTGGGGCCTGCCGGTCCCGGTGGCGGGCTTCGAGGAGCAGCGGGTCTACGTCTGGGCGGAGATGGCGCCGGGCTACCTCAACGCGGTGGCCGAGGCCCTGGCCCGGCGGGGCGACGGCACCGACCCCCGGCAGGCGTGGGACGGCGCGGGCATCGTGCAGTTCTTCGGCTTCGACAACAGCTACTTCCACGCGGCGCTGATACCGGCCCTGCTGATGGCGTACGACGAGGGGCTGCGGCTGCCGGACGCGCTGCTGACCAACGAGTTCTACGAGCTCGACGCGGCGAAGTTCTCCACCAGCCGCCGGCACGCGATCTGGGCGACCGACCTGCTGGCGCACGTGCCGGCCGACACGGTGCGCTTCGTGCTGGCCCTGGACCGGCCCGAGGACGAGCGGACCAACTTCACCTGGCAGCGCTTCCACGACCTGGCGGACGGCGAGTTGGCGGGGCGCTGGCAGCCGTGGCTCGCCTCGGTGCTCGACCGCCTGGCGGCCGGCGCCCCGACCGGGCTCACCGGGCTGACCGACGCGCACCGCGCCCACCTGGCCGAGCTGGCGCGCCTCGCCGCCCGCGGCCACGGCGCGTACCTGGCCGGGAGCTTCTCGCCCCGCACCGCCGCCCGGGCGCTGTGCGACCTGGTCCGCGGCACGGCCGAGTTCGCCGCCGCCCACCCGGAGGACGCCGCGACGCTCGCGGTGGAGGCCGCGGCGGCGCAGCTGCTCGCCCGGCTCGCGTACCCCGTCATGCCGGAGTTCGCCGAGCGGCTGTGGCGGGCGCTGGGCCGCACCGGGCCGGTGCGCGGGACGGACCTGGGCCCGCTGGCGGCCGAGGGCGCGGCGGAGGCCGGGGTGGTCTTCTTCGACACCCAGCCCGCCGACCTGGAGTCGAAGGTGATGGACCGGTGAGCGGCCGGGCGCGGTGAGGTCCGCGCTGGTGGCCGGGGCGGGGGTGGTCGGCCTGTCGATCGCCCGTGAACTCGCCCGCCGGGGGCACCGGGTGACGGTCGTCGACCCGAACGAGCCCGGCGAGCACGGCCCTTCGGCGGCCGAGTCCCGCATCCTGCGCTGCGCCTACGGCGAGCGGAGCCGGTACTCCCGGCTGACCTGGCAGTCGGTGGGCCGCTGGCGGGAGTTGGAGCGCGAGAGCGGGCAGCGGCTGCTGGTCCCGTGCGGAGTGCTCGGCTTCGCGTCGCGGGGGACGGCCACGGGCTGGGAGGAGCGGTCGCTGGCCGCGCTGCGCGACCTGGGCGTCCCGGTGGAGCGGCTGTCGCCCCGGGAGGTGGCCCGGCGCTTCCCCGCGGTGGGCACCGAGGATCTGGAGTTCGCGCTGTTCGAGCCCGAGGCGGGCGTGCTGCGCGCCCGGCGGGCCGTTCGGGCGCTGGCCGCCTCCTGCCGGGCGCTGGGCTGCGAGCTGGTGCGCGGCGAGGCGCGTCCGGCCGGTGCGGGGGTGCTGGTCGACGGCGTCGAGCACCGGGCCCGGCTGGTCGTCTGGGCGGTCGGCGCGGCGCTGCCGGGGCTGTTCCCGGAGCTGGCCTGCGGGCGGCCGGCGGGCCAGGTCAGCTACTACCTGGACTCGCCCGCGCTGCCCTGCGGGCCGACCGGACCGGCCTGGCTCGACCCGGGCCGGGCCGTGTACGGCATCGGTGCGCTGAGCGGCGCCGGGGTCAAGGTCGTCCCCGACGTCGAGTCGCCGCCCGGCGCCCGGCCCGCGGCCCCGTACGAACTGCCCGGGTCCACCCGGGCCTACCTGCGCCGGCGCTTCCCCGCGCTGGCGGCGGCCCCGGTGCTCTCCGCGGAGACCTGCACCTACACGACCACCGAGGACGAGGAGTTCGTCCTGGGGCGGCACCCGGCCGCCCCGTCCGTCTGGCTGGTGGGGGGCGACTCCGGCCACGGCTTCAAGAACGCACCCACATGGGGGAGTTACGTATGCGACGTACTGGAGGGCAGGGCCTCGCCGCACCCGCGGTGGCGGCTGCGGCCGAGGGCGGCGATCCGCTGACGGCGGCTCTGGACCGGCTCGTCCCGGGCGGGCCGGAGCAGGGCTTCGGGGCCGACATCGACGAGGCGCACACGGTGCTGCTGTCGGCGGCGGCCTCCCGGGAGGAGAAGGAGGCGGCCCTGCGCCGCTGGATCGGCCGGCACCAGCCGTGCGTCTTCGCCAAGGTGGCCTCCCGGCCGGACGCGGACCCGGCGCTCGACATCTGCTGGGTGACCGAGGAGGATCTGGCGCTCGGCTCCCACCATGTCGAGAAGGTGCTCCAACGGGCCCGGGAGCGCTGGAAGCTGCGTGCCCTGGAGGGCCGCACCAGCAGTCTGCAGGTGATGTTCAACAGCGCCCGGCTGGCCCACGCCCGGCCGGGTCCGGAGCTGGTGGACGCGTTCCGGCTGCTGGTCGGGCTGTACCTGCCGGAGTGGGCGCCGATCGCGGCCGACACCATCTGCCTGGACGGCGTGCCGCTGCGCCGCCCCGACGGGAGCGTCGAGCTGTTCGCGGCCAGCATGACGGTGTTCTTCACCGGCGCCCACCTCACCCGGGCGCACGACCACCGGGTGCCGGGAGGCATGCTGCTCAACGTCAACGCGGTGGGCCACCACACCCAGGCCGCGCACGACGCCGGCCGGTTCCGCACCCGTGCCGAGGCCGTTCGCAACTCCCATGGCACGGCGCTGCGCTCGGTCGGCAACGGCGGCATCGGGCACCCGTCCGGCCACAGCAGCACCTGGCACCTCGGCGGCTCCTGCCCCACCGGCTACGGCCTGCACCGCCCGCCCCGGCCGGGCCACCTGCCGGCCGACGCCGACCCCGAGCGGTACGGGGCGCTCTACCACATCGACGTCACCGTCTCCTCGTACTACGCCGACCCGACTCCCTTCCCGCCGCCCGCCGGCGGGCCCGCCCCGGACGAGTGGACCATGATGCTCGACTACTTCACCGCCGACGAGAGCCCGGCGTACCACAACGCCGCGCTGATGGCCGGACTGCCCATCGGGCCCGAGCGGTTGCACGACGCGCCGTGGCGGCCGGAGGCCCGGCCGAACAGCCGGCGGGAGTTCTGATGGCCGGGCTGCTGCACCTGCTGCCGGGTGACGTCCTGCCGGGCGGGCCGACGGTCCTCGGCGCCGTCCAGGTCCGCAGCGCGACCCAGCGCTGGGCCGAGTACCTGCTGACCGGCGGGTCCGGCGGCGCGACGCTCTGGCTGGCGGTCGAGGCCCTGCCGGACGGCACCGAGCGCAGCTCGTACTGGCACCGCACCACGGCCGGGGCGGCCGGCTTCGACCCGGACCGCCCCGCCCTGGACGGCCGGGCGCTCACCGTGGTCGAACGCGGCCGGGGCGAGTACCGGGCCGCCGGCGAGTTCGGCGGCCTGCCGGGCCTGCGCGCCGGCGCCGGCCGCCTGCACTACGTCGACTACACCGGCCCCGGGGTGCGGGCCAGCCTGGAGCACTTCGGGCCGGCGGGCCTCGACGCGCCCGGCTCCCCCGGCCTCCTCGGCGTCGAGGCCCGGCCGCCCGCCTGACCCTCCCCCGCACGACAGAACGGACCGATACCCGTGACCGACCGTCCCACCGACTGGTGGAGCACCTTCTTCACCGACGTCTACACCGGCTCCGACCTGGAGCTGCGCGACGCGGCCACCGCCGAGGCGATGGTGCGCTGCGTCACCGGCGCGCTCGATCCGAAGCCCGGCGCCGCCCTCCTCGACCTGGCCTGCGGCACCGGCCGCCACAGCGTGCCGCTCGGCGCGGCGGGCTTCGAGGTCACCGGTGTGGACCTGATGGAGCCCTACCTGGCGCAGGCCCGCGAGCGGGCCGAGCGCGCCGGGCAGCGGGTCTCCTTCGTCCGGGCCGACATGCGCGACCTGAGCGCCCTCCCGGAGGGCTCCTTCGACGCCGTGGTGAGCCTGCACACCAGCTTCGGCTTCTTCGACGCCGAGGAGGAGAACCTCGCCGTCCTGCGCGAGGTCCGCAGCCGCCTGGCCCCGGGCGGGCGGCTGCTGATCGACGTGATGAACCGGGACTGGTTCCTCACCCAGAGCGGCGAGTCCTTCGGCACCGCGCCGGAGGAGTTCGTGGTCCGCAACTTCGACTCCAGCACCGGCGCCACGTACCTCTACGAGGAGCGGTTCGACGCGCTGACCAGCCGTATCACCTGGAACATCCAGGCCTTCGACCCCGCCCCGGGCACGGCCGGGCGCAGCGTCACCGCCGACTACCGGGTCTACAGCGCCCACGAGCTCACGGCGCTGCTCGCCCGGGCGGGCCTGGTCCCGGAGAAGCTGTACGGGGACTACGACCTGAGTCCGTTCCACATCCATTCGCCGCACCTGATCTGCACGGCCGCCCGCCCGGCCGGAGAGGAGTGACCCCCGTGTCCCGCACCTTCCAGGAGACCGCCCTGCACCGCATGGTCCACGCCCAGGCGGAGGCCGTCGACCGCCTGGCCGAGGCCGACCTGGGGCCGGCCGCCGAGCGCCTGGCTGGTGCCCGCCGGGTGCTGCTGCTCGGCACCGGCACCAGCCAGCACGCCGCCGAGCTCGGCGCCATGATGCTCGGTCACGCCGGGGTGGACGCCCGCTGGTCGTCCGCCGCGCAGTTCGCCCGCTGGGGCGCTCCGCTGCGCTCCGACGACGCCGTGGTGGTGATCACCCACACGGCCGAGACGGCCTTCGCGCTGCGCTGCCGGGAGCAGGCGCTCGCGGCGGGCGTGCCGACGGTCTCGATCACCGGCGTCGGCACCGCCGACTGGGCGGAGTCGGTCGAGACGGTGGCCAAGGAGCAGTCCGAGACCTACACCGTCAGCTACACCGCCGCCCTCACCGTGCTGGCCGGGCTCGCCCACCGCCTCGGCGCCGAGCAGTACGGCCCCGAGCAGCTGCACCGGGCCGCCGACGCCGTCCGCGAGGCCTGCCGGGAGCCGGGCCTGGACGCCGTCGCCCTGCCCGCCCGGGCGCTCGCGGTGATCGGCGCCGGGCCGTGGGGGGTCACCGCCCGGGAGGGTGCGCTGAAGGTCCGCGAGGCCGCCCGCATCCTCGCCGAGGGCTACGAGTCGGAGCTGTACCTGCACGGGTCGGCCGTGCCGTTCGGCGCCGCCGACGGCCTGCTGCTGCTCGAACCCGACGCCGACCCGGACGGTCTGACCGCCGCCCTCGGCGCGGCCGCCGCCGCGGAGGGCATCACCGTCGGCACCCTCGCCGCCACTCCCGCGGCCGCCGGGCTGCCCCCCGTGCTGGCGCAGCTCCCGCTGACCGTCCGGCTCCAGCTGCTGGCCGGCCGCTGGGCCGAGCTGCGCCACCAGAACCCGGACGTGGCGATCGTCGGCGCCTGGGCCAAGACCGAACTGTGGGCCGTCGGCGCGCCGTGACCCGCCGGGGCGTCGAGCCGGTGCGGCGCGGGCACCTCCACCGCCCGCGCCCGTGCCGGGCCGGCGGCACGCCCCTCTCCGGCTCTGACGCGCCGTCTCCTGACGTGACGTCAGGAGGGCGGGCACGGCCGGGTCAGGCCGCCTCGGGGGCGGCGAGCCGCTTCGCGGCGCGGTGACCGGCGGGCACGCCCTCGGCGATGATGACGTCGGCGGTCATGTGCCGGGTCCGCAGTTCCAGGATGTCCCGGTAGGCGGGCGAGTCGTACCAGGCGCGGGCGCGCTCGTAGTCCGGGAACTCGATCAGGATCAGCCCGTCCCGGCCCCAGCTGCCCTCCATCGTCTCGAACCTGCCGCCGTGGACGACGAAGCGACCGCCGAAGGGGTCCAGGGTGGCGTCGATGCGCTGGAGGTACTCGAGGATGTCGGGGCCGAGTTCGACGGAGTGGACCTGGGCGAGGGCGTAGGCGGTCATCGTGCTGCTCCTGCGAGGACGGGGCCGGGTTGACGCCTTCGACGGTACGCAGCGGCGGCCGGGCGCGAATCCGTCACGTATCAGTAACCCGACGACTCGGCGCGGCTGCCGGCGGCCCCGCTGTCCCTCGGCGGTTCTTGACGGTCTTGCCCTCGGGCATCCGGATGAACATCACCGTGGGCGGCATCTGGCGCGCCCGGATCTCCTCCACGGTCGGCGCCCGGGAGCCGATCTCGACCGTGTCCTCGCCCCGGTCGATCACCTCGAAGCCCAGGACGGCGCACCGGAACGCCGCGAGCCGCTCCGGCTCGTGGCAGTCGACCACCAACTCGGTGAATCTGCTGGTCATTTCTCCCCCTGGCGGATCGGACGGAGGGCCGGCCTACGCGGCCGCGCCACCGGCCCGGCCCGTCGGGTGCCTGCGGGGATCGTGCTGCCCCGCGTCACGGGCAGTCGTTGCTGCCGCTGAAGCAGGCCGGGCCCGTGCGGGGAGGGCTCGGCGGCGGGTACCGGGTGTCGTAGTGCGAGTGCGCCTGCCCGAGCAGGACGGCCAGGGCCAGCGCCGCGAGGATCTGCAGGCCGGTGGTGAAAGCGGCCCGCCGCCATGCCGCCAGCGCCGCCGCGAGGACCGCCACCGCGATCAGTCCGCCGAGCACGTACGTGCTCTGCGTGAGGTCCAGGCGGTCCTGGGCCCGGAGGTCCGCCGACCCGTCCGTCCCCCAGCGCCGGAATCCGAGGGCGAGGACCGTCAGGGCGAGGGCCGCGCCCTCCAGCAGGAGCAGGGCGGTTCCCGCGGCCAGGTCGGCGGCCACCCGAAAGCCCCGCCCGCGGCCGCCGGGGACCGCGTCCGGTATCCGTTTCATGCAAGTGATTGTGACGGCCCGTCGCCCACCGCCCCTGAGTACGGATACTCAGCTCGCCGCTGCACCGGGGCCGCCGGGGCACCGCATCGTTCCCGCCCGCCCGGGTCCTGCCCTACCCTCGATGCACACGGGGGCGATTCGGGGGAGGGTCGATGGAGCAGCTCACTGCGGAAGTTCTCATGGTGCTGGCGCGCGGAGCGGCGGGGCAGGGCGCCTGGCAGTCGCTCGTCGAACAGGTGCGGCGGCGGCCGGCCGGGGACGGTGTCGGACCGGACGCCACCGGCCTGCCCGAGTTGGCGGCGTTCGAGACGGCTCCGGGGGATCCCGTCCTGGCGCAGCGGCTCGCGGACGCGCTGAGGGTGCGGGCCGAGCGGGACCCCGAGTTCGCGCGTCGCCTCGCGGGTCTGCTGCCGGTGCGCGACGGGGTGCGCGTCGACGGCACCAACACGATCTCCGGCGGGCAGCAGGGCACCGCGGTCCAGGCCCAGTACATCGGCACCCTCCACATCGGCGGTCCCGGCGGCCGGGGGGCCGCCGGCTAGGCGACACGGGATGATCGGGCGGGGGGCGCCGCGGCGCTTGACGGTGCACAACGAGGTGCGCGGCGGGCAGCAGGAGACGGTCGTCCAGGTGGGGTACCTGGAGCGGCTGACGGTGCGGGTGGGCATCGGGTTCCGCGGCTTGCTGTCGCTGCTCGGAGTCGTCCTGCTGACGGCGCAGCCCTCCTTGCCGCTGCCGCGGCGGCTGGCGGTCGTCGGCCCGGTCCCCGCCGGCTGGGCCCTGCTCGGGGCCGCGCTGCTGTGGGAGCTGGCGGGGCGGGTCGCGGCGGCGTGGCGGCGGCGCCGGGAGGCGTCCTGGAGCTCGCCGGCCGTCCTGGACCGGGTGGCCGACGAGCTCGCCGCGGTGCTGCTGAGCCGGTACCGGGACGACGACCGGCTGCGGCAGGCCGACAACCCCGAGTCGATCGACGTGCTGTGGCGGGAGGTCGGCGGCGGCCGGGGCGCCGGGGCCGGCGCGGTCGAGCCGCCGGACTCGCTGGCCGCGTACTTCCGCCGTACGCCCGGTCGGCGGCTGGTGCTGCTCGGTCCGGCCGGTGCCGGGAAGTCGGTCCTGGCCGTGCGGCTCGCCCGCGACCTCCTCGCGGAGCGGCAGGCCGCCGGCGGGGGTGCGCGGGGCGGGGCCGAGCCGGTGCCCCTGGTGCTGCACCTCGCCTCCTGGAACCCGGGGCAGGGCCTCGACACCTGGGCGGCCGACCGGCTGGCCGCCGAGTACCCCGAGCTGTGCACGCCGGTGCCCGGCGCCGTCCCGGAGGTGGTCGCCGGCCGCCTCATCGGCGGCGGGCGGGTGCTGCCGGTCCTGGACGGCTTCGACGAGCTGCCCGCGGCGAGCCGCGGCGCCGCGTTCGCCGAACTGGCGGCGCTGCACAGCACCCGGCCCTTCGTGCTGACCAGCCGCCCGGACCAGTACCGTCGACAGGTCCCGGTGGACAGCGACTTCCTGCGCTCCGAGATCGTCCTGCTGCCGCTGTCGTCCGCCGCCGTCGGCCAGTACCTGAGCGCGGGCGGACGCCGGACGCGGTGGCTCGGCGTCGTCGACCGGCTCGTCGACCCCGAGGACCGGACCCGCGAGGTCGTCCTGCTGCGGCAGGCCCTGGACGTGCCCTTGATGGCCGGCCTCGCCCGGGTCGCGTACGCGGACGGCAGCCACCCGGACGAACTGGTCCGGCCGGGCCGGTTCCGCACCGTCGAGGAGGTCCAGGGCCACCTGTACACGGCGTACCTGGATGCGGTGTACAGCTCCTCGCGCTCCGAGCGGGCGCTGCGCGGCGGGCGCTCGCCGGAGGAGGCGCGCCGCTGGGCCGGGTTCCTCGCGGGCCGGATGAAGGCGACCGGCCGCACCGACCTGTCCTGGTGGACCTTCGACCGCGATGTTCCGGCGGTGGTGCGGGTCCTGGGGCTGCTTCCCGCCTTCCTCGTCGCCTGGCTGACCGTCGGTCGGTTCGATTTCGGGGAGCCGTGGTGGGGCGACACCGTGCCGGTGTCGGTGCCGGGGGCGTTCGCGATCGTCGCGGCGGTGGTCCTGTGCCTCACCGCGCTGTCCGTGGCGCGGGAGGAACCCGGCTGGCACCGGGCGCCCCGGAGCTTGGAGCTGCCGGGCGGCGACGCCCTGCGGGACGCGCTCCGGGCGGTTCGCTGGAAGGCCGGCGCGACCGCCCTCGGTGTGGCGGCGGCGTGGACCGCAGCCCTGGCATCGGGTTCCGGCACCGGCCTGCGGGCCGCGGGTCTGGCCACCGCCTGCGGGCTGGTGGCCTGCCTCAGGTGGCTGCTCCACCACACTTGGCGACCCGCCGACACGGCGCTGGCCGACTCGCCGGCCCGTCTGCTCGCCCGCGACCGGCGCGCCGTCCTGGCGGTCGGCTGGCTGGGTCCGCTGGGAACCAGGGACGCGCTGGACGACCCGCACCTGCGCCAGCTGGTGCTGCCGACGGTGATGGTGGCGACGTGGCAGCTGGTCCACGGCCCGGACCGGGTCACCGCGCTCGACTGGGCCCTCCTCGGGCTGGGCGGCCTGCTCTGCTGGCAGTTGCACGCCGTCGCCGTGTCGGCATGGGGTCGGTTCGCCGTCGCGCGGTGCTGGCTCGCGCTGTCCGGGCGTCTTCCGCTGCGGCTCCTGGACTTCCTGGAGGACGCGCACCGGCGCGGGGTCCTGCGCCAGTCCGGTGGCGTGTACCAGTTCCGCCATGTCGAGCTGCGCGACCGGCTCGCGGCCGACGCGGCTCTCCCGGCGGAGCCGGACCGTCCCGCCACCGGGGCGGGCAGCGTGCTGCGCCTGGCCGGGCGTGGCGCCGTGGCGTTCGTCCTGTTCGCCGCCCAGCTGGCGTTGGTCCTCGGCACGCAGGCCGCGCAGCCGGGCCCGTGGCCGGTGACGGCGCTTCCCGAGCCGTGCGCGCTGCTGGACCGGCGCGATCTGGGCCTCCTGGCGACCGACCACGTCCAGTACGCCCACCCGCCCGCGAGCGAGGGCGTTGCCGTTGTCCGGGCGTGCACCGCCGCCGAGCAGGCGCCGTTCGCCCCGGACATGCGGGCGACGGTCACCACCGTGCTGTTCGGGACGGACCAGGGGCCGGACCGGGCCTCCCGGTACGTCGAGGGCCTGCGCAGGTACGCGACGACTCTGAGGAGTTCCGTCCGGGCTCTGGACGGACTGGGCGACGAGGCCTTTCTCGCCGTGCGCGAGCTGGTTCCGGGGCCCGACGACGGGCCGCACGTCCACCTGACCGACCAGGGGCCCCGGCCGGTGCGGGCCACCGTCGCGGTCCGCCGCGGGAACGCCGTGCTCCTGGTCCTGTACGTCGAGGAGTTCGCCACCGACCGGAGGGTGTCCGACGTGGTGCGGGTGCTGGCCGACCATGCCGTGCGGCGTGTCGGCGGCCGCGGCTGGAGCCGGGCCGGGGGCGACTCCCCGCCGGGCCTGGACGCCGTCCCGAGGAGCCCCGTTCCGGACAGCGGCAACCGCTTCGCCTACTACCACCGGGACTGGCGCGACACGCTGCACGGCGCGTCCTGGAGCGAGCAGGAGCGCTCCCGGGTCTGGCACTTGGGGCCCCTGCCGTTCGCGTTCCGCGGGCCGAGGGAGCTCGACTGCGCGAACACGGCCAGTGAGGAGGAGCGGAAGCGGGGGCAGCTGTACGTGCTGACCTGCGGGCCGGCGGAGGCCGCGCGCGCCCTGGGGGTTGCCGGGCCGGAGGTCCGCATCGAACTGACGGCCCTCGACTGCGGCGGTTCGTGCGACGACGCCGAAGGGGCGGCCGTGGCGAACCACGACCGCGCGGCGCATCCGGACCCGCTCGACTGGCAGCGGGTCCGTCCCTGGGTGTGGTACGCGGAGCGGAGCGACCAGGAGCCCTCGCCCGGCCGGGGGCGCTACAGCCTGGTGCTGTACCGGACCGTTCCCTGGCAGCGGGACGGCGAGCTGCACAGGATCCTGCTGTGGCTCCGGGTGGAGACCTCCTCGGCGGACCAGGAGCTGGCGCAGAAGATCGTCAACAGTGTCTACGCCCAGACCTACGGCGACCGGGCCGACGCCGGCTGAGACTCCGGCGGGCCCGCCGCAGGTGAGGGGTGTTCAGGCCAGGGCGGCGGCCAGGCGCTGCGGCAGGGTGTCGTAGGGACGGCAGTCGAGCACCGGGAGGCCGTGGGCGCGGGCCTCGGCGGCGAGCCAGCGGGAGTAGGCGGCGCTGACCTCGGCCCGGACGCTCTGGGGTCCGCGGTCCGGCTCGCGGTGGGCGTAGTTCTCGCCGATCCGGGCCGGGTCGCCCTCGTGGAGGAAGACCGCGCGCAGGCGCCGGTGCTGCCCGGCGGCCTCGGTGGCGGCGCGGACGGCGGCGGCGGGGGTGAGGTAGTCGCCCTCGACGACGGCCGGCACCTGCACGCTCAGCCGGTTGCGGACGACGCCGAGCAGGGCCTCGTCCAGGGCCTGCGCGGTGGCGATCTGCAGCTCCAGCACCCGCTCGGCGCCCAACTCCCGTTCCGGGTCCTGATGGGCGGCGAAGTGGTGCAGCCCGGGATGGGTGGCGGGGGTGGTGGCCGCCTGGAGGGCCGCGACCACGTCGTCGAACTCGACCGTGAACGCGCCCCGGCCGGCGGCCAGGTGGGCGGCGGCCCGGCTCTTGCCGACGCCGGAGGCCCCGCCGATCAGCAGGACGTCCCAGGCGTGGTGATCACTGCGCATGCGCTCACCGTAGGCGATGCGCCGGGCCGCCCGACCGGCGGGGGCCGTCCGGTGCTTCCGGCCGGCCCCCGCGCGGCGGGATCAGGCGCGCGGGTCGGGGCGGCCCGCCGCGTGGTCGTCGCCGGAGGGGCGCGACCAGGTGTGGGACGGCTCGGGGCTCGGGCACGGCGTGGGCGTGGGCGAGGGGGTGGGGGTCGGTGTGGGCGTGGGCGTCGGGGTGGGGAGCGGGACGGGGAGCTTGACGCACAGGACGACGTTGGTGATGTGGGCCGTCAGGTGGCGGTCCGTCAGCAGTGCGGTGTGGGGCAGGCGAAGGGCGGTGCGGGTGTCGTCGAGGGTGGTGATGAGGGCGAAGGCGAGGGCGCAGCGCCGGTCGGTGATGGTGGTGGTCTCGTCGATGGTGACGGTCTGTCCGACCTGGTAGCCGGGGCGTGGGACGCCCCAGGGCTGGGGGGTGGCGGGGGCGGTGCCGGGGCCGGTGAGGGTGAGGTCGGCGGTGAAGCCGTCGGGCTGGCTGCCTTCCGGGTATTCGATTCCGTTGATGCGCCAGCTCTTGGTGACGGTGACGTCCGCGCTGTCGGTGGCGGTGGGCCGGTTGTAGAGGACGCAGCTGACGGCGTCGGTGCTGGTCAGGTCGACGGTGAAGCCGGGAGCGGCGGGGATGCCGGTGTTGGCGGCGTCGACGGGTTGTCCGGTGTCGAGGTCGGTGCAGGTGGCGTTGTGTCCGCCCGGGGTGACGAGTTCGTAGCCGCCGTGCTGCTGTTCCTGGACGGTGATCTGTCCGCTGGTGGTGCCGGTGAAGGTGGGTTGGAAGGCCACCGAGCCGGTGCCGTCGCCGGTGGTGGTCTCGCTGGCGGGCAGTCCGGTGATGCCGCTGGTGGTGGTGCTCGCGTCGAAGGTCCAGCCCGCGCCGGCGGGGGTGGCGCCGGTGGTGTCCTCACCGGTGGTGGTGGCGGGGACGAGCTGTTTGACCACGGAGATGCTGCCGCGGCAGCGGGTGAGGACGAAGTCGTGGAGCTGTTGGCCGGCGGCCTCGAAGTCGCTGGTCTGGAAGTAGTCGGCGGTGGTGAGGTTGGTGCCGTCGTAGCCGGTGGGGCCGGAGAC
>NZ_JBHWDS010000016.1:0-155011 GCF_042734615.1 Kitasatospora sp. NPDC059646
TTTTTTTTTACCTCTCTCGGTTGGCCCGCGCGCCGCTCGTTGTGGGGCGGCCCGGGGGGGGGGGGGCGGGGCGGGGGGCCGCGCCCCCCCCCCCCCCCCCCCGCCGGGTGTGGTGCGGAAGCTCGGGGCGGCCTCACCGGTGCAGCTGGGCGCGCAGGTGCTCCAGGGCCGTGGTGAGGGCGTCCTCGGGGGCGGTGGGGAGGTCGGGTTCGACGCCGACGGCTTCCCAGTTGGTGCCGGTGACGGGGTTGATGCTGCGGGCGGTGGGGACGGTGACGGTGATGTGGGGGGCGACCGGGAAGCGGGCGGTGGGGTGGGCGCCGCCGCGGGTGGTGCGGCCGACGAGGGTGGCGCGTGCGAGGGCCTTCAGGTTGTAGGCGAGTTCCTCGCCGCCGGAGAAGGTGGCCTCACTGGTCAGGACGGCGACCGGGCGGTCGAGGTAGCGCGGGCCGCCGAGGTGGCCGAGGGTCCAGTACTGGCGGACGGAGTCGGTGGTCCGGTCGTAGATGTCGTTGAGGTGGACCTCGTCGTCGGCGAAGAAGTAGCTGCACCAGAGCTGTACGCCGGCCGGTGAGCCGCCCCGGCATTGGCGCAGGTCGATGACCAACGCGTCGGTGGTGGAGAGCAGTTGCATGGCGGCGGCGGTGGCGGGGCCGCCCAGCTCGGCGGGGGCGATCATGCGCAGGTCGAGGTGGCCGATGTTGCCGTCGAGCTGTTCCACCCGCCGGACGCCGTAGTTGTGTTCGCGGGCGTACCGCGCGAAGCGGGCCCGGGCGACGTCCTCCGGCTCCTCGTCCATCGGCTGCGGCTCCTCGCTCCACAGCAGCCGCAGGTGCTTGTCCGGGCAGGCCTTCTGGAGGTCGTCCGTGACCTGTTCGCACAGCTCCCGCTCGTCGAGGCCGTCGTAGGCGCCGTCGGCGAGTTGGCGGCGGAGCAGGGCGTCGATGGCGGCCGTCCGCTCGGGGAACACGTAGCCGGTGGCGATCCGGGCCAGTGCGGCCTCGATCGTCCGGTGATGGGTCGTCATGCGGACGATGGTAGGTCCGGCCCGAGAGGCGTCCGGGGGCCGGGGACTCAATAGCTCAACCATCGACATATCTAAATCATTGATCTATGGTCTCCTCATGACAGACCGTCAATTGCAGGAGCCGACACGTCTCGTGCTCACCGCCCTGGCCGATGCTCCGCGGCACGGCTACGCGATCCTCCAGGAGGTCCTGGCGATCACGGACGGGCGGACCAGGATGCTCACCGGAACGCTCTACACGGCGTTGGACCGGCTGCTTCAGCAGGGGCTCGTCCGGGTCGACCACGAGGAGGTGGTGAACGGGCGGCTGCGGCGCAGCTTCGCGTTGACCGAGCAGGGGCAGGACACGCTGGCCGGGGAGACGCGGCGGTTGCGGGCGGGGGCGGACGAGGCGGAGCGGCGGCTCGCGCTCGGCGGGTTCCGGCCGGCTCTCGGGGCGAACGGGGGGACGGCATGAGCGGGTCGTTGGTGCGGCGGCTGCCCCTGCGGGGGCTGTACCCGGTGGCGTACCGGGCGGCGCACGGGGAGGAGATCGCGGCGGTGCTGGCGGAGTCGGTGCAGGACGCCGACCGGCGGACGGCGGTGCGGGAGTGGGCGGTGCTGGCGGCGCACGCGCTGCGGCTGCGCACGCGGCTGAGTTCGCGTGATCCGGCGGGGCGGGCCCTGGCCGGGGCGGCGCCGTTCGTGCTGGCGGGCGGCGCGGCGCTGGGTGCGGTGCACCTGGTGGCGGGGTTCCTGCTGTGGAGGTCGGGGACGGGCGTCGTTCCGGCGCTGGGCACCGTCGCGCAGAGTGCCCCGTGGGTGGCCGCGCTCCTGGGTGCCGCGCTGGGCCGTTGGGCGGTGGCCCGGGCGTTCGTACTGGTCGCCGTGGTGGCGGTGGTGGTGCAGCCGGCGGGGCCGTCCCTCTCGGCCGACAGTCTGCTCCAACTGTGGGCCGCGATGGGCGGGTTGGTGCTGCTCGCGCCGCCGGACGGGGTGGACCTGTCGCGGCGGGGGCGGTCCCGGGCGGTGGCCTGCTCGATCGCCGCGGGGCTGCCGATGTGCGGCATCGCGGCCATCTGGCTGGGGCTCTGGCCGGAGGACTTCGCGAACGTCCTGTTCCCGCCATCGGTGCAGGTTCCGCTGGACGCGTCCACGGCCTGGCCGGCGGTCGTGATGGCCTTCGCCCTCCTGCTGCACCTCGGCGATCCGCGGGTCGACCGGGTGCAGGCGGGCGGTGTGGCGCTGGCGGTCCTGCCGTGGGTCGCCATGCTTCCGCCGCCGCTGTACTACAACACCCCGCTGGACGGGCACGATCTGCTCCGCGACGGCGCCGTGGTCCTGGCGCTGCTGGCGGCGGCCACCGCCGCGGGCGTGCTGCGCCGCCGGGCCCGGCTCGCGGGGGCGGTCCGGCCGGGGGCGTCCGACCTGGCCTGACCCGGAGGGCGCCGGCCGCCCGGTCCGCGCGGCGGGCCGGGCGGCGGGCGGTCCGCCGCGGCGTACGATGCGCGCGTGGACGGAGACCGGGGGTGGGGGGTCGGGCCGCGCACGGTGCGGGTGCTGGTGGTCTCGGTGGCGGCCGCGCTGGCGTCGATGCACCTGCTGAAGGGGCTCGGGCGGGTGGCGGCGGAGCCGGTCGCCGGGGTGGCGGTGGTGGCCGCCTGTCTCGCGCTGGTGGCGTTGCAGTTGCGGCACACCCGCCCCGGTGGTGCCGGGCGGGCCGCACAGGTGGGCTGCACCGTCGTGGAGTTGGCGGTCGGGGCGGTCGCGGTCGGGCCGCTCGGGGTGTCGGTCGGCGTGCTGTGCCTGCCGGCCGCGTCGTTGCTGCTGGAGCGCCGCCGGCTGCTGCTGGGCCTGCTGGGGGCCGGTGCGGTGCTGGCGGAGGCGCTGCGGGCGGCGACGGTCCGGGACACCGTCGATCTGCTGCTGACGGTCGCGCTGGGCGGCACCATGCTGTACGCCGTCACGACGCTGGCCCTGTTGGCGACCCGGGTGCACGCCGCGCGGCTCGCCCTCGCGGCGTCCGCGGTGACCGACGAGCGGCTGCGCATCGCGTCCAGCCTGGGCAGTGGGCTGTCGGCGGGACTGGACCGGATCCGCGGCCTGGCGGCACGTCAGGACCCGTCGGATCTGGCGGAGTTGATCGCGGTGGCGCGGCGGACGCTGGCGGCGGCCCGGGCCACGGCCGCCGAGTTGCGGAGTCTGTCGCTGGCGCCGGAGGCGGCGAGCGCCCGGGCCCTGCTGGCGTCCGCCGGGATCGCGGCGGACCTGCGGGTCGGGCACCGCGAGCCGCTCGGGCCGGCCGGGACGGTGCTGGCCACGGTGCTCCGCGAGGCGGTCACCGCGGTGGTGCGGGTGGGCGACGCCCGGCGGTGCGAGGTGTCCACCGAGGAGCGGTCGGGGCAGGTGGTGCTGCGAGTGGTCAGCGACGGCGCGCCGCACGGTGTCGCGCTCGGTGCGGACGTGCTGGACGGCTTGGCGGAGCGGGTCCGGGCCGCGGACGGCCGGCTGACGGCGGGCCTGGAGCCGGACGGCCGCTTCGCCGTCGAGGCGTCGGTGGCGGCGGCTCCGGCGCCGGCCGCCGCGGACCCGGTCGAGCTGCGCACCGCGCTCGGGCTGTACTACGCGCTGCTCGGGATGTTCTGCGTGAAGGCGCTGATGTTCGTTCCGGTGCCGCGGCTGGGTCTCGGGGCGGTGTGCGTGGCGGCGTTCTGCGCGTTCCAGGTCCGGTTCTCGATCCAGGACGCGAGCCGGCACGCCCGGCTCGCCCTGCTGGCCTCGGCGGTGCTGGCGCTGGTTCCGCTGCCGTGGCTGGGCCGGAACTGGATCGGTGCGGCGGGCATCCTGGCCGGTTCGCTGCTGATCGCCCTGCCGCTGCGGATGGGCGCGGCGCTGGCGGCGGCGCTGGCGGTGACCGCCGGGGTGGTCGGCGGCGACGGCCCGGTGTCGGTGCTGCTGACGACCGTCAGCGCTCTGGTCAGCTGTGTGGTGGTCTACGCGGTGCTGCGGCTGGTCCGGCTGGTGCGGGAGCTGCAGCGGGCGACGGCGGGGCTGGAGCGGGCCGCGGTCGTGACCGAACGGCTGCGCGCTGCAAGGGACTTGCACGATCTGCTGGGGCACGGGCTGGCCGCGGTCCTGTTGAAGGCCGAACTGGCGCGGCGGCTGGCGGAGTCCGACGCGCCGCGCTGCCGGGCCGAGTTGGCGGACATCGTGCGGCTGGCCGAGCGGGGCCGGGCCGAGCTGGGGGCGCTGGCCGGCGACGGGCCCCGGCTGTCGCTGAGCGCCGAACTGGCCTCGGCGACGGCGGTGTTGGAGGCTGCCTCGATCACGGTGGAGGTGGAGGACGGGCCGGTGCCGGCGGCGGCGGGGGCGGTGCTGAGCGTGGTCCTGCGCGAGGCGGTGACGAACGTCCTGCGGCACAGCCGTGCCCGGTACGCCCGGATCGCGCTCGCGGTGGCCGACGGCTCGGCACGGCTGGAGGTGGAGAACGACGGCGTGCCGGACGGCGTCACCGCGCCCGGCTCGGGCATCGGCGGGCTGACGGTCCGTCTCGCCGAGGCGGGCGGCACGCTGGCCGCCGGACCGGACGACGGCTGGTACCTGCTGCGTGCCGAACTGCCGCTGTCCTGAGCGCCGTTGCGGGTTCAGAGCCAGCCGGCGTCGCGGGCGATCCGGACCGCGTCGGTGCGGTTGCGGGCGTTCAGCTTGCCGACGACGGCGGTCAGCACGTTGCGGACGGTTCCGGTGGACAGGTGCAGGCGCGCCGCGATCTCGGGCGGTTCGGCGCCCTCGGCCAGTTCGCGCAGCACGTCGTTCTCCCGCGGGGTCAGCGGGTTGTCGGCCAGGTCCCAGGCGGCGACCGCCAGTTTCGGGTCCAACACCCGTCCGCCCGCCGCGACCTGGCGGATGGCGGCGACCAGCTCGGCCGGCGGGACGGTCTTCAGCAGGAAGCCGTCGACCTTCGCGTCCAGGGCCTTGCGGAGCAGCCCGGGTCGGCCGAGCGAGGTCAGCATCAGGGTCCGGCAGCCGGGCAGTCTCTCCTTGAGCGCGGCGGCCGCCTGGAGGCCGTCGAGCCGGCCGGGCATCTCGATGTCCAGGATCGCGACGTCCGGCCGGTGGACCGCGGCCCGCGGCAGCACGTCGTCGGCGTTGTCCGCCTCGGCCACGACCTCCAGGTCGGGTTCCAGTCCGAGCAGCGCCACCAGCGCGCCGCGCACCACGTGCTGGTCCTCGGCCAGCAGGAGTCTGATCATGTCCCGACCCTACCCGTGACGATGTCACGGGTGGCGCGTGTTCCCGTCCCTGGGAAGGGAGTTCGCAGCTCGGCAGGCTGGAGGGCATGAGCGATGCGATCACTTTGGACGCCGTGAGCAAGGTTTACGGCAAGGGGCGGGGCGCGGTCGCCGCGCTGCGCGAGGTGACGGTGCGGCTGCCCGGGGGCGGCTTCACCGCCGTGATGGGGCCGTCCGGTTCGGGCAAGAGCACCTTCCTGCACTGCGCGGCGGGCCTGGACCGGCCGACGGCCGGAACGGTCCGGCTCGGCGGCACCGACCTGTCCGGGCTGAGCGAGACCGAGCTGACCGAACTGCGGCGCGAGCGCGCGGGGTTCGTGTTCCAGTCGTTCAACCTGATCTCCTCGCTGACGGTCGAGCAGAACGTCACGTTGCCGCTGCGGTTGGCCGGCCGGCGGGCGGACGCCGGGAAGCTGGCGGCGCTGGTGCGCCGGGTGGGCCTGCAGGAGCGCACCGGGCACCGGCCCGGGCAGCTGTCCGGCGGGCAGCAGCAGCGGGTGGCCGTCGCGCGGGCGCTGGTGTCGGAGCCGGAGGTGGTCTTCGCGGACGAACCGACCGGTGCGCTGGACACCATGACGGCCCGTGAGGTGCTGACCCTGCTGCGGCAGGCGGTCGACGAGCTCGGCCAGACCATCGTCATGGTCACCCACGATCCGGTCGCCGCGTCCTACGCCGACGAGGTGC
This sequence comes from Kitasatospora sp. NPDC059646, assembly GCF_042734615.1. Lineage (NCBI taxonomy): Bacteria > Bacillati > Actinomycetota > Actinomycetes > Kitasatosporales > Streptomycetaceae > Kitasatospora > Kitasatospora sp. NPDC059646. The sequence goes on from NZ_JBHWDS010000016.1 coordinate 5,983, forward strand.
TGTTCCTGGCCGACGGGCGGGTCGCCGACACGATGTCCGGGCCGACCGCCGCCAAGGTCGCCGACCGCATGATCCGCCTGGGAGCGTGGAACCGATGATGCTGGGACTCGCCCTCTCCACCCTCCGGCACCGCAGGGCCGGGTTCGTCGGCGCGTTCGTCGCGCTGTTCTGCGCCGCCGCCCTGGTCTGCGGGTGCGGCACCCTGCTGGTCACCGGTCTGACCGGCGCGGTCCGGCCGGAGCGGTACGCGGCCGCGCCGATCGTCGTGTCCGGCGACCCGGAGGTGCACGCCGTCGTCGACAAGGGCAAGGGGAAGGTCAAGGAGAAGGCCAAGCCGATCGCCGACCGCGCCTGGGTGCCGGCCGGCCTCGCCGACCGGATCGCGGCGCTGCCGTCGGTGGAGCGGGTCGCCACCGAGGTGACCTTCCCGGCGCTGGTGCCCGGTGGGCCCGACAGCGGCTCGTGGGGCCACGGTTGGGAGTCCGCGCCGCTGGCGGGGCTGACCCTCGCCGCCGGTCGCGCGCCGGCCGCCCCGGACGAGGTCGTCGTCGACGCGGCCACCGCGGTGCGGGCGCACCTGTCGCCCGGTGCCGGCACGGCCGTCCGGACGCCCTCGGGGACGCTGGAGGTCCGGGTGGTCGGCGTCACCGCGCAGGGCTTCGACAGCCAGGCGGCGGTCTTCTTCAGCTCCGACCGGGCCCGTCGACTGGCCGGGCACGACGGCCTGGTGAGCGCCATCGGCGTCTTCCCGGCCGCCCCGTCGGCCGCCGCCGACGTCCGGGCGCTGCTCGCCGGTGCGTCGGGCGTACCGGCCGCCGTGGTCCGCACCGGCGACGACCGGGGGCGGGTGGAGTTCCCGGACGCCGCCAACGCCCAGGTGCGCCTGGTCAGCATGGGCGCCGTGCTGGGCGGCACCGCGCTGCTGGTGGCACTGCTGATCGTGGTGGGCACCTTCGGCCTGTCGATCCAGCAGCGGCAGCGGGAGATCGCGGTGCTGCGCGCGGTGGCCGCGACCGGGCGGCAGGTCCGGCGGCTGATCGGCGGCGAGGCGCTGGTCGTCGGCCTGGCCGCGGGGGTGCTCGGGGCCGTCGCCGGTCTGCCGCTGGGCGGTTGGCTGCACGGGCGGTTCGTCGCGCTGGGCGTGGTCCCGGCGAACCTGCCCGCGGTGCTCTCGCCGTTCCCGGCGCTGGTGGCCGCGGTCGCCACGCTGCTGGCGGGCTGGGCGGCGGCGCGGGTCTCGGCCCGGCGCACCGCCGCCGTCAAGCCGGTCGAGGCGCTCGGCGAGGCGGAGTTGAAGCCGCCGCGGCTGGGCGCGGCCCGGATCGGGTTCGGGGTGCTCGCCGCCGCCGGGGCGGTGGTGCTCACCGTGCTGCTGACGGTTCTGCACTCCGACCGGTCCTCGACGCCGGTGTGCTTCCTCGCCGTGCTGCTGTGGTGCACCGCGTTCGCGCTGCTCGGTCCGCTGCTGGCCCGGTTGGGAACTGCCGTGCTGGGACTGCCGATGCGGGCCTCGCGGGTCGGCGGCCACCTCGCCTTCCACAGCCTCCGGGCCGGGGCGCACCGGCTGGCTTCGGTGGTGACGCCGCTGACCCTGCTGATCGCGATGGCCTGCGCCATCCTGTTCAGCCAGACCACGACCGGCCGGGCGGCCGCCGTCCAGCGCGAGCGCGGCAACGCCGCGGACTTCGTGGTCGGCCCGCGGGTGCCGGCCACGGCCGCGGAGGCGGTCGCCGCCGTCCCGGGCGTGCGGACCGTGACCCGGGTCCTGCACACCCAGGTCCGCGACGGGCTGACTCGGCGCAGCGTGCAGGGCGTCTCCCCGCAGCGGCTGGCGGACACCCTGGACCTCGGGGTCACGGCGGGCGATCTCGGCGCCCTGGCGGACGGTACGGCGGCGGCTGCGGACGGGCTGGGCTACCGGCTGGGCCAGCGGGTCCGGTTGACGCTCGCGGACGGCACTCCGGTGGAGGTGACGGTGGTCGCGCTCTACGGCCGCGGCCTCGGGTTCGGCGACCTGACGCTCGCGCACGACCTGGTCGCCGCGCACGTCGACGTGCCGCTCGACGACGAACTCCTCGTCCGGGGCGAGGGCCTGAGCCGCTCGGCGCTGGCGGCCGCGCTGCGCGGCGATCCCGGGCTGGGGGTGCTGGACCACGCCGCCGCGGCGGCGGCGGACCGGACCGGTGCGCAGGTCGGCGACGTCATGCTGGGGCTGATCGTCGCGTTCGTCGCGATCGCGGTGCTCAACACGCTGGCGATGAGCGTCACGGACCGCCGCGGCGAGTTCGGCGCGCTGGCGCTGACGGGTGCCACGCGCCGTCAGATCCGGCGGATGCTCGGCTGGGAGACCGCGGCCGCCGTGGCCCTCGCCGCGGTGCTCGGCCTCGGCACCGCCTTCGCGGTGCTGAGCTGCTACGCCGAGGGCATCACCCGCGGCACCGCGGGGTTCGCCGCGCCCGTCGGGGAGCTCGCCCTGGTCGTCCTCGGCACCGGCGTGCTCGCCGCCGCGGGCACCTGGCTCCCCGCCCGGGCCGCGTTGCGCGGCCGGACGCTTGATCTCAAGTCGGCTTGAAGTTCTAGCCTCCGTGGTGCGCGACAATCCACCTTCACCTTGCGGGAGTCACGACATGACCATCAGCACCGCGGAGTTCGCCGCCCTGGAGCGTCAGGTCCGGGCGCTCACCGACCGGGCCGAGATCACCGGCCTCGTCGACGGCTACCTGCTCAGCCTGGACGGCGGCCGGTTCGACGGGGAGTGGGCCCGGCGCCACTTCACCGCGGACGTCCGGTTCACCTCCCCGGTGGGCTCGCACGAGGGCGTCGACGGCCTCGCCGAGCACGAGCAGGCGACCCTCGACAAGTTCGAACGGACCCAGCACGTGGGCGCCAACCTGCTGATCGACCTGGACGGCGACCGGGCCGCCGTCCGCTGGAACGCCGTGATGACGCACGTGCACCCGGCCGCCACCCAGCGGTTCCGCGGCGAGGAGCCCGGCGGCCACTTCGACGTCGGCGGCACCTTCACCGGCGAGGCCGTCCGCACTCCCGCCGGCTGGCGCTTCCGCCGTCTCGACGTCCGCGCCGTCTGGACCACCGGCCGGGGCCCCCGCACCCTGACGCCGGAGGCCGCGGAGACCCTGCGCGCCCTCGCGGGCCCGGCGTGACGGCGGGAGCGGGGCGCTCCGACGCTCCGCGGTCCGGGGACTCCCGAGGTGTTGCGGACATGCCGAGTGCGCCCCTAGCGTGAGTGGCTGTTGATCCATTCGTACGGAGAGGATCCAACTGATGATTCGTCACGTCCGAACGGCGGCCCGGGCGGTGCTCGCGGCCGGGCTGCTGGTCAGCGGGGTGGTGGTGGGGGCGCCGCCGGCGGGGGCCGCGGCGGGCCCGACCGAGCTGACGGCCTCGCAGTTCACGCTGAGCGCGGACTACCACCAGTTCGACGCGCTGAACTCGGCCCTGGTGTCGACGCTGGGAACCTCCCCCGTGCACACGGTGATGGAGAACGCGAACCACGACCGGCAGCCGCTGCCGGCGTCGTTCTCGGTGGCGGGGCTGCAGACCGGGTTCCGGTTCGACGACACGGACAACACGGACTGCCAGAGCTACCCGCAGGGCATCACGACGAGCCGGGACGCCGTGGGCACGGCGAACAGCGGCAACTACGACGGCCACCAGCTGGTGCTGGTCAGCTGGTACACCAAGGACGGCTGCACCGGCAAGCAGCAGCGCAGCCGGATCACCCTGGCCGACTGGGACGCCACCTACCCCAACAAGTACCGCAAGATCCTGCTGGTGGAGCCGACCGGCACGACGGCGGCACCGGACTTCAAGGACATCCCGATCCACGCCGGCGGCGTCTCCTGGTACGGCGACTACCTGTACGTCGCGGACACCGGGCGCGGCATGCGGGTGTTCGACATGCGCAAGATCCTCAACACCGACACCGGCGGCACCGCCGACCAGATCGGTCGTCAGTCCGGCAGCGTCTACTACGCCCACAACTACGCGTACGTGCTGCCGCAGATCGGCACGATCACCTCGCAGACCACCTCGCCGGACAAGCTGGCGTGGTCGTCGATCTCGCTGGACCGGGTCAGCAAGTCGCTGGTGATGACGGAGTACACCTGCCCGGCGGCGCAGCCGTGCACCGACTACCCGAACCGCCCGCCGCGCGCCGTCCGCTACCCGTTCGCCGCGGGGGCGACGACGTTCGCCGCGACGACGACGGCCGGTCAGGCGCTCCAGCTGCCCTGGTACAAGCTCAACGGGGTGGCGTCGCACAACGGCCGGTGGTGGTTCAACTCCTCGGGGCAGAAGCAGCTCTACTACTGGACGCCGACCGCCGGCCCGTCGACGTTCGCCTGGGTGGGCGGCGGCGAGAGCCTCTCGTACTGGGAGGACGCCACCGACCCGGACCTGCTGTGGTCGCTGCAGGAGACCGTCGGCGGCCGCAACGTCTTCGCGGTGACGCAGGCGACCTACGGCGGCGGCTGAGCCGGCCGGTTGCGCCATCGGGAGCAGCCGGGGCGGGGCGGCGGCGGCGCCTCGGACGGGGCGGCGCGGGGGCGGGGCAGGATCGGACCGGGGCTGTCGAGGTGGAGGAGCAGCATGGCCGGTCCGGGTGTCGCCGTCGCCGTCGTGGTCCGGGACGGCCGGGTGCTGATGGTGCGACGCCGGATGGAGGACGGCGCCTTGTGGTGGCAGTTCCCGGCCGGGGAGATCCGGGACGGGGAGTCGGCGGAGGCGGCCGCGGTCCGCGAGACGGCGGAGCAGACCGGGCTGACGGTGACGGCCGGGCGGCTGCTCGGTGAGCGGGTGCATCCGGTGAACGGCCGTCGGATGTCGTACTTCGCCTGCCCGGTGGTGGCCGGCACCGCGTCGGTGGACGGTGTCGGGGACCTGGTCGCGCTGGAGTGGGTGCCGCACGGCCGGCTCGCCGAGTACGTCCCGTCGGGCCTGTGCGGGCCGGTGCGGGCGTACCTGGACGCCGAGCTGCGGCGGGACTGAGCGCGTTCCGCACGGCCGCCCGCGAGGGTGCGGCGCCCGTGCGGAACGGCGCGGGCGGGTTCCTCAGCCGGCGGGCCGCTCGCCGGCCCGGTCGGTGATCGCCCGGCGCAGGACGGCGGACGAGTAGGTGGAGCCGACCGGCGGGGCGTTCTCGCCGGGCTTGACCAGGCGGACGCCGTGCGTGCCGAGGAACGCGCAGGTGGCGCGGTCGAAGATGAGCTCGACCCGGTCGGTGCCGTCGGAGCGGACCACGCCGATGCCGTGCCGGCCGGCCGCGTCCACGGCGTCGGCCTCCAGGGTCGCCCCGGGGACGGCGGCGGCGGCCCGGCAGAACGCGGCGCCGACGGCGGGGGTCAGCAGCTGCGAGCCGACCACGTTCGCGATGGTGCGGAAGGCGGTGCCGTCCCGGTCGGGGTTGCCCTTCGGGTTGTCCGCGTAGACCTGCTCCAGCAGGCGCTGGGGGTCGGCGGGCAGGGTGGCCAGGTAGCGCAGGTCGGGGACGTGCAGGCTCGGCGGATTGCCCTCGGCGTTGGGGACGTAGGTCATGGTGCCGTTGAACGGGTCGTTGATCAGGCCCTGCGTCCTCCCGTCGGCGGCGACCCAGTCCCGGCGCACGCACGGCTGCTCGGTGTTGTGCTGCACGAGCGTCTCGGTGTAGACGAACTGCTGGTCCTTCACCTGCGGGGCGGGCTTGCCCGCCGCGGCGTTCGCGGCGGCGGTCAGGGCCTGGAGCGGGTCGCCGGCGGGCGCGGACCCGGCCGGCCGGACCGTGATGCCGGCCGGGGACGAGCCGGTCGGGCAGGATTCGCCGCCGGTCAGGACGGTGTCGGCCGAGGGGGACGGAGCCGGGCTCGCGGAGGATCCGGGCGCCACCGCCTGCGGGGCGGGGGCGGTGGGCTGCGTGGTGGACAGCAGGGCCACGGCGGCGGCCACGGCGACGACCGCCGGGGGTGCGATCAGCCAGCCGAGGCGTCGGCGGCGCGGTGCCGACCGCTCGGTCGCGGACTGCCTGGCGATCTCGTTCATCAGATGCTCCTTCAAACGCCGCTGGCGGTCGGCGGCGAGCATCTCGGACCCGTCGTTCATCTGATGTCTCCCTGCATCGACCGGGCGGCTCCGAAGCCGCCGTGCCGTACCTGTCCGGTGCCGGACCCGGGTTCCTGGTCCGACGGCACTTTTTGACGTCGCGCCAGCTCCTCGTCGGTCAGCGCCCGGAGCCGGGTCCGGGCCCGGGACAGCCGGGAGCGGACGGTGCCGACCGGCACGCCCAGTGCCTCGGCGGCCGCCGCGTAGTCCAGCCCCACCCACACGCACAGCCGGAACACCTCCCGGTCACCGCGCCGCAGCCTGGCCGACGCGCGCCGGACGGCGGACAGGCGGGCGTCGTCGTCGAGCCTGGTCACCACCTCGTCGGCGAAGTCCGGCACCGGCTCCCGCCCGGGCAGCCGCGACATCGCCGCCCGGTGCCGCCGGGCCGTCCGCGCGGTGTTGCGCAGCACGTTGGTGGCGATGCCGAACAGCCACGGCCGCACCTCGTCGCCGTCCCGCTGCAGGGTGCCGCGCAGCCGCCACGCCTCCAGGAAGGTCAGCGACACCGCGTCCTCGGCGGCCGCCCAGTCGCCCAGCGTGCGCAGCGCATAGCCGTACACGGCTTGGGCGTGCTCGTCGAAGAGCTCGGCCAGCGCCCCCTGGTCCCCGGCGCGCAGTCGCGCCCGTTGTGACAGTTCCACACCGCTCCCTGTCCGCCCGGCCGGTACAGTTCCCTGTGACCTGCGTCACCCGCTCGCGGCCCGGAGAGGTGCCCCGTGGAACACGACGCCCCGCAGCCGGCCCCCGCGATGCGGCCGGCGGTGCAGGAGACCTACGGTCCGGCCGATCTGGCCGCCGAACGCATCTTCGCCGGAGGGTTCATCAACTTCGGCCACTGGCAGGGCGTCGACCTGTCCCGGCCGCTCGACGAGGCGGACCGGATCCGCAGCCAGCAGGACCTCTACCGGCGCGTCCTGGACGCCCTCCGACTGCCGGACGCGGCACGGATCCTGGAGGTCGGCTGCGGGCTCGGGATGGGCTGCGCGCTCGCCCTGGCCGAGTACGGCGCGGCCGCCGTGACGGGCCTGGACATCCACCCCGCGCAGCTGCGGCGGGCCCGGGAGGCGCACGCCGGGACGCTTCGACGCGAACCCGGCCGGCTGCGCTTCGTCCACGGCGCGGCCGAACACCTCCCGCTGGACGACCGGGAGTTCGACGCCGTCGTCAGCGTGGAGGCCGCCCAGCACTTCCCGGACCTGGCCGCCTTCGCCGCGGAGACCTTCCGCGTCCTGCGCCCCGGCGGCCGGGCCGCCGTCACCAGCTTCTTCACCCCGGACGACTCCCCCGGCCGCCCCGAGGACCTCGCCGACCTCCTCGTCACGTTCGCCGACGGCCTCGACCTCGCCCGCCCGGTCGGCGACCTCGCGCGCGCCTTCACCGCGGCCGGTCTGACCGGCGTCCGCGCCGAGTCGGTCGGCGCGGACGTGTGGCCCGGCTGGGACCTGTGGCTCAGCCGGTGGTGGGGGCCGGACACCTGGCCGCGGAACTTCCGGCACGCGTGGGAGCGGGGACTGCTCGACTACTACGTGGTGACGGCGGAGCGTCCCGGCCCATGATCGCGCGCGGCCGAAGCCCCGGTGACGCCACGTCAGCTGCGCGGTGTCCGGGCCCGCGGTCTCAGTCCGGGTGCACCCAGCCGGGCACCCAGGTGCCGGGGGCGCCGTGGGCGGCCTTGGTGGCGGCGAGGTACCGGCGCAGGGCGGCCAGCGCCGGGTGCGGGTTGTCGCGGTGCCACACCAGCGAGTGCGGGTAGACCGGCGTCGGGTCGGTGAGCGGGATCCGGCGCAGCCCGTGCCCGGCGGGCCAGACCAGGCGGGTGCCGTCGCTCATGAAGGTGGCGAGCGCCGGGGTCTCGGCGATGGTGTCGAGGAGCGCGTCGGAGCCGAAGTTGGGGCCGGTGGCCTCGATGGTGAGGCCGAACTCGGCGGTCAGGTCGTCGTAGTAGGCCGCCCACTCGGAGCCGGGGAGGATGCCCGGCATCCAGATCCGGTGCCCGGCCAACTGACTCGGCGTCACCGCCCGTGCCCCGGCCAGGACGTGGTCCGGGCCGGTGAGGAGCTGGAGCTGCTCGTCGACCACCCGGACGGCGGCGAGGTCGTCGGGGAGCGGCCGGCCGGGCGACCCGACGGCCCGGAAGGAGGCGTCGACGGCCCCGGAGCGGATCGCGGCGACGGCCTCGTCGATGTCGAGCAGCTTCACCACGTCGAGCTCGGTCTCGGGGTGGGCGCCGTGGAAGCCGCGCAGCAGGCCGGACGCCGCGCCGCGCAGGTTGATCACGTCCACCCGCAGCGGGCGGCGCCCGGTGTGCACGGAGGCGACGGCACGATCGGCGACCCGCAGCAGTTCGCGGGCGTGCGGCAGGAACGCCTGGCCGTCGATGGTCGCCTCCGCGCCGCGCGGGGTGCGGGTGAACAGCCGCACCCCGAGGTCGCGTTCGAGGGCGGCGATGCGCTTGGAGACCGCCTGCTGGGTGATCGACAGGTCGGCGGCGGCCTTCTGGAACTGGCCCGCCTCGGCGACGGCGAGGTAGGTGCGTACGGCTTCGAGGTCCACGCTCGCCACCTTAGTGAACAACCGCTGGTTGTGCCTGATGCGCTCCTCGGTTGTTTGACCTGCGCCTCCGTGGCCCGGTTTGCTCGGGCCGGTCAACGGAGGTTTGTACGGCGGTGGGGGCGCGGTGGGCAACGGCAGACGGCGGCTGGGGCGCCGGTTCGGGTGGCTGTGGGCGGCGTACGCGGTCAGCGCGTACGGCTCCGGGCTGGGCTTCGGGGCACTGCCGCTGATCGCGGTGCTGGTGCTGCGGGCCGGTCCCGCCGAGGTGTCCGCGCTGTCGGCGGTCGGCCCGGCCGTGGGGGCGCTGCTGGCGGCGCCGCTCGCACCGTGGGTGGAGTTCCGGCGCAAGCGGCCGGTGATGATCGCCGCCGACCTGGTCCGGTTCGCCGCGACGGCGTCGGTCCCCGTCGCGTACGCCTTCGGGGTGCTCGGATTCGGCCAGTTGTTCGAGGTGTCGGCGGTGGTCGCGGCCGCGAAGATCGCGTTCGGGGCGGCCGGCGGCGCCTTCCTGAAGGCCCTGGTCCGGCCCGACGACCTGCTGGTGGCCAACTCCCGCTTCGAGTCGACGAACTGGAGCTCCCTCGCGATCGGCCCGCCGCTCGGCGGTGCGGCGATCGGCGCGTTCGGGCCGGTCACCACCGTGCTGGCGGACGCCGGCAGCTACCTGCTCTCGGCGCTCGGCATCGCCGCGATCGGCGGCCGGGAGGAGGCGCCGCCCCGCAGCCGCGGTGCGGGGTCCGGATCGCTCCTGGACGGCTGGCGGCACCTGCTCGGCGACCCGGAGCTGCGCCCGCTGTACCTCAACAACCTGCTGGTGTCCGGCCTGATCATGGCCACCGAACCGGTGCTGGCCGTCCTGCTGCTGCGCCAACTGCACTTCCCCGCCTGGCAGTACGGCCTGGCCTTCGCCGCTCCCTGCCTCGGCGGCCTGGTCGGCTCCCGGCTGGCCCGGCGGGTGGTGGCCCGCCGGGGCCGGGCCTGGGTGCTCCGCACCATCGGCACGCTGCGCGCCGTCTGGCTGATCGGGCTGGCCTTCGTCCCGCCCGGCACGGTCGGCCTGGTCACGGTGATGGCCGTCGAACTGGCGATCATCGTCAACATGAGCCTGTTCACGCCGGTGCTGGCCGCCCACCGGCTGGAACGCACCCCGCAGCACCTCGTCGCCCGCACGCTGTCGGCCTGGTCGATCGGCCAGCAGGCGGCCGTCGCCGCGCTCACCGCGCTCGGCGGCCTGCTCGCCGCAGTCACCGGCCCGCGCACCACGCTGGCCGTCGCGGGCCTGCTCGCCCTGGCGACCCCGCTGCTGCTGCCCCGCCGCGCGGCGGCCGCGCCCGACCCGTCCGCGCCGCTCGACAGCCGCGCCTGACCACCAGCGGGGTACTTCCCGTGCAGAACACCGCACTGCTCGTGCCGGACTGCCGGCCGGCCGTCCTGACCGTGCTGCCCGGAGCCGGGCGTCCGCTGCTCGACCGGCCGGCCCGGGCCGCCGCCGCGGTCCGCGAACGGGGCGGCACGGTGGCCCACGTGCGGACCGCGTTCACCGAGGACGGCTGGGCGGCCGCCCCCGCCGGCAACAGCGCGTTCGCGGCGATCGCCCGGCACCGGGCCCTGCACCCCGAGGATCCGGCCACCGCCCCCGATCCCCGGCCGGCGCCGCGGGACGGCGACCTGCCGGCCCGCAAGACGCGCCTCGCCGCGTTCTCCACCACCGGCCTCCACCGGCAGCCGCGCGCCCGCGGCATCGACACCCTGATCCTGGCCGGCCTCAGCACCGGCGGTGCCGTCCTGTCCGCCGCCCTGGACGCCGCCGACCGCGGCTACCGCCTCCAGGTCCTGTCCGACGTCATCGCGGACCCGGACCCGGAGCTTCACCGGGCCGTGCTCGGCCGCGTCCTGCCGGCCCGTGCCGAGATGCTCACCTGCGCCTTACTGCGGCCGAGCTGACGCCCCGTCGGCCGAAGGTTCAACTCGGTTCGGCGCGCTCCTGGTTGTCGTCGCCGCCGGTGCGCCCGGAGGCGGTTTCCGGGCCCGCCGCGTCCGGCGCGGGCTTGGCGAACAGGACGTCGCGCGCCTGGTCGGCCACCCGGATCAGGCTCTCGGAGACGAAGTCGAGGAACCGGGCGACGTTCTCCAGCCGGGTGGCGGCCGGGGTGCCGGGGCCGAGGACGGCGACGCCCTGGCGGGCGGTGGCGACCACGGCGGCGTTGGCGCGGGCACTGGCGACGGTGGCCTGGTACCAGATGTCCTCGTCCAGCACGTAGCGCTCGCGGCGGCGCTCGTCGCGCTCGCGGCGGATCATCGTCTGCTCGTCCAGGTAGGTGACCGCCTTGGAGACGGACGCCGGGCTGACCTGGAGGCGCTGGGCGAGCTGGGCCGCGGTGAGGCAGCCGTCGTCGGTGAGCAGCAGGGCGGCCAGCACCCGGGAAGGCATCCGGCTCATGCCGGACTGCATGAAGACGGTGGTGACGGCCTCTTCGTAGGCCTGCAGGGCCACGGGGTCGCGCCCGTCGGCGGGCCGGTCCGCGGCCGGGCTGCGGGGCAGCGACTGGCGGCGCTGGGCGCGCTGCTCGGTGGCGCGGTGGGCGAGATCGGCGCGGTAGCCGTTGGGGCCGCCGTTGCGCATGACCTCCCGGGTGACGGTCGAGGTCGGGCGGTCGAGGCGGCGGGCGATCTCGGCGTAGGCGAGGTCGTCGGCCAGCCCCAGCGCGATCTGCTGGCGTTCCTGCTGGGTGAGCCTGCCTCCCGGCATCACGGTCTCCCTCGGTCGGTGTCCTGGACCGGAACAGCATAGCGTTCACCTCCACTTTATTGCAACGAACGCACATCTGACGTTGCATTACCTCGCTCCACGTTGCAACGAAATTCCCTCGCTGACCTGCTCTTTTGCCACTCGATTGCAACAAAAGCATTGCCGGATCATCGAACGCAACGTAGCGTTTCCCATGTCAGAAACGAAGCGCACAGGGGGCTCATCATGCAGAAGTTCGACACCACCGCCGCGATCACCGCCGTCGTCGACATCCCGGCCGGCCGGCTCAACCTGATCGGCAGCGACCGCACCGACACCGTCGTCGAGGTGCGGCCGGCCAACCCGGAGAAGAACCGCGACGCGCAGGCCGCCGAGGCCACCGAGGTGACCTTCGCCGACGGCGTGCTGCGGATCGTCACCGCCGCCGCGAAGAACCGCCTGCTCGGCCCGACCGGTGCGCTGGAGGTCACCGTCCAGCTGCCCGCCGGCTCGCGGGTCGAGGCGAAGACCGCCGACGTCGAACTGCGCGGCGTGGGGCGGCTCGGCGAGGTCTCGTTCGAGAGCGCCCGGGGCGCGGTCAAGCTCGACGAGAGCGCGGGCGGCCGCCTGGTCCTGCAGGACGGCAGCATCGAGGTCGGCCGCCTCACCGGGTCCGCCCGGCTCGACACCCAGCGCGGCGACCTCACCGTCACCGAGGCGACCCGCGGCGAGCTGGAGCTCACCACCCAGTCCGGATCGATCACCGTCGGCGCCGCCCGCGGCATCTCCGCCTCGCTGGACGCCGGCACCGGCCACGGCCGCATCCACAACGCGCTGCGCAACGCGGACGACGTGCCCGCGCTCACCATCCGCGCCACCACCGCGCACGGCGACATCACCGCCCGCACCGTCTGACCGCCGCCCCGCCGTCCGGCCGCCGCCCGAGCGGCGGCCGGGCGCCCCACCAGGCACCACCCCGCACCCACAGCAGAAGGAGCCCACTCATGACCGGCCTGGCCATCTCGGCGCAGGGGCTGCGCAAGTCCTACGGGGACAAGACCGTCCTCGACGGCGTCGACCTGTCCGTCCCGGAAGGGACCGTCTTCGCCCTGCTCGGCCCGAACGGGGCCGGCAAGACCACCGCCGTCAAGATCCTCTCCACCCTCGTCTCCGCCGGCCCGGGCAGCGGGCCGATCCGGATCGGCGGCCACGACCTGGCCGCCGACCCGCAGGCGGTGCGCGCCGCGATCGGCGTCACCGGCCAGTTCTCCGCCGTCGACGGCCTGATCACCGGCGAGGAGAACATGCTGCTGATGGCGGACCTGCACCACCTCTCCAAGGCCGAGGGCCGCCGGGTCGCCGCCGACCTGCTGGCCCGCTTCGACCTCACCGAGGCCGCCCAGAAGCCCGCCTCCACCTACTCCGGCGGCATGAAGCGCCGCCTCGACATCGCGATGACCCTGGTCGGCAACCCGCGGATCATCTTCCTGGACGAGCCGACCACCGGCCTCGACCCGCGCAGCCGGCACGGCATGTGGCAGATCATCAGGGAACTCGTCACCGGCGGCGTCACCGTCTTCCTCACCACCCAGTACCTGGAGGAGGCCGACGAACTCGCCGACCGCATCGCCGTCCTGCACAACGGCGTGATCGCCGCCGAAGGCACTGCCGAGGAGTTGAAGCGGCTCGTCCCGGGCGGCCACGTCCGGCTCCGCTTCACCGACCCGGCCGGCTACCGGTCCGCCGCCGACGCGCTCACCGAGGGCGCCCGCGACGACGACTCGCTGACCCTGCTCGTCCCCAGCGACGGCAGCCAGCGCGCGCTGCGCTCGGTCCTCGACCGGCTGGACGCCGTCGGCGTCGAGGCCGAGTCGCTGACCGTGCACACACCCGACCTCGACGACGTGTTCTTCGCCCTGACCGGCGCACCCGCCGTCCCCACCCAGCCCGCCGCCCCGTCCGCCGCCCCGTCCGAGGAGACCGTCCGATGAGCTCGTTCGCACTCGCCGTCCGCGACTCGTCCACCATGCTGCGGCGCAACCTGCTGCACGCCCGGCGGTACCCGTCGCTCACCCTGAACCTGCTGCTCACCCCGGTGATGCTGCTCCTGCTGTTCGTCTACGTCTTCGGCGACGCGATGAGCGGCGGGGCGGGCCGCTCCGCGTACGTCGCCTACCTGGTGCCGGGCATCCTGATGATGACCATCGGCTCCACCGTGATCGGCACCGCCGTCTCGATGGCCACCGACATGAACGAGGGCATCGTCGCCCGGTTCCGCACCATGGCGATCCACCGCGGCTCGGTGCTGTTCGGCCGGGTGATCGGCAGCGTGCTGCAGTCGGTGCTGAGCGTGGTCCTGGTCGGCGCGGTCGGTGTCGCCATCGGCTTCCGCTCGCACCACGCCACCGCGCTGGAGTGGCTCGCCGCGTTCGGCCTGCTGGTGCTGGTCGCCCTCGCCCTCACCTGGATCGCCGTCGGCATGGGCCTGGGCAGCCCCAACGCGGAGGCCGCCAGCAACAGCGCACTGCCGCTGATCGTGCTGCCGCTGATCTCCAGCGCCTTCGTCCCGCTGCACTCCATGCCCGGCTGGTTCCAGCCGATCGCCCAGTACCAGCCCTTCACCCCGGCCATCGAGACCCTGCGCGGCCTGCTGCTCGGCACCCACATCGGCAACAACTGGTGGATCGCCCTGCTCTGGTGCGCCGCCCTCACCGTGCTCGGCTACGTCTGGTCCCGCGCCCAGTTCGACCGCGAGCCCAAGTAGCGGCAACCGCGCCGATGGAGCCGACGTCAGGTCGGCTCCATCGGCGTTCGCTGCGGGCGGTCCCGCCGGGCCGGCTCGGCCCCGGGGTCAGACCTTGGCGTCCGGCGCGGTGTCGGCGACCTGCTGCCAGACCGGGTCCAGCGCCAGCGCCGTGAGCCGGTCGCCGTCGAGGACGGGCGTCCGGAGCCGGTCCTCCTGGCCGAGGAAGATGCTCGAAGAGGCGACGATCATGCTGCCGTCGGTGCGGAACAGCGTCACCTGCCAGGTCTGGTTGCCGGTCGCCACCTCGGGGAGGACCTTGTACAGCTGGCTGCCGTCGGGGCGGTTCTCGACCCAGCACCTGGGTGTGTCGGCGCAGTTCGCGTGCGGCTTGAAGTCCTTCGAGTGCCGCGGCACACCCGGCACCTGGCCGACCTCGATCCGGATGTCGCCCGACCGGGTGCCGTTGGTGATGCCGTGCAGCGCCCCGACCCGGAACGCCTGCGCCCGGTAGCCCGCCGTCGGGCTCGGCACCGGCTGCGGGCCCGGGTCGGTCCAGGTCTTCTCGATCCGGTAGCCGGCCGGGATCCGCGCCGCGAGCAGCTCCGCGACGTCGGGCCCGGAATCCGGATCGCCGGGCCCGGGCGACGCCCCGCCGGTGGGGCCGGCCGACCCGCCGCCGGACGCGGCGGCCGCCGGACCGATCCCGGTGCTCGTCGGCCCGGCCGGCAGCGCGGCCACCCCGGCCAGCGCGGCGGCGACGACCGCGGCGGCGCCCGTCAGGGCGGCGGCACGCCCGCGCCTGCTGCGGCGGCCCCGGCGCAGCAGGTCCGCCACCGGTGCCGGGCCGTCCGGGGCCTGACGGTCCGCCAGTACCGCCAGCGCGTGCGACAGGTCCTCGTGATCCGTGGTGCTCATGGGCTGACAGCCTCCTCGTTCTTCAACCGGTTCTTCGGAAGGGCCGCGCGCAGCCGGGCCAGCGCCCGCGCGTGCTGGCTCTTGACGGTGCCGACCGAGCAGCCGAGGACGGTCGCGGTCTCCTTCTCGGACAGGTCCTCCAAGTGCCGCAGCACCACCACGGCCCGCTGTCGGGCGGGCAGCGCGAGCAGCGCGCGGTGGAGTTCGTCCGCCTCCCCGTAGTCGGCGCCGGGCGGCCCCGGGCGGTCCGGCAGGTCCGCGGTGGGCGTCTCCCGGCGTCGCCGGCGCCACCAGCTGACGTGGCCGTTGACGAGCATCCGCCGCAGGTACGCGTTCGGGTCGTCGGTGGCCGCCCGGCGCCAGCGGACGTACAGCTTGACCAAGCAGTCCTGGAGCAGTTCCTCGCCGCGGTGCCGGTCCCCCGCGATCAGGGTGGCCGTCCGCAGGTGCCTGGGCCAGGCGGCCGCGACGAAGGCTGCGTAAGCGTCGTCCTCGGTTTCTCGACTCACACCGACCACACGCCCGGGCGGGGTGAAAGGTTGTCAGGTTCCCGGACGGGTTTCCGGGCGGGTCTCCGGGGCCGCCCCGGACGGGTCGCCGGTCAGTCGGCGCGGGTGCGCAGCCGCCGGAGCGCGAGCGCCGCGGTGACGGCGGTGAGCACGGCGAACAGGGCGCTCTCGACGGCCTGGAAGGTCCAGTAGCGGTCGGCGGGCTGCTGGGTGATGTCGACGTGGATGCCGTGGTCGGCCAGGCAGCCGGGCAGGTCGGCGAGCGAGCTGTGGTCCATGCAGTCCCGGAACCAGTCGGTGTGCCCGGCGGGAGCGCCGCTGCGGTCGAGGATCGGGCTGGTGTCGATCACCCAGGGTCCGCCGGGGACGCGCAGGCCGCCGATGTCGCCGTAGGTGCCGATCTTGCTGAGGTTGGCGACGATCGGCGCGGTGAGCTGCACGCTGGTGTGCTCCGGCGTCCGGTAGTGCGGCCGGACGAGGGCCGGGACGGCCAACTGCACGACGGTGAACACCGCCAGGGCGGCGGCCATCGCGGGAACCGTCCGGCGCAGGTACAGGCCCAGGGTCGCGCCGAGCACGACGGCGAAGGCGGCGTACGCGGCCGGTGCCGGGCCGTGCGAGGCGAAGGCCACGGGCTCGAAGCGCGCACCCCGGACGGCCGCGACCGGCCCGGTGGCCCGGCCCAGCAGCAGCGCGGCGGCCAACGTCGCGGCCGTGCAGCTCCCGCCCACCACGGCGAGTTTCACCACCAGCCAGCGGCGGCGGGTGATGCTCTGGTTCCACACCAGCCGGTGGGTGCCGGCCTCGAACTCGCGGGCGACCAGCGGCGCTCCGCAGAACACGCCCAGCACGGCCGGCAGCGCCAGCAGCAGGTAGCCGAGCAGGTCCGCGCGCAGCTGGTAGCGGTCGGCGAACGCTGCCAGCGCGCCGGTGCAGTCGGGGCGGCCGGCGCAGTGCGCGAGGGTGTCCCGGTACGCCTGGTGGATGTCGGCGCCGAGCAGCAGCAGGTAGCCGGCCAGTACGAGCAGGGCCGCCAGGCCGATCAGGGCCTGGGTGCGGAACTGGCGCCAGGTCAGCCAGATCATCGGCGGGCCTCCGGTCGAGCGGCCGACTGCCGCCCGCCGCCGGGGCGTTCGGCACGGGCGAGATGGGCGAGGACGAGTTCTTCCAGGTCGGGTGCGGTCACGGTCCACGGCCCGTCGGCGGGCAGCGGCCGCCCGGTGCGGACCAGCGCGGTGGCCGGGCCGTCGGCCGGCCCGCCGCGGGCGAGCACGGTGACGTCCGGCGGCAGCGCGTCGAGGTCGGCGGGGCGGCCGGTCAGCCGGGCGTGCGCGGCGAGCAACGGGTCGATGTCGCCGTGCAGTTGGACCCGGCCCCGGGCCAGCACCACCAGGTGGTCGCAGACCCGGGCGACGTCGGGCAGGGCGTGCGAGGAGAGCACGGCCGTCGCGCCCAGCTCGGTGACGGACTCCATCAGGTGGTCGAGGAACGCGTGCCGGGCGAGCGGATCCAGCGCGGCGGCCGGCTCGTCGAGGATCAGCAGGTCGGGCCGCTTGGCCGCCGCCACCATCAACGCCAGCTGGGCACGCTGGCCACCGGAGAGCCGGCCGGCCTTCTGCCGGGGATCGAGCTCGGCCCGGGCCAGGCGGCGCTCGGCGAGGGCGGCGTCCCAGCGCGGGTTGAGCCGGGCTCCAAGACGCAGGTGCTCGGCGACGGTCAGGTCCGGAAAGACCGGGGTGTCCTGGGCGACGTAGCCGACCCGGGCGAGATGGTCCGGCGTGGTCCCCGGCTGGGCACCGTGCACCCGGATCCGGCCCTCGGTCGGCGCGATCAGCCCGCAGGCCAGCTGCATCAGCGTCGACTTCCCGGCCCCGTTGGGCCCCACCAGGCCGACCACCCGGTCCGCCGGCACGCTCAACTCGACGCCGACGAGGGCCGATCGGCGGCCGTACCGCTTGCCGAGACCCACGGCCTCCAGCACCGGCGTCACCACTGCCCGTCCTCCGCGTCCCGCTCGGCCCGCCGGGCCCGCCACCCGCGCACCAGCCGGTACCCGCCCCACCCGAGCGCGACCAGCACCCCCAACTGCACCGCCCACCAGGCGTACAGCAGTGGACTCCGCTCGGTCTTCTCGGCCACCGCCAGCAGCACGGCGCCCTTCAGATTCACGTTCATGCCCACCACGCTGCCGCCCGCCCCCGGCCTCCCGCAGCGGCCGAAGGTACGGTCCGACCGCCCTCCCCTCGTACTTCCGGCCGGTTCCCGGCGGCACCCCGCCGCCGCCACACCCACGGTGGCCCCACCGTCGCCGCACGGCAGACGCCACCAGCAGCAGGCCTCCCGGCCGATCCGCCGCGGAGCGTCGCCCCGAGCCCCCGCCGCCACCGCAAAGCCCGGCCCTGCCGGACCACTTCACCCCGCACCACGCGCCACCGACCCTCGGTGCCCGCGACCGGGGCGGCACGGCATCACGGCGGGCCCGCGCCGACGACGCACCCGACCCGGCGAACTCCACCAGCCCCGTGGCCGATCCGCCGCGGAGCGTCGCCGCACGCCCGCGCCGCCACCGACACCGAGGAGCCCTCGCCCGGGTCGGCCGCTTCATGCCACCCCGACCACGGCCGGACCGGCGCGGGGTCGTACTTTCGGCCGGTTCGCCGTGGTGGCGGATTCGCCTAGCGTGGCCGGGTGAGACGGACGTCGGTGGTGGGGAACGCGGTGCTGGGTGCGGGGTTCGCGCTGGTGCTGCTGGTGATGGCGGCGCAGTACGCCGCGCAGGGCCGGGTGTGGGCGCTGGACGCGGCGACCGGCGCGGTGGTGTGCGCGCTGGCGGTGGGCCGGGGACGCAGCCGTGGTGGGGCGGCGGCTCTCGGACTGGCCGTGGCGGGCGTCGCCGCGCTGGTGGCCAGGGAGGCCGGGCTGCCCGGAGAGCCGGGCGCGGCGGCCGTGTTGGGGCTGCTGGTGCTGGGCGGATCGGCGGTGCGGGTGCTGCCGTGGCGTCCGGCGGCCGCGATCGCCGCAGCCGGGCTGGCGCTGATGACGACCGGTCTGCTGGCCGGGCAGGCCCCCGCCACGCCGTTCCGGGTCGGCATCGAGGTGTGGACCCTCGCACTCGCCGCCGGCCTCGGCCTGCGCCTGCTCGACCACCGCCGCCGGTCCGCCGCCGAGGCCGCCCGCCGGGACGAACGCCTGGCGCTGGCACGCGAGTTGCACGACCTGGTGGCCCATCACATCACCGGCGTGGTGGTGCAGGCGCAGGCCGCCAGGATCGTCGCCCGCAAACGCCCCGAGCAGCTGGACGGGACTCTCGCCGGGATCGAGGCGGCGGGCGCGGACGCGCTGTCCGCGATGCGCCGCGTGGTCGGTCTGCTGCGCGCCGCCGACGACACCCCCGGCACCGCACCCGCCGCCCCCGGGGCCGCCGAACTCACCGACCTGGTACGGCGGTTCGACGGGCACGGCCCCACCGTCCGGCTGCGCCTGCCGGACCGGGACACCGCACCCTGGCCGCCCGAGGTCGCCACCACCGTGCACCGGATCGTCCAGGAGTCGCTGACCAACATCGCCCGGCACGCCGCGCACGCCCGCACCGCCGAGGTCTCCGTCGTCCACCCGCCCGGCACGCTCACCGTCACCGTCGCCGACGACGCCCCGCCGCCCGGGCACACCCGGCACCTGCGTCCCGTCGGCTTCGGCCTGCTCGGCATGCGCGAACGCGTCGAAGCCCTCGGCGGCACCTTCACCGCCGGGCCCGGCCCGTCCGGCGGCTGGACCGTCCGTGCCGAACTTCCCGTCCCCGAAAGCGCCGACCGATGACCATCCGTGTCCTGCTCGCCGACGACCAGGCGATGATCCGTGGCGGACTGCGGCTGATCCTGGAGGACCAGGACGACATCACCGTGGTCGGCGAGGCCGCCGACGGGCCCGGGGCCGTCGAACTCGCCCGGCGGTTGCGGCCGGACGTCTGCCTGGTCGACATCCGGATGCCCGGCCTGGACGGCATCGACGTGACCCGGACCCTGGCCGGCCCCGGCGTGCCGGACCCGTTGCGGGTGGTCGTCGTGACCACGTTCGACCTCGACGAGTACGTCCACGGCGCGCTGCGCGCCGGCGCGGTCGGGTTCGTCCTCAAGGGTGCCGCGCCCGCGCTGCTGATCGAGGCGGTCCGGGCCGCGCACGCGGGCGACGCGCTGATCTCGCCGTCCCTGACGCTCCGTCTGCTGCGCAACCTCGCCCCGGCCGCGCCCGCCCGCACCCCCTCCGAACGGCCGCTCTCCGCCCGCGAGTCCGAGGTCGTCCGGGCCATCGCCCGGGGGCGCACCAACCAGGAGATCGCCGCCGACCTCTTCATCACCCTCAGCACCGTGAAGAGCCACCTGACCGCCGTCCAACAGAAGCTCGGCGCCCGCAACCGCGTCGAAATCGCCGCCTGGGCCTGGGAGCACCACCTGATGACCCGCCCACCGACCTGACCTCGACCGGTACCCGAACCAGGCCCCGCCCCGGTACGGTCACCCTCCCGTCGCCCCGCGGAAAGGTGCCGCCGCCATGACTGTCGTGCTGACCAAAGCCTCGCCCACCGTCTCGCTGGACAAGCACGGTGTCACCGCCGGCCTGATCCGGGTCAACCTCAACTGGGCGTCGCCGCAGGCCGATGCCGGACGCAAGGCCGCCGAGGCGACGGGCCTGCTGCGGCGGCTGCGGGCGTCTCTGGCGGCCGGCGCCGCCCATGGAGCGCCCCGGGGCGTGGACCTCGACCTTGGCTGCATGATCAAGTTCGCCGACGGCAGCAAGTCCGTGGTCCAGGCCCTCGGCAACTCCTTCGGCGCGACGGATCGCCGCCCGTACGTCGCACTGGACGCGGACGACCGGACGGGAGCCCGCACCGACGGCGAGAACCTGGTGATCAACCTCGATCACCAGGAGGAGTTCTCCAAACTCCTGCTCTTCGTCTACATCTACGACGGCTCCACCGACTTCCGCGGGCTGAACGCCGTGGTGTCGCTGACCAGCGACCGCGGCGAGCGGTTCGAGGTCCGCCTCGACGAGTGCCCGCCGCAGGCCCGCTCCTGCGCGATCGCTCTGATCAAGCGTCAGAAGCGCGAACTGGTGGTGACCCGTGAGGTCCGCTGGTTCACCCCGAAGGACGGCCCCCGCATCCAGGAAACGATCTCCCGGGCCTACCGGTTCGGCATGAAGTGGACCGCCGGACACAAGTAGCGAGGCCCGCAGGGGGCCCGATTCGCTCCTAGGGGTTGATCACCGGGGGCGGTCAGGGTCCGTCCCTGATGTCCCCGTGGCGGGTCGGCGCGAGGCTTCTTCATGTCAACAGGTGTGGCCGGAGAAGGCGTTGAGGAGCACGGGGATGCGCGCGAGGATCAGGGGACACAGGCTCGGAGGGACGGCGGCGATCGGTGCGCTGGTGGTGGCGCTCGCCGCGGGGACGGCCTCCGCCGCGCCGGCCGCCGGGGCGGCGGCACCGAACGCGGCGGCGCTGAGCGCCTCGATCGCGGGGCTGCCGAACGCCCAACTGACCAGTGCGGTCGTGCTGGTGGGCGGCGACGGCGGGCGCTGGTCGGGCACCTCCGGCACCGGCGATCCGGCCACCGGGCGGCCGGTGGCAGCGGACGGGCGGTTCCGGATCGGCAGCATCTCCAAGATCTTCACCGCCACCGTGCTGCTCCAGCTGGCCGCAGAGCACCGGGTCGACCTGGACGGCACCGTCCAGCAATACCTGCCCGACACCCTGCCGAAGGGCTACCCGGACGTCACGGTGCGGCAGTTGCTCAACCACACCAGCGGCCTGCCGACCGCCCAGGGCCTCGGCGACGACGACGGCAGCGCGGAGTGGTTCGTCGCCCACGCCGCCGACAGCTGGACCCCGGAGCAGGTGGTCCGGACGGCGATGGCCAACCCGAAGCAGTTCGAGCCGGGGACCGCCCAGCAGTACAACGGCGTCAACTACTTCGTCGCGGGCCTGCTGATCGAGAAGGTCACCGGGCACAGCTACGCGCAGGAGGTCACCGCCCGGCTGCTGCGCCCTCTCGGCCTGCACCACACCTCGGTGCCGGCCGCCGACGACACCGCGCTGCCGAACCCGACCGCCCACGCCGTCCTCGCCGTCACCCGCCCCGACGGCGGCACCGCGCTCACCGACGTCACCCGGCAGAGCCCGTGGGCGTGGGCCGAGGGCGGCCTGGTCTCCACCGCGCCCGACCTGGAGCGCTTCCTGTCGGCGCTGCTGCACGGCCGGTTGCTGCCGCCCGCCCAGCAGGCGGAGCTGTTCGCGGTGCCCGACCTCCCGAACGACCACAACAAGAACTGCGACCTCGGCCCGACCACCGGCCGGGCCTGTTTCAGCGCGGGGCTGATGCGCTTCACCCCCGTCCCCGGTGTCGAACTGTGGGGCAAGACCGGCAGTCTCCCCGGCTTCACCAACGGCGTCTTCGCCACCCGCGACGGCTCCCGCGACGTGGTGTACTCCTTCACCGCGACCTCCCGGCAGGGCGCCTCCTTCGGCGCGCAGTACCGGGTCGCCGCCGCCGCGTTCGACCTGCCGACGGGCTGAGCCGGGCATGCCGAGGGGCCCGCACCGTCCGAGCGGTGCGGGCCCCTCGACGTGTCGTCAGCTCGCGGCGAGCAGCTCCAGGGTGTCGATGACCCGGTTGGAGAAGCCCCACTCGTTGTCGTACCAGGCGACCACCTTGACGTGGCGGCCGTCGACCCGGGTCAGCTCCGAGTCGAAGATCGAGGACGCCGGGTTGCCGGTGATGTCCGAGGAGACCAGCGGGTCCTCGGAGTACTCCAGCACGCCCGCGAGCTTGCCTGCGGCGGCCTCGCGGTAGGCGGCCAGCACCTCGTCGCGGGTGACGTCCCGGGAGACCGTGGTGTTCAGTTCGACGATCGAGCCGACCGGGACGGGCACCCGGATCGAGTCGCCGGACAGCTTGCCGTCCAGCTGCGGCAGCACCAGGCCGATCGCCTTCGCGGCGCCCGTGGTGGTCGGCACGATGTTGACGGCGGCGGCGCGGGCCCGGCGCGGGTCGCGGTGCGGGCCGTCCTGGAGGTTCTGCTCCTGGGTGTAGGCGTGCACCGTGGTCATGAACCCGTGCTCGATTCCGGCCAGTTCGTCCAGCACGGCGGCCAGCGGGGCCAGCGCGTTGGTGGTGCAGGACGCGTTGGAGACGATGGTGTGCGCGGCCGGGTCGTACGCGTCGGTGTTGACGCCGTAGGCGAGGGTGACGTCGGCGCCGTCGGACGGCGCGGACACCAGGACCTTCTTCGCGCCGGCCGTGAGGTGGGCGCGGGCCGCCTCCGCCGAGGTGAACCGGCCGGTGGCCTCCAGCACGATGTCGACGCCGAGTTCGGCCCACGGCAGGTCGGCGGGGTTGCGCTCGGCGAGGACCTTGATCCGGCGGCCGTCGACCACCAGCGTGTCGCCCTCGACGGTCACCGGGCGGCCCAGCCGGCCCGAGGTGGTGTCGTACGCCAGCAGCCGGCCCAGGGCGGTCGGCTCGGTCAGGTCGTTGACGGCGACGACCTCCAGCTTGCTGTCGCGCTCCAGCAGGGCGCGCAGCACGTTGCGTCCGATGCGGCCGAATCCGTTGACGGCGATGCGGGTCATGGGTGGTGCCCTTCTGTGCGGGGTGGACTCCTCCACTTTCGCTCGCCCGCCCGGCCGGTGGCAGTGGCGACCGTGCCATGGTTCGCAAGGATCGTGCCAGCCGTCGGCCGCGACCGGAAAGCGCTTTCAACACAGGTGTGGAAACTGCTTTCCTTGCCTCCGCGGAGCGCCTTCACTCGCCCTTGGCGAAGGTCCGCCGGTAGTCACTGGGCGTCGTGCCGAGGATCTGCTGGAAGTGCGTGCGCAGGTTGGCGCCGGTACCGAGCCCGGTCTCGGCGGCGATCCGCTCGACGCTCCGCTCGGAGCGTTCCAGCAGCTCACGGGCCAGGTCGACGCGGGCCCGGAGCACCCACTGCATCGGCGTGTACCCGGTGTCCTCGACGAACCGCCGGGAGAAGGTGCGCGGCGAGACCGCCGCGTGCCGGGCCAGCGCCCGGACGGTCAGCGGCTGGTCCAGCCGGTGCAGCGCCCACTCCCGGGTCGCGGCGAACCGCTCGCCGATCGGCTCCGGCACGCTGCGCGGCACGTACTGCGCCTGGCCGCCGCTGCGGTACGGCGCGGCCACCAGCCGTCGCGCGGTGTGGTTGGAGGCGGCCACCCCGAGGTCGCGGCGCAGCACGTGCAGGCAGAGGTCGATGCCGGACGCCGCGCCCGCCGAGGTGAGCACGCTGCCCTCGTCGACGAACAGCACGTTCTCGTCCACCCGCACCCGCGGGTACTTGGCGGCCAGCGCCCGGGTGTAGTGCCAGTGCGTGGTGGCCCGGCGGCCGTCCAGCAGTCCGGTGGCGGCCAGGGCGAACGCCCCGGTGGAGATCGCCGCCAGCCGGGCGCCGCGCGCGTGGGCCGCGCACAGCGCCTCGACCACGGCGGCCGGCGGGTCCTCCCGGTCGGGGTGCCGGTAGCCGGGCACGAACACCGACTCCGCCCACTCCAGCGCCTCCAGCCCGTGCGCCACGTGGTACGACAGCCCGTCGCCGCCCGCGACCAGCCCGGGTGCGGCCCCGCACACCCGGACCTCGTACGGCATGCTCGCGCGGGTGGAGAACACCTGCGCCGGGATCCCGACGTCGAGCGGCTTGGCACCGTCCAGGACCAGCACGGCCACCCGGCGCAGACGAGGAACAGACATCCCCTCAGCCTAGGTGTGCCGCCCCCGATCACTCCCGACGGCGCAGGCCGGCCGCCTCCGACCGGCCCGTGCGTCCCCGCGCCGCCCCGTCGGGCGGCGCCGCAGGACGAGGCGCCGCAGGACGTGGCGCCGGGCGCTCGACCTGATGCCCGCTCAGTCGGCGATGCCGAGGATGCGCCCCACCGTCTCCGGTTCCCTCAGGCTGCGCAGCATGCAGTGCGCGACGTCGGCGCGGGAGACGCTGCCGCCGCCGCGCAGGTTCTGCCCGTAGGCGGTCCGGTAGTCGCGGGTGAGCGGCTTGTCGGTGAGGCGGGGCGGTCGGACCACCGTCCAGTCCAGGCCGCTGGCGAGCACCACGTCCTCCATCCGGGCCAGGTCGGCGTAGTGCGCGCGCAGCACCCGCTTCACCACCGGGGTCAGCACGTACCGCATGACCGGCCCCTCGCCGGGGTCGTGGCGCGGCGGGTGCGGCCGGGCCGGGGACGGCACGGTGCCGATCGGTGCGGCGCTGACCACGACCAGCCGCCGCGTCCCGGCCTGCCGCATCGCCTCGACGACGGCCCGGGTGCCGTGTTCGGCCACCCCGATCCCGGCCCTGCCGACCGCGCCGAGCCCGGACAGCACCGCGTCCGCTCCCTCCACGGCCTCCCGCAGCTCCGCGGGCCCGGCGCTCGCCAGGTCCGCCCGCACCACCCGCGCCCAGTGCTGCTCGCCCAGCTTGGCGGGGTTGCGGACCACCGCCGTGACGTCGTGCCCGGCCGCCAGCGCCTGCTCCAGCAGGTGCCGGCCGATGCCGCCGGTGGCGGCCAGTACGGTCAGTCTCATCGCTCTCCCCTGTTCTCGATTCCCTGTGCAGCCGCCCGGTTGAGGCCACGCCGCGGGTCACGCCGCGGATCACGCCACGGCTCCGGCGCGGACGCGGCCGTCCGGGTCGGTGACGCAGCAGACGGCCGTGGCCTGTCGCCGCCCGGCGTCGGGTCGAGGACCAGCACGGCGAACGGTGCACCACCGACGACCAGGACGACCGACGGGTCGCCGCCGGCGGTGGTCCACCGCACCCGCAGGTCACGGCTGCGTCCCGGGAGTGACACCGCGCGCCGGATGTGGCACGGATGCCGGAGATTCTCCCCCGAACGCCGAGGACCCGCACGACTGACCGACCGTCAGTTATGCGGGTCCTCGGCATGATTGGGGCGTCAGCCCATGCTCTTCGCCCCGTCCAGGGACTCCCGGATGATGTCGGCGTGGCCGGCGTGCTGGTTGGTCTCGGCGATGATGTGGATCAGGGTGCGGCGGGCGGACCAGCTCTCGTCGGCCTTGAACCAGGGGGCCTTCGGCAGCGGGTGGCCGGCGTTCAGGTCGGTGAGGCCGGCGACCAGCTCGTCGGTGGCGGCGGCCACGGCCTGGTACGCGGCGAGCACGCCCGCCAGGGTCTCGCCGGGGAGGAGGCGGAACTCGTCGGCGCGCTGCTGGTAGTCGGCCTCGGTGAAGGTGTCGAAGTCCGGCATCGCGGCGGGGCCGAGCTCGATGAACGCCGCCCAGGTCCGCTCCACCGAGGTGACGTGCTTGATCAGGCCGCCGATGCACAGCTCGCTGACGGTGGTGCGGCGCCCGGCCTGCTCGTCGTCCAGGCCGCGGGCGGTCAGCCGCAGGAAGTGCCGGGCCGCGCGCAGGGTCGCCAGCAGGTCGGCCTGCTCGCCGGTCAGCCGGTCGTCGGCGATGGCGTTGGGGTACTGGCCGACGGGGGTCTCGGTGGTCTCGGTCATCGTCTCGCCTCTCGCTGGGGCGTCAACGGCGTTCTCTCCCAAGGGAGTTCTGCACCGTTTCGCGGTTGTCTTCCTCGCTCGTGTTCCACTCTAGGGAGCATTGCGGCCAGTTTCCGGCCGCAATGGGAGGAGGATCGGATTCATGGCCGACACCAGTGCCCGCACCCTGCGGCTGCTCACCCTGCTCCAGTCCCACCGCTTCTGGCCCGGCGAGGAACTCTCCGGCCGGCTGGGCGTCTCCGCGCGCACGCTGCGGCGCGACGTCGACCGGCTGCGCGAGCTCGGCTACCCGGTCGAGGCCCGGCGCGGCGTGGACGGCGGCTACCAGCTCGCCGCGGGTGCGGCGCTGCCGCCGCTGGTGATCGACGACGAGGAGGCGGTCGCCCTGGCCGTGGGCCTGCAGGCGGCGGCCGACGGCGCGGTGGAGGGCATCGCCGAGGCCTCGGTGCGGGCGCTGGCCAAGGTGGTGCAGGTGATGCCGGCCCGGCTGCGCCGCCGGGTGGACGCGCTGCGCGCCGTCACCGTGCCGGCGACCTGGCGGGTCGACTCCGGGCCCCGGGTCGACCCGGACGTCCTCACCGCCGTCGCGCTGGCCTGCCGCGACACCGAGCGGCTGCGTTTCCAGTACGGCACCGCGGACGGCCGCGCCGGCGAGCGCCACACCGAGCCGCACCACCTGGTCCGGCTCGGCCGCCGCTGGTACCTGGTGGCGTACGACCTCACCCGGCAGGACTGGCGCACCTTCCGTCTGGACCGCCTGTCCTCCCCGGTGCCGACCGGTGCCCGCTTCCTGCCGCGCGGCCTTCCGGCCGACGACGCCGCCGAGTTCGTCCGCGCCGGCCTGTCCGGCCCGTCCCGGCAGTACCGGGTCGAGGTGCTGGTGGACGCGCCCGTCGCGGCGGTCCGGCAGCGGATCGGCCCCTGGGCGGAGATCGAGGAGGTCGACGCGGACCGCACCCGGGTCCTGATGAACTCCGACTCGCTGGACTGGCCCGCGATGGCGTTCGGCTCGCTGGACGTCGACTTCCGGATCGTGTCGCCGCCCGAACTCGGCGCGCTGATGACGGCCTGGGGCGAGCGCTTCCTCCGCTGCGCCGGGCCGAACCGGCGGGCAGAATCGCCTTCGTGACGACTCAGCAGCTGCTCACCCCCGCCGAGGCCGCCGAACGGTCGGGCTTCACCCTGGACACCCTGCGCTACTACGAGCGCATCGGCCTGCTCACCGCCATCACCCGCGCCACCAGCGGCCACCGCCGCTTCAGCCCCGACGACCTGGCCTGGCTGGGCATCCTGCGCTGCCTGCGCGACACCGGCATGCCCATCGCCGACATGCGCCGCTACGCGGAACTCGCCCGCACCGAGGGCCCGGACAGCCTGCTCGACCGGATCGCCCTGCTGGAGAAGCACGACAGCGCCGTCAACGAGCGGATCGCCCTGCTGGAACGCCAGCGCACCCACCTGCGCGACAAGATCGACTACTACCGCAGCGTGCTGGCCGCCGACTGAGGCCGTGGCAGGCAGGCCCGCGAGCCGCCCGCGGGCCTGCCGACCGGCGGCACGGCCCGACGCCCCGTCAGGCGCCCGGTCCGCCACGGGCCGCCGACACCGCCCGACGCCCCGTCAGGGGCCGGATCTGCTACAGCCCGCCGACACCGGCCGGGGCCGTGTCAGGCCCGCAGTCCGTCCACGACCAGCCGGAACAGGTGCTCGCGCCGCTCGGCCAGCGACGGTGCCTGGTCGGCGATCCAGCTGACGGCGTTCGCCAGCGCGAACAGGTCGGTGCCGGTGACGTCCGGCCGGATCCGCCCGGCCCGCTGCGCGGCGGACAGCAACCCGCCCCCGGCCTCCCGCATCGCCGTGCAGCGGGCGTGCAACGGCGAGGCCGGGTCGCGCAGCGTGGCCATCAGCGTCTCGGGCAGGCCCTGGTAGGCGCCGGCCCCGTGGCAGAACTCCCGCAGCCACTCGGTCAGCGCCTCTCCCGGATCGCCGGCCGCGGCCAGCTCGTCGGCGCGCTCCGCCAGTCGGTCGAAGCGTCGGCCGAGCAGGGCCTCCAGCAGGGCCTCCCGGTTCGGGAAGTGCCGGTAGAGGGTGCCGAGTCCGACGCCGGCCCGCCGGGCGACGTCGCGCAGCGAGGCCTGCGCGCCCTGTTCGGCGACCACCTCGGCGGCGGTCTCCAGCAGTCGGTCCCGGTTGCGCAGGGCGTCCGCGCGCGGTGCCCGCGCGGTCGGCTCAACGGCCATGGCGATTCCCGTCGTTGACATTCGGAGCAGTGCTCCGTTCAACTTTCCGGAGCGGTGCTCCGCATTCTACGGGAGTGCCGTCCGGCCTGCGGAGGGGAGATTCGGTGGACGACAGGACGATGTGGGCGGTGCGCATGCACGCCTTCGGCGAGCCGGAGGTGCTGGTCCGGGAACGGGTGCCGCGGCCGGTGCCCGGGCCCGGCGAGGTCCTGGTCCGGGTGCATGCGGCGGGCATCAACCCGCCCGACTGGTACACCCGGCGCAACTTCCCGTCGATCCCGGCCGAGTTGCGGCCCCGGTGGGCCCTTCCGCTGATCCCGGGCAGCGACATCTCCGGCACGGTCGCCGCCCTCGGACCGGCCCCGGACGGCCTGCCCGAGGGTTCGACGGCGGGTGCGACAGCGGGCTCGGCAGAGCCGCGGTGGCAGGTCGGCGACCGCGTGCACGGCCTGGTCAACTTCCCCGGGCGGGGCGCGGGTTACGCCGAGTACGCGGTCGCCCCCGCCGGCCACCTGGCCCGGCTGCCCGCCGAGCTCGACCACCTCACCGGCGCCGCCCTCCCGATGGCCGGCCTGACCGCCCATCAATACCTCGCCCACCTGCGCCCGGCCCCCGGCATCACCGCGCTGGTCAACGGCGCGGCCGGCGGCGTCGGCCACCTCGCGGTGCAGCTCCTCAGGGCCGGCGGCGCCGACCGGGTGATCGCGGTCGCCTCCGGGCGGCACGAGGAGTTCCTGCGCGGCCTCGGCGTCGACCGCTTCGTCGACTACACCGCCACCCGGGTCGAGGACGCCGTCCGCGACGTCGACCTGCTCTTCGACACCGTCGGCGGCCCGGACGCCCACCGGCTGCTCCCGGCGCTGCGCCGCGGCGGCCGGGTCGCCCCGGTCTTCTTCGGCGACTACCGCCCCGCCCTGGCCGCCGAACTCGGCCTGGCCGTCGAGGAGCGCACCTGGCAGGTCCGTTCCGACGGCGCCGGCCTCGCCGCGCTCGACGCCCTGGTGGCCGCCGGCGCCGTCCGCGTCGCCGTCGCCGGCGTGTTCCCGCTCGCCGAGGCCGCCGCCGCCCACCGTCGTGCCGAACAGGGCCACCTGCAGGGCAAGTTGGTCCTCCACGTCGCCGACTGAGGCGGCGGCCGGCACTGGACGGCGTGCCCGCCCGGCCGTCGGTCCACCGGTTCAGCCCATGGTGCGCTGGCCGTCCAGGGTCTCGCGGAGGATGTCGGCGTGGCCGGCGTGCTGCGAGGTCTCGGCGATGACGTGCAGCAGCACCCGGCGCACCGTCCAGGTCGCGCCGGGTTCGAACCAGGGCGAGGACGGCAGCGGGTGGGCGGTGTCCAGGTCGAGCGTGGCGACCAGGTTGTCGGTGTGCTCGGCGACGGCCCGGTAGCGCTCCAGCAGGACGTCCAGGGTCTCGCCGGGCAGCATCCGGAACTGGTTCGCCCAGGCCTCCGCGTCGTCCGGCGCGCCCTCGGCGCGCATCGCCTCCGCGCCGCCGACGGCGAACCGCATCCAGCGCTCCTCGACGCCGGCGACGTGCTTGATCAGCCCGCCGAGGGTGAGCGCGCTGACGGTGAGGTGCTGCTGCGCCTGATCGTCCGTCAGACCGCGCACGGTGTAGCGCAGGAAGCCGCGGTGCTTGTCCAACGCGGCCAGCAGGTCGGCGCGTTCGCCGGTCAGCTCGGGGAGCGGGGTGACCATCGGCTCAGGCCACCTCCACCGTGGCCGGCGGTTCGCCCTCCGCCGCGGCCGGGTCGATCAGCGAGAACGCCGCGCCCTGCGGGTCCACGAAGGACGCGAACCGCCCGAACGGGGTGGTGATCGGCCCGAACACCAGCTGTCCGCCGGCCTTGGCGACCCGCTCCGCCGCGGCGTCGCAGCCGTCCACCACGAAGTACACGCTGATGAACGACTGCACCTCCGCGGGCACCTGGGGCGTCATTCCCATCGAGCCGAGCACCGGCGTGTCCGCGAGGTGGAAGACGCTGTAGTCGACGTTGTCGTCCACCAGCTTCCGCACCTTGTACGAGAACACCTTCGGGAAGAAGGCGTTGGCGGCGGCGGTGTCCCGGGTGAACACCTCCGCCCAGCCGTAGCTGCCGGGCGCGTCGCGCAGTTCGAAGCCGGTGTGGTCGCCGCCCTGCCAGATGCCGAACACCACGCCGGCCGGGTCCTTGGCGATCGCCATCGAGCCGAACGTGCCGACCTGCATCGGCTCCAGCAGCAGCGCGCCGCCGGCCTCCCGGATCCGCTCCGCGGTGGCGTTGACGTCCAGCGAGGCCAGGTAGAGCACCCAGGCGGACTGGCCCGGACCCTGCCCCGGCATCGGCGGGACGATCGCGGCCACCGCCTTGCCGTCCCGGTACGCCTGCGTGTAGTTGCCGTACTCGGTCGAGGATTCGCCGAACGTCCAGCCCAGCACCTCGCCGTAGAAGGACTTGGCGCCCTCCAGGTCGGTGAACATCGCGTCCGCCCAGACCGGGGTGCCTTCGGGTTGCGCAGCCATGGTGCATCTCCGTCCGCTGTCGGGGATCCGGGGCCGGGCCCCGGACAGAACCGCGTGCGCCTGCCACGCTAGCCACCGACCGTGACAGTTGCCCGACGACGCGCGCGGCGACCCCACCGGGCCCGCCCGGCCAGCCGGTCGGACGGGCCGTCAGGAGCCGCCGGACAGCAGGCCGAACGCCTGTTGCACGGCAGTGACAGTGCACGCACGGATCGAGGTCATGCGGCTGCGAATCTTCTGTTGTCGCCCGAACGACAGCGCAGAGCGCGAGCCGGGCGGAAACCGTCGACCACCGTTCCAGGGGGGAACCATCCATGTCCGCGCGCGCCCGCCTCCGCCGCTCCGCCGCCGTCGCCCTCGTCTCCGCGATCACCGCCGGCTCGGCCCTGCTGCTCACCGCCTGCGACCCGTCGGCCCAGGCGACCGCCCCGAAGCCCGGCAGCGCGGCGCCGGCCGGCACCACCGGCTCCCCGTCCGCCCCCGGCTCCGCCACGCCCTCGGCGTCCGCGAGCAGCTCCGGCACGCCGTCCGCCCCGGCGTCCGCCCCGGCCACGCCGAGCAGCCCCGCCTCCGCCCCGGCCGACCGGCCGACCGCCACCCCGACCGAGGCCGCGCTGAACCTCACCAAGGGCACCGGGCTGACCATCAGCAACGGCACCCGGTACGTGGTGATGGACGGCAGGACCGTCGACTTCGGCACCGTGGTCCGCGACCTCGCCTGGTCCCCCGACGGCAAGCACGCCGCGTTCATCGACGGCGCCGGCAACCTGCAGACCTCGAACCCGGACGGCAGCCACAAGGTGCTGATCGCCAAGGCCCCCACCGGCGTCACCTGGTCCCACCCGACCTGGCAGGTCACCACCCCCGACCAGTTCGACAAGGGCCGCACCAACCTGATCTTCACCGCCGACGACCACGGCACGCTGCGCCTGCTCCGCCTCCCGGCCCAGGCCGGCGCCACCCCGGACGTGATCAGCCTGAACCCGTACAGCGACGAGAACCCCAAGCTGCCGCCGACGACCGGCAACCGGTGGCCGAGCTCGACCGGCGCGCACGGTCGGATCGTGTACGCGAACAAGGACGACGGCCAGGTCTACCTGCGGGACGACTACCTGCGGCAGAACGGCGGCCCCGTCACCAAGGGCTCGCAGCCGGCCGCCGACGACGAGGGCGACCTGGTCTTCGTCCGCTCGGTCGACGGGCACAGCCACATCTTCGCCTCCCACCTCAACCAGGCGAACCCGGACGTGCAGGACCTGACGCCCGGCGCCGTCGTGGACTTCACCGAGCCGGTGATCTCGCACGACGGCAGGACCGTCGCGTTCCGCGGCCCGGACGGCATCTACACCGCTCCGACCCGGGGCGGGAAGCCGCAGAAGGTCTCCGACACGGTCGGCCTGCCCGCCTTCCGCTCCTGACGCCCCTGCGTGCCGGCACCCCGCGGCCCGTCCGGCACCCGCCGGGCGGGCCCGCTGCTGTCGGGCCGTCAGTTCGCCCACCGAGCAAGCCGGTGAGGCCTGTTGCACGGCGGTGACAGGGCACGCACCGGGCACGGACGTGCGCCTGCCAGGCTGGAGCCGTCGCCCGGGGCGCCACCCGCCCCGTCCACCGTTCCAGGGGGGAACCATCCATGTCCGCGCGCGCCCGCCTCCGCCGCTCCGCCGCCGTCGCCCTCGTCTCCGCGATCACCGCCGGCTCGGCCCTGCTGCTCACCGCCTGCGACCCGGACGGCACCGACAGCGCCACCGGTACCACCGGCTCCCCCGCCGCCACCGCGTCGGCCTCCTCCGGCAGCACCGCCGAGCCGTCCGAGGCCGCTCCGTCCGCCAGCAGGAACGGCGGCACCCTCAACCGGACCGCCGGCACCGGACTGACCGTCAGCACCGGTACCAGCACGGTCCTGATGGACGGCAAGTCCGTCGACTTCGGCACCGTCGTCCGCGACCTCGCCTGGTCCCCCGACGGCAAGCACGCCGCGTTCATCGACGGCAGCGGCAACCTGCAGACCTCCGACCCCGACGGCAGCCACAAGACGGTCATCGCCAAGGCGCCCGCCGGCGTCACTTGGTCCCACCCGACCTGGCAGGTCACCACCCCCGACCAGTACGACAAGGGCCGCACCAACATCGTCTTCGCCGCCGACGACAAGGGTGTGCTGCGGCTGCTGTCCGTCCCCGCGAAGGCCGGCGCCACCCCGGCCGTGCTCGCCCTGAACCCGTACAGCGACGACAACCCCAAGGTGCCGCCGGCGACCGGCAACCAGTGGCCCGGCTCGACCGGCGCGCACGGCTCGATCGTCTACGCGAACAAGGACGACGGCCAGGTGTACCACCGGGACGACTACCTGCGGCAGCAGGGCGGCGTCACGACCAAGGGCTCGCAGCCGGCCGCCGACGACGAGGGCGACCTGGTCTTCGTCCGCTCCGTCGGCGGGCACGACCACATCTTCGAGCGCACCAACGACGACAGCCACCAGGAGCGCGACCTCACCCCGGACGCGGCGGTCGACTACACCGAGCCGGTCATCTCGCACGACGGCAGGACCGTCGCGTTCCGCGGCCCGGACGGCATCTACACCGTCCCCACCCGGGGCGGGAAGCCGGAGCGGATCACCGACACGGTCGGCCTGCCCGCCTTCCGCTCCTGACATCCGCATCGTCCCGGTTCGCGCATTCGGCACGCGGGAACTGGAACTGACGCTCCGACAGCGCGTACGGCCCCCGCCGTCCGGGCTGCCGGCGTGACTGACAAGATGTTTACGAGGCATCTGCCCGGCGGCGCCGCCCCGGTCCCGACCGGGTCGGCGCCGCACAGTGATCCGTTCATGGGGGAATCGTTGATGAGCGAACGCATCCGTCTGCGCCGGTCCGCCGCCGCCCTGCTGGTGGCCCTGGTCACCACCGGGTCGGCGCTGCTGCTGACCGCCTGCGACCCGGAGGGGGACACCGGGACCGCCGCGCCGAGCAAGGCCGCCGACAGCCCGGCCGCCGACAAGCCGAGCAGCCCGGCCGGGGAGTCCTCGCCCGCCAAGGGCGGCGGCACGCTGAACAGGACCGCGGGCACCAAGCTGACCGTCAGCACCGGCACCAGCACCGTCCTGATGGACGGCAAGTCCGTCGACTTCGGCACCGTCGTCCGCGACCTCGCCTGGTCGCCCGACGGCAAGCACGCCGCGTTCATCGACGGCAGCGGCAACCTGCAGACCTCCGACCCCGACGGCAGCCACAAGACGGTCATCGCCAAGGCGCCGTCCGGCACCACCTGGTCCCACCCGACCTGGCAGGTCTACGGTCCGGACGAGCCGCACGGCGCGGGCACCTACCTGCTGTTCACCGCCGACGACAAGAAGGCGCTGAAGCTGCTGTCGGTCGAGGCGAAGGCCAACGCCAAGCCCGAACCGCTGCACGTCGGCGACTCCGAGTCCCAGAAGCCGCTCCCGGACACCGGCAACCAGTGGCCGAACT
The DNA here is from genome assembly GCF_042734615.1 of Kitasatospora sp. NPDC059646. Taxonomy (NCBI): domain Bacteria; kingdom Bacillati; phylum Actinomycetota; class Actinomycetes; order Kitasatosporales; family Streptomycetaceae; genus Kitasatospora; species Kitasatospora sp. NPDC059646. The sequence continues at coordinate 40,261 of NZ_JBHWDS010000016.1, forward strand.
CGGCCGGCCCGGCGGGCATGACGGTGTACGCCAACAAGAACGACGGACAGGTCTACTTCCACGACGTGATCGGCCGGACCAACGGCGGCGTCATCACCAAGGGCTCGCAGCCGGCGATCTCCGACGACGGCGAGGTGGTGTTCGTCCGCTCGGTCAGCGGCCACGCCCACATCTTCGCCAAGGCGTCCGAGCAGGGCAGCAAGGAGACCGACCTGACGCCGGACGCCTCGGTCGACTACACCGAGCCGGTCATCTCGCACGACGGCAAGACCGTCGCGTTCCGCGGCCCGGACGGCATCTACACCGTCCCCGCCAAGGGCGGAAAGCCCGACAAGATCACCGACACCGTCGGGCTGCCCGCCTACCGCTCCTGAGCCATCCGGGCCAACTCCTCCTGAAGGTTCGGGAGTTGCTGGTCCGCCAGGTCGTGCGGCAGCCACTCCATCGGCTCGATGAAGCGGAACAGCACCCGGCTGGGAGTGATCGCGAACTCGTAGTCGACGAAGCCCACCACGGCGCCCAGCTCGCCCCGGGCGGCCCCGCGCACCACGTGCGCGGTCAGGTCGTCCGGGGCGCCCTCCTGATCGGCCGTCAGGTGCCGGCGGGCGTTCGGGCGGCCCAGGTAGGGGCAGACCATCGTCGCGTACAGCATGCAGGCCCGGTGGCCGGGCGCCTCCATGGTGGGCGCCATGTTCCGGTACGGCCGGCCGGCCGCCAGCGCCTCGCCGATCGCGGCCGCCTCCTCCCCGCCGACCACCCGCCACACCGGCCCGCGCGGCATCAGCGTGTTGCACACCGAGCACAGCCGCTCCCGGGCGCAGGTGGCGGACCGCTCGTAGTCGGTCAGGCCGAACTGCGGGTGCCCGTCCTCCCACGGGGTGATCGCGGGCACCGGGTAGCCGCGCTCGTCACGCGGGCGGACGGCCACGGCGGGCGGCTTGGGCACGGAGTCGAAACGCATGCCCCATGCCTATCACGCCCGGGAGCTCACCCGCGCGGCACCGCATATTCGGTCAACTCGGCACAACGAGGGACGAGTTGGCTCCACTCCCCGGGCACCTCCAGCACCGCGATCCCGGCGGTGGCGAACTTCTCCCGCAACCGCTCCAACGGCTCGCTCTCCCGCCCCCCGGCCAGCGCCAGCACCAGCTCCTGCACCTCCGGCCGGTGCCCGACCAGCATCACGGTGTGCACCACCGGCGGCAACTCCCGCAGCAGGTCGAACAGTTCGTCCGCCCCGGCACGGTACGCCCGGGGCTCCAGGACGAGCTCGGGCGCCCCGCCGAGCTCCTGCTCCGCCAACTCCCAGGTCTGCCGGGTGCGCACCGCCGTCGAGCAGAGCACCCGGTCCGGCACCAGCCCGTGCGCGGCCAGCCAGCGGCCCGCCGCCACCGCATCGGCCCGGCCGCGCTCGGCCAGCGGGCGCAGCTCGTCCGGAACGTCCGGCCAGTCCGCCTTGGCGTGCCGCAGCACGATCAACCGCCGCTGTTGGGTCATTGCTCCAGTGTGGCCCGCCCGGCCAATAGTGTGTTGCGGGACGCGCCGCCGAACCGCGGCTGCCAGGATGGGCATCCCGACCTCTGGAGGCCGCCATGGCTGTCACCGTCCACCTCGCCCAGCAGGACGACGCCGACGCACTGCTCGGCCGCAGCCCGCTGGCCGCGCTCACCGGCATGCTGCTGGACCAGCAGGTGCCGATGGAGAAGGCGTTCAGCGGCCCGCTGGTCATCGCGCAGCGCATGGGCGCGGACGACCTGGACGCGCACGCCATCGCCGCCGCCGACCCGGAGGCCTTCGCCGCCCTGTTCGCCGAGAAGCCCGCCGTGCACCGCTTCCCCGGCTCGATGGCCAAGCGCGTCCAGCAGCTGTGCGCCTACCTGGTCGAGCACTACGACGGCGACGCCGAGGCGGTCTGGCGCGACGCCCCCACCGGCAAGGACCTGCTGGCCCGGCTGAAGGCGCTGCCCGGCTTCGGCGTGCAGAAGGCGCAGATCTTCCTGGCGCTGCTCGGCAAGCAGTACGGCGTCCGCCCGGCCGGCTGGCGGGAGGCCGCGGGCGCGTACGGCGAGGAGGGCTGCCACCGCTCGGTCGCCGACATCACCGGCCCCGAGTCGCTGCTGAAGGTCCGCGCCACCAAGCAGGAGGCCAAGCGCGCGGCGAAGGCCAAGGGCTGACATCGCCGGAAAAATCGGACGACACCCGTCCGCCGTCCCGCTAGCGTCGGAGGCATGCGTGCCCTGACCGAGCCCGAGATCCGCGCGTCCTTCGTCAACTGCTCGAAGGGCGAGGCCAAGCGGCTTCCCGTCCCGCGCGAACTCGCCGAACAGCGGTGGGACGACCTGGACTTCCTCGGCTGGCGGGACCTCGGCGCCCCGGACCGGGCGTACCTGGTCGCCGAGCTCGACGGCGCCCTGGTGGGGGTGACGCTCCGCTCGCCGAACGTCCGGCGCAGCCTGACCCGCACCAACGTCTGCTCGGTGTGCATCACCGCCCACCAGGGCAGCGGCGTCTCGCTGCTCACCGCCCCGCGGGCCGGCGTCCGCGGCCGCGAGGGCAATTCGGTCGGCACCTACCTCTGCGCCGACCTGGCCTGCTCGCTGTACGTGCGCGGCATCCGCCGCCCGGCCACGGTCAGCCGCCCGAACGAGTCGCTCCCGCTGGAGGACCAGATCGCCCGGACGGTCGCCAACCTGGAGTCCTTCCTCCGCCAGATCCTGGCCTGACGCTCCGTCACGGTGCGGACCGGTAGTCCACGGTGAGCAGCGCCCGGCCCAGCGCGTGCGCGGTCAGCTGGAAGCCGACCTGCGCGGCGGGGGTGTCGCGGTCGACGCCGAGGTGCTCCACGTCGAGCGCGTGCACCACGAACACGTAGCGGTGCGCCGGCCCGGGCGGCGGGGCCGCGCCGTCGTACCGGTGGCCGGGGAAGTCGGTGCGGACGTGGAACGCCCCGCCGGGCAGCCCGCCGTCGTCCGACCCAGCGCCGCGCGGCAGTTCGGTGGTGGTGGCCGGCAGGTCGACGGCCAGCCAGTGCCACCAGCCGGCCGCGGTCGGCGCGTCCGGGTCGTAGCAGGTGACCGCGAACGAGCGGGTCCCGGCCGGGAAGCCCGACCAGGACAGCTGCGGCGACTGGTTCCCCGCCGCGTGCACGTGCGCGTCCGGCATGGTCCCGCCGTCCACCAGGTCGTCGCTGCGCAGCTGGAACCTCGCCACCGGCGGCAGGAAGTCGTACGGGAGCGGAATGCGTCCGGTCATCGGTGTCCTCTCACAGGCGGTTCGGGTACGCCGGGCAGTCTACGGAGCGTCAGCCGCGGCCCAGCGCCTCGACGGCCGCGCCGAGCACCGTGTCGGTGCGGCCGAGGTCGAAGACCAGGTCGAAGTGGTTGCGGCCGCCGATCAGCAGTTCCCGCACGGCCACCCCGGCGTCCCGGGCGGCGTGCGCGAAGTCGGCCTGCTGGCGGGCGAACTCGCCGGTCTCGTACTCGCCCAGCGCGAGCACCAGCGGCGGCAGCCCCGCCAGGTCGGCGAACAGCGGGCTGAGCCGGCGGGCCCGTTCCGCGTCCAGGCCGAGCGGCTGGTTGACGTAGCTCAGCGCCACCGGTTCCAGGTCGTACACGCCGCTGAGCAGTGCCGCGCCGGCGATCCGCCCCTTCAGTCGCGCGTCCAGCAGCGCGGTGGCCGCCAGGTGCGCGCCCGCCGAGCTGCCGCTCAGCACGATCCGCTGCGGGTCGACGCCCAGCTCGGCGGCGTGCTCGACCAGCCACACCACCGCCTCGGTGGCCTGTCGGGCGATCTGCTCCACCGTCCACGCGGGCGCCAGCCCGTAGCCGACGGCGGCGTAAGCGGTGCCCCGGGCGACGAAGTCCAGCGCGGGGAAGACCGAGTCCTCCTTGCCCAGCTCCTGCCAGAAGCCGCCGTGCACGAACACGTGCAGCGGCGCGCCGGGCCCGGCCGGGAAGAAGTCGATCAGCTCCGGCCCGTCCGCCCCGTACCGCAGCTCCCGCTGCCCGGGCAGCTCGCGGTAGGCCCGACCGCTCTCCCGGGCGTACGCGGCGAGCTCCGCGTCGAAATCCTCCACCCGGCTGCTCGGCGAGTACTCCCGATCGAGTTCCCGCTGGTCGAAGCCCCGGTAGACCGCCATCGCGCCGCTCCCCTCACCCAACCAGGTATAGACCAATACGGGAAGGCGCGGTTAGCGTGGTCACTCCCCGTACTTCCTTCTCCGGAGTTGCCCCGTGGAGACGTCCGTCCTCGCCTTCGCCACCGACCTGCTCGACGAAGGGGCCGACACCTTCTTCGGCAACCTTACCGACCGGGCGGGCGTCGGCGGCGTCACGCTCGCCTCCGTCTACCACGAGGCCCGCGACGTCTTCCCGCACAATCCGCACCGCGTGCTGCGCTACCTCGAACCCGGCGCCGCCTACTTCCGCCCCGACCCCGCCCGCTGGGCCGGCCGGCGCCTCGCCCCGCTCCCCTCGACCGCCATCGGCACCCGCGACCCGTTCGCCGAGGCCGCCGAGGAGACCCGCCGCCGCGGCCTCAAGCTCCATGCCTGGACGGTGTTCTGCCACAACGACCGGCTCGGCTTCGTCCACCCGGACTGCGCTCCCGCGAACGCCTTCGGCGACCGCCACCTCACCGAACTCTGCCCCGCCAACCCCGAGGTCCGCGAGTACTGCCACACCCTGGTGGAAGAACTCGCCCGCTACGGCGTCGACGCGATCCGCGCCGAGTCCCTGCACTTCCACGGCCTGGCCCACGGCTACCACCACGAGCGCTACTTCGAACAGCTCGGCCCCGTCACCGAGGCGCTGCTGTCCCTCTGTTTCTGCCCGCACTGCCTGGCCGCCGCCACCGCCGCGGGCGTCCCCGCCGAGCACGTCCGCGACACCGTCCGCACCGAACTGCGCGCCCGCCTCGCCGACGAGACCCGCGCCCTCACCCCCGCCCCCCTCGACCGGCTCGCCGGCGGCGCGCTCGCCGCCTACGTCGACGCCGCCGCCCGTACCGTCACCACCCTGACCGCCGAACTCGCCGCCACCGCCGCCGCCCACGGCATGCGCCTCACCTTCATGGACGGCGGCGGCCCGGGCACCGGCTGGCTCTCCGGCATCGACCTCCCCGCCCTCGCCGGCGCCGCCCACCGGATCGAGACCCTCGGCTACGCGAAGACTCCCGAGGAGGTCCGCGAGAAGGTCGCCGCCTTCGCCCTCCACGGCGTCCGCCCCCAGAACCTGGCCGTCATCCTCCGCCCCATGTCCTCCGACTGCGACGGCCCCGCCAACCTCACCGCCAAGATCAGCACCCTCCGCGAACTCGGCGTCCCCGAGGTCGAGTTCTACAACTACGGCCTGATGCGCCTCACCTCCCTGGACCGGATCGGCGCCGCGCTGCGCTGAGGCGCTCAGCGGCTCGGGGAACTGCGCGGAGCGGGAAGGCGACGGTCGGGAGGAGCGCGGCGCTGGACGGTGACGTGCAGGTGCTCGCGCCCCACCGACAGGACTCAGCGCCGCCGCTTCGCCGTCCCGAACAGGCTCCGGCTGATCTCCCGCCCCAACTGCGTCCCCGCCGACCGCGCGAACGACTTCAACGCCGCACTGTTCAGCAACGACCCCAGCATCCCCTCGTCCTCGTCCTTGTCCTTGTCCTTGTCCTTCTCCCTCCGCTCCGGCTCCGCTTCCGGTTCCGGCACGTGCGCGGGCACCGGCTCGGGCTCCGGCCGGGCGGCCGTGAGCTTCTCGTAGGCCGACTGCCGGTCGATCGCCTCCCGGTACTTCGGGTTCAGCCCCGAGGCCGCCACCGCCGCCGCCAGCTCCCCCTCCGGCAGCGGCCCCATCAACGACCGCGGCGCCCGCAGCCGGGTCGCCGCGACCGGCGTCGGCGCCCCCTTCTCCGAGAGCACCGTCACCACCGCCTCCCCGGTGCCCAGCCCGGTGAGCACGGCCGCCAGGTCGTACGCGGAGCGGGGGAACGTCGACACCGTCGCCCTGAGCGCCTTCGCGTCGTCCGGCGTGTACGCCCGCAGCGCGTGCTGGACCCGGTTGCCGAGCTGCGCCAGCACGTCCGCCGGGACGTCCTTCGGGGTCTGGGTGACGAAGAAGATGCCGACGCCCTTGGAGCGGATCAGCCGGACGGTCTGGGTGATCGCCTCCTGGAACGCCTTCGACGCGCCCTTGAACAGCAGGTGCGCCTCGTCGAAGAAGAACACCAGCTTCGGCCGGTCCAGGTCGCCGACCTCCGGCAGGTGCTGGTACAGGTCGGCGAGCAGCCACATCAGGAAGGTGGAGAACAGCCGCGGCCGGTCCTGCACCGCCGGGAGTTCGAGCACCGACACCACGCCGCGCCCGTCGTCGGCGGTGCGCAGCAGGTCGGAGGTGTCGAACTCGGGCTCGCCGAAGAACGCCGCGGCGCCCTGGTTCTCCAGCACGGTCAGCGAGCGCAGGATCACCCCGGCGGTGGCGGCGGACAGCCCGCCGATGCCCTTCAGCTCCTCCTTGCCCTCCGGCGAGGTGAGGAAGGAGATGACGGCGCTCAGGTCCTTCAGGTCGTACAGCTCCAGGCCGTGCCGGTCCGCGTAGGAGAACACCAGCGAGAGCGAGGCCTCCTGGGTCTCGTTCAGTTCCAGCACCTTCGCCAGCAGCAGCGGCCCGAAGCTGGTGACGGTGGCCCGGACGGGGGTGCCGGCGCCCTGGCCGCCGAGCGAGAGGAACTCGGCCGGGCAGCCGGCCGCGGTCCAGTCCTGCCCGACCTCCGCGGCGCGGGCGGTGAGCTTCTCGCCGCCCGCGCCGGGCGCGGCGATTCCGGACACGTCGCCCTTGATGTCGGCGAGGAAGACCGGCACCCCGGCGGCGGAGAGCTGTTCGGCGATCAGCTGGAGGGTCTTGGTCTTCCCGGTGCCGGTCGCGCCGGCGACCAGGCCGTGCCGGTTCAGCACGCCCAACGGGACGCGCACCTGTGCGGCGGGGAAGGCGGCGCCGTCGTGGAGGACCGCGCCGAGTTCGAGGGCCGGTCCGGTGAAGGCGTAGCCGGCGGCGATCCGGGCGACCGGTTCGGGCAGGGCGGCGGGTTCGGTGTCAGCGGTCATGTCTCGGATCTCCCCGACTGAACGGTGAAATGACAACATTTCCTATGAAATAGCCCGCATTGCCCCGCGTCCGTTCAACGCACCGTTGGTCCCGCTTGCTGCGCCCGCCATGCCCCAAACGGTAGGCTTTCCGTGTGATCTTCAAGCGCATCGGTAACGGGCGGCCGTACCCGGATCACGGCCGGACCAGCACCCGCCAGTGGGCGGACGTCGCGCCGCGTCCGGTGCGGCTCGACCAGTTGGTGACCACCAAGGGCCAGTTGGACCTGGAGACCCTCCTCGCGGAGGACTCCACCTTCTACGGGGACCTCTTCGCCCACGTGGTGAAGTGGCGCGGGGACCTGTACCTGGAGGACGGGCTGCACCGTGCCGTGCGGGCCGCCCTGCAGCAGCGGCAGGTCCTGCACGCCCGCGTGCTGGAGATGGACTGACGGACCGTCATCCGCCGTCGGCTGCAACCGATGGTCGGTGCCGGTACGTCCTTTCGAGTGCCGTCGTCCCCCGGATGATGATCATCCAGTACCTGCGCCGCTGTTGTCGGATTAGTCTGCTGACTACCGCGGTGCACGCGGCCCTCTTCCACGGCCGCGCTGCGGTCACCGGCACCCCACCCTGGCACCTATGGGGAGACAGATCATGAGCATGTTGACTCCCCGGGGGTTGAAGGGGAAGCAGTACCGGATCACCGGCAACAGCTACCCCCGCCTCGGGCGTCCGTCCCGCCGCGGCCGCAAGGTCGCCGTCGCCGTCGGCGGCGTCCTCGCCCTCGGCCTGGTCTCGGTCGGCGGGGTCCAGCTCTACGGGGTGTTCACCGGCAAGGACAACCACGCCGCCGCGCAGGCCTGCGCCACCCCGTCCGGGAAGCCGCTGGCCGCCCCGGACGGCTCCGCGTCCCCCTCGGCCGGCGGCTCCCCCGCCGCGGGCGGGGCCGCCCCGGCCGCGCGCAACACCGCCGTGCCGCAGCCGGGCGCCGTGACCGTGAACGTCCTCAACGCCACCGGCAAGAGCGGTCTGGCCGCCCACACCGCCGACGAGCTGCGCAAGCGCGGCTTCCAGGTGGGCACGGTCGGCAACGCGCCGTCCGCGCTGGACAAGAAGGTCCCCGGCACCGCCCAGGTGCTGAGCGGTCCGGGCGGGCTGGGCGCGGCCACCCTGCTGGTCTCCCAGGTGGCGTCCGCCACCAGCACGGAGGACGCCCGCACCGACGCGTCCGTGGACTTCGTCATCGGCGACGCCTTCACCGCGCTGGCCGACCCGACCCAGGCCGCCGCCACGCTCGCCGAGCTCACCAAGCCGTCGCCCAGCCCGGAGCCCGGCCACTGCTGAGCGGGCCGGGACAACAGAGATCCGGCCGGAAACGGAGGCCCCGTTTCCGGCCGGATCTCTACGTTTGGAACCGTGCGGAGGACGCTCAGCCGGCCGTGCCGTACAGGCGGTCGCCCGCGTCGCCGAGGCCCGGGACGATGTAGCCGTGCTCGTTGAGGCGCTCGTCCACGGCGGCGGTCACCACGGTGACGGGCTGGCCGGCGAGCTCGCGCTCCATCACGGCGACGCCCTCGGGCGAGGCGAGCAGCACCACGGCGGTGACGTCGGTGGCACCGCGCTCGATCAGCATCCGGATCGCCGCGACCAGGGTGCCGCCGGTGGCGAGCATCGGGTCGAGGACGTAGACCTGCCGGCCGGAGAGGTCGTCCGGCATCCGGGTCGCGTAGGTGGAGGCCTCCAGGGTCTCCTCGTTGCGGACCATGCCGAGGAAGCCGACCTCGGCGGTGGGCAGCAGCCGGGTCATGCCGTCGAGCATGCCGAGGCCGGCCCGCAGGATCGGGACCACCAGCGGGCGCGGGTAGGAGAGCCGGGTGCCCTGGGTGACGGCGACCGGGGTGGTGATCTCGACCGTTTCGGTGCGGACGTCCCTGGTCGCCTCGTACGCGAGCAGGGTCACCAGTTCGTCGGTGAGCCGCCGGAAGGTCGGCGAGTCCGTGCGCTCGTCGCGCAGGGTGGACAGCTTGTGGGCGACCAGCGGGTGGTCGACGACGTGGAGACGCATGACAACGACGATAACGGCCATCGGCACATGTGTACGACTTGCACGGTTCGCACCGACCTGCCGTGACCAGGCCGGAGTCCTGTGGAATCAGCGATTCCCGGCCGCTCCTGTGGTATCGGAGGGTGACATCTGGGAAAGTCGGAACCTATGAAGAGCAACCCGACGCGGGCATCGACCGCCGGCGCGGGCGGGTCCGGCTCGACAGACGAGGCCCGTCCTGAGTCAGCGGCCGTCGAGGAGACGGCCGCCCAGACCGACGAGGAGACGGACGCGGAACGGCGCAAGCGCCGGGCCGTGTTCCTCCGTGAGCTGGCCGAGGCCCGCGAACTGCGCGCCCGGGTGCAGCCCAGACGCACCAAGGAGCGCCGCATGCGCGAGGCGTTGCGGATGCGAACCTTCCGGATCTGAGCCGCCCGGGGCCGCGCCCCGCACCGGAGTTGCGCCCCGTGAGCCCCCGTCCGCCCCCCGCCCGGGGGCGTTCGAGGGGCAAGATCCACGCCCGGACCGGCCGGAAGCCGGCCATTCCGACACGACCTGCGAAGACGCGCTGCCGAACACCCCCCGCAGCGGCGGCCTTTCTGTCACGATGCGGTGGGACGGTCCGAACAGCGGGCCGCCTTCTGGCGCGGGGGCGGCCGGACCGCACCCGCCCGAGATCGCCGACAGCCGAGACCAATCTTGGGAGTGTCCCTGGTGGCGTACTTCGCTGCAGTGCTTGCTCGCACCGGTGCCGGGTGGGATGTGAGCGAGACCGAACTCGACGACGTAGAGACCCTGGCCGACCTGACCGACCTGGCCCGCGAAACGGCCGAGGACGACGACACCGTGCTGGTCTTCATCGAGCAGGAGGACGCCTGGTTCGCCGTCCTGCGCATCGACGGTGAGGACGACCCGCGGATCTTCGTCTCGGACGCGGCCGCCGCGGCGCGCAGTTCGTACGGCTCGGTGCTCACCGACGAGCTGATCGAACAGGACGGGGAGGCCGACTTCGACGACCTCGACGGCCTGGTGGCCGAACTCGACGAGGACGCCGACGCGAGCGCCGAGGCCGACGACGCGGACGAGGACGACGACGAGCCGGTCGGCGGGCGGGGCGCGACCCCGGTCGGGCCGATCGGGGACTCCGAGCTGCTGAGCGAGTTCGGCATGGGCGCGAGCGCCCTGCTCGAACTGGCCGGCGAGGGCGCGGCCCCCGGCGACGCACTCGGCGAGATCGCCGAGGCGCTCGGCTGCGGCGAGGTCCTGGAGGCCGTTCGGTAGCGGCGGGCCCGGTGCCCGACACTGGGAACCATGCAGCCCGTCCCCTCCCTCTCCAGCACCCTGGGCGAACGGCCGCGGATCGCCCCGCTGCCCGCCCCCGAGCGCCCCGACCCGGTCCGCGACCGGTGGCGGGACCGGATGCGCCTCGCCATCGACGAGGCGGCTCTGGCCACCGCGACCGGTGACGTCCCGGTCGGGGCGCTCGTCCTCGGGCCGGACGGCGCGGTGCTGGGGCGCGGCCACAACGTGCGCGAGGCGGTCGGCGACCCGACCGGCCACGCCGAGGTGGTGGCGATCCGTCAGGCGGCGAGCGCCGTCGGCGAGTGGCGGCTCGGCGGCTGCACGCTGGTCGTGACGCTGGAGCCGTGCACCATGTGCGCCGGCGCGATCGTGCTGTCCCGGCTGGACCGGGTGGTCTACGGCGCCCTCGACCCGAAGGCCGGCGCGGCCGGTTCGCTCTTCGACGTGCTGCGCGACAACCGCCTCAACCACCGCCCCGAGGTGATCCCGGGCGTGCTCGCCGAGGAGTGCACCGCACAGCTGCGGGCCTTCTTCGACACCCAGCGCTGAGCGCTCCGCGGACACGGATTTCGTCCGCTCCCGCCGATCCGGTAGAGTTCCCCTCGGTAGCGTGTCCGAGCGGCCAAAGGAGCACGCCTCGAAAGCGTGTGTGGGGGCAACTCCACCGTGGGTTCGAATCCCACCGCTACCGCCATTGAGCAGTAAAAACGAAGGGCCCCGACCGGTGACGGTCGGGGCCCTTCGTCATGGTGGTCTCAAATGTGGTCTCAGTTGGCCTGCTGGGGGCCCTTCTCCGGGCCGCTCGGGTCGGTGCCCGACTCACCATCGGCCGGGTCCCTGACGGCTTCCCAGATGAGTCCGCCGATCTGCTTGGCCACGTCCCGCCGGACCCGCTTCGTCACGTGCTGGTACCGGTGGGCCATGGCTGTGCTCGACCACCCCATGATGTCCATGACGATCCGCTCGGGCACACCGAGGATGAGCAGGATCGTGCCGGCGGTGTGGCGGGCGTCGTGGAGACGGCCGTCCCGGAGCCCAGCGGCCTGAAGCAGGCGCTTCCACTCGTCCCAGTCAGTGCGCGGGATGAGCGGCTGGCCGGTCTCGGTGGCGAAAACCCACCCGCCGTCCCGCCAGAGCTGCCGAGCCTGAAGTCGTTCCCGCTGCTGCTCCTCCTGGTGGAGCCGCAGCAGCTTGATCAGCTGATCGGGCAGGCCGATCAGGCGCTTACCCGCCTTCGACTTGGTGCGGGCGGCCTGCTGGTTCGTGCGAATCCGCTCCGGGCAGCGGCCGGCGTGCTTCTTCCCGCAGGACTCCCCCTCGCAGCCGTGACGGTACTTCGGCCGCTGCATGCTCTGGCGGACCCAGAGGGTGCCCTCGTCCAGGTCGATGTCCGTCCACTGGAGTCCGAGCGCTTCACCCTGCCGGAGCCCGAGCGCGAGGGCGACCGCCCACCGGCCGCTGTTTCGGCGCTTGCCCGCCTCCAGCAGGAGCCGTTGCACCTCCTCGACCTCGTAGGGCGTCACTTCCTCCTCTTCCACCTTGGGTGCCGTGGCCAAAGAGGCGACGTTGCGGGTGATGTGCCCGCGCCTCACCGCCTGGTTGAGCGCGGCCCGAATGGTGCGGTGGGCTTGGTGGGCGGTGGCGGGCTTGCTGCCGTTGTCCTGCATCTTCTTGTAGAAGCGCTCCAGGTGTTCCGGCTCCAGCTTCTCCAGCCGGTGAGCACCCAGTCCGGGGATCAGGTGGACGTTGACCGCCACCCGGTAGCCGGACAGGGTGTTCGGCCGGACCGACAGGGCCGCGATGTTCTCGACCCAGTGGGTGAGCCAGGATGCGACGGTCCACTTCTTGCCGGCCTTCGGGACGTTGCCCTCGTCGCGCTTCTTCTCCAACTCCCGGACCTTCTTGGTGACCTCGGCTCGGGTCTTCCCGCGGATGTGACGCCGGTCGGGGGTGCCGTCGTCCTTCACGCCGACGGTCACGCGGCCGTGCCACTTGCCGTCCTTGTCCTGATAGATGCTCGAAGCGCCGTTGGGCTGACGGGTTGCCAAGGGTGAAGCCTCCTCAGGCTGCGATCGAGGTGAAGCCGGACTCCTGCATCCGGCGGCGGACGTACTCGGTCAAGGCCTCGGCCGGCACGCGGCGGAGGCGACCGATGGGGATGCTCGGGACCTCGCCAGTCCGGATCAGGGCGAACATGGTGGTGCGGCCGACACCGAGGCGGCGAGCCGCCTCTTCAACGGTGAGGGCTACCAAGGTGAGGTCGTGGTTCTGCGTGGTCGGGGCCGGCGGCGGATCGGTGGTCAACGTGGTCCTCCCTGCGCGTGGGCTCAGGCGCGCCGGAGTGCTGACACAACCGCCAGAACCGACACAACCTGTGCTGATCGGTTCTGAGCCGGTGGTGCGGTTGATGGGCTCGCGGTGGATGTGTCCTAGGTGGGGATTTCTGCGTCACCGCGTCATCTGCGTCATTCAGGTGCTCTGACCTGCGGTTTTGAGTGACGCAGACGGCGGGCTCTGCGTCACCGCTGCGTCATCGGGTGCGTCATCGGGTGACGCAGGTGACGCACGATGACGCAGCGGCCGTCGTCTGCGTCACCCCTTTCCGTGCAGGTCGGGGGCCGTTTTCCGGCTCGGGTGACGCAGGTGACGCAGGATTCTCTACTTAGGAAAAATTGAGGCGGTTCCTGCTTGGTACTTGGGTGCACCTCAGAGCGAGAAGGAGGAGCCGCTTCGCGGCGCGTTCTGGGGCGGCGCAGCCGCCAACAGCAAGAGGAGCACCCGGCGCTGAGCGTGCCCGTGCTCTTCTTGCTGTTCGGGCGGTGACGGGTCAAGGCAGTTGGAGCTGTTCGGGCGGGGGCGGCGGCGCGGGGCGGGTCATCTCCAGGTAGCGGCCCGCCTTGGTGCGGCCGGTGTCGATGAGCACCCCGCGTGCGGCGAGGGTGGGTTGGAGGCGCTTGAGGCGGTCGGAGAGGACCTTTCCGGTCGTCGGCCACCCCTTCGGCAGGGAGCGCAGTTCCTCGCCCGCGTAGAGGCGGCTCAGGCACGCCAGCCACTCCGTGGACGTCATCTGCTGCGCCTGACCGGGCGTCATGCTCTCGGCGTGCTGCAGAACGGTCTGTGCCAACAGGTCGCCTTCGATGACGTCGTCGTTGAGGTCGTCGAGGCTGGCGCGGTAGGCGGCGAGCGCGCCGAGGTGTTCGGCGGCGTCGAGCTGCGCGCAGAGGTGGGCGAAGTCCGCCATGCGCGTTTCGGTGGGGGTCTCTGCCTGGGTGGCGCGGACCTTGACGGTGAGGTCGAGCAGGGAGCCGAGGATGACGGGCAGCACGGGTTCGTACTCCGCCCACAGCTCGGCCTCGGTGCGGCGGACGGCTGGCCGCTCCAGTCGCAGGGGCAGCAGCCGCTCGGCGAGGTCGGGGCGGATGACGCCGACGTCGATGCCGGTCAGCAGCAGCGGCCGGCGGTAGCCGACGCGGAAGACGTCCCCGTCGGTGAACAGGGCCCGCTTCACGTTCTCCGCGCCGGTGACGATGCAGCACATGGCGTCCGACATGTCCGGGGTCATGTGGGAGAGGTTGTCGAGGGCGGTGACCCATCCGGCCGCGACGGCGGCGATCAGGTTCTCCTCGTCCTTCGGCGCCCGGCGCAGGTCGCCGGTCATGCCCTCGACGACCCGCAGCAGCATCCGGCCGGCCGTCGACTTGCCCGCGCCCTGAGGCCCGGTCAGGAACGGCGCAGGGACAGGCACGGACGGGCCGAGGCAGCCGACCAGCCAGGCCATGGCCAGCACCTCGGACCCGGCGCCCGCGAAGTTGCACAGGCGGAACAGGTGGTCGAAGCCCTTGCCGTCGGTGTCCTTCGCGGGGATGGGGAGTTCGCCGGTGAGCTGGGTGCGCCGCCAGCACACCTCCTGCGGGTCCGGGACGCGGACGTCCCAGCCGGTGGGGTGGATGCGCACGGAGAGGCCGTCGGCGCGGCCGAGGTCGAGCCACGTCGCGCCGTCGAAGCCGGGGGCGACGCGGATGTGGACGCGCTGCACCTCCTCGGACAGAGCGAGTGCCTCGATCAGGTCGAGGGCTTCCTTCATGGCGGTGCCGTTGAACACGCCCTTGCCGTCCCGGTACAGCCCGACCAGGAGTTCCTGGCGGTGGCTGCCGGTGGTGCCCTGGGAGCGGATCGGCCGGGCGACGGGGTGGCCGAGCTTCTGCGCGTACACGGCCCCGTCGGCGGTGCGGAAGTACCGGAAGTGTGCCTGCGCGTAGTCGGCGATGACCTCGCGTGCCGGGGTCTTCTCGTCCTCGGACACGGTCACAACCCCAACCGGTCGAGGGCGTTGGCCCACGCGTCGGCGCAGTGCCGGGGGGACTCGCCCTTCGTGCCGGCGGCGGCGAACAGCCGCTGGACGTGCGCGTCGGTCAGGCACCCGCACCGGCCGTGCGTCGAGAGCACCGCCAGGAACGCGGCGAACACGGTCGCGTGGACCGCGCTCGAAGCCGCGGTGATGCGCTGTTCGGCCATGGCGATGCCGCGCTCCAGGAACACCGGGCTCCGGTGCGGGCACCGCCCGCCCCCGGCCGGCACCGCCACGGAGACGCGCACCGGCCGAACCGGCGAGGGATCCCTGACGACCAGGGCCCGGACCGCGTCCGGCAGGGCGGCGAGCGGGCCGGTGCCGGGGCCGAGCCAACGGGCGTAGGACATGAGCGACTTGACGTCCACGCCGGGCCGGACGCCGTTGGCCGAGGCCATGGCACCCCGGTAGATCCAGTGCTCGCCCCGGGTGGTGGCCACGGTCCGGGTGGCCGGCAGCGCCGTGCGGGCCCAGGCGATGGCGTCCGCGTTGTCGAGGTCCACCACCGTCAGACCCGCGCCGCCGGGGTGGTAGGCCACGGCGGCGGCCTGCCGCCAGGCTCGGCCCCAGGCGGGCGAGTGGAGGACGTCGGGGTTGGCGGTGGCGGCGGCCCAGCCGTGGCACGGGGCGGGGCAGGTGCAGGGGCCGGGGGTCTTCATGTTCGGCCGGCCGCCGCACGCGTTGCCGGTGCAGTCGGGGCAGTTGCCGAACGGCACCTTCCCCGCGCGCAGCGGCAGCACGGGCACGCCGGCGGACGCGAGGGCCAGAGCCACGGACAGGTGCTCTCCCCGAACCAGGGTCTGTTGGGTCATGCTGGGTGTCTCCAGTTCTGTTGAGGTTCTGGATCAGCGGCAGCCCCCTCCGGCCAGGAATCGGGGCTGCCGCTGTCGTTCATCGCGGTTTCGGCGCAGACCTTGTGTGCGGGTCTGCGCTGTT
The DNA here is from genome assembly GCF_042734615.1 of Kitasatospora sp. NPDC059646. NCBI lineage: Bacteria > Bacillati > Actinomycetota > Actinomycetes > Kitasatosporales > Streptomycetaceae > Kitasatospora > Kitasatospora sp. NPDC059646. The sequence continues at coordinate 55,954 of NZ_JBHWDS010000016.1, forward strand.
CGTCGCGCAGTGGGGTGGGGTGGCCGCACCAGCGGCACGGGAGGGTGCGGGTGCGGTCGTAGTGCCGGGCGTCGTGCCAGTCGAGGGCGGCCAGAGCCCGGGGCCTACACGGCGTGGTTGGGGTGGATGTCGATGAGCATGGCGGTGGCGTTGTCGGCCCGGGTGGGGCCGGCGTGCACGGCGAGGTCGGTGATGCGCTGGGCGGTGGTGCCGAGGGGGCCGGTGAGCAGGGGCGTCAGGGCGCTGAGCCCGGGACGGGAGGAGCCGTTCGGGTGAGGCGGGGGCAGGGTTCCGGCCTCCTCATGGGGCAGGTAGGCACCGTCGGAGGCGAGCAGCAGCCGTCGCGTCCGCCGGCGGGGGCCGAAGTCCACGGTGACGGTGTCGATGACGCCGGTGCTGAAGCACAGGGACGAGGTGAGGCGGTCGTGGGCGTCCGGCTCGGGAGCTCGGCCTTCGCGGCGCTGGCGGGTGGCCTCGTTGTGGTCGCAGGTCAGCAGGCGGGAGCGGCCGTTCTCGGCGTAGTAGGCGCGGCAGTCTCCGGCCCAGGCGATGGCCAGCCTGCCGGTCGGGGTGAGGACGGCGACGACCGCGGCGGCGTCCGCCAGCCAGTCCTCGGGGTGGTCGAGGGCCGGGCGTTCGGCGTGCAGGCGGGGGCGGATCTGCCGGATCGCGGCACCGGGGTCACCGAGGCGTGCGGCGAGCTGGGCGAGGGCGGGGGCGGCCGTGTCGATCCAGGCGGCGGTGTGGTCGTGGTCGCCGATGCCGTCGAGCAGGACCCACGCCCTGTGCCCGGTGGCGGGGTTGTGGTGGTGGGCGGTGGTGTCGCACTGGTGGGTGCGGCTCCCGATGTGCTGGGAGGTGGTCTGACTGGTGGTGAACACCTTGCTCCTCACGGTGGAGGGCCGGACTGTCCGGCCCCCGCACCGCCCAACCACCGCCTGGCGGGCGGGTGTTGGGCGGCACGGCGATCGGCACAGACCGGGCCGGTCAGAACGGCGGCTCGTTGCTGTAGACGGGTTCGGTCCAGCCGAACAAAAGGCGGGCGACCCAGCGCGGCAGGGGCAGGGCGCGTTCGGGGTGGTCGGGGTTCCAGCAGGTGCACCAGTAGGAGTGGGTGCCGGCGTACTCGCCGGTGTAGTCGCCGTAGTCCTCGGCCCAGCCGCCGTCGCCGTGGCAGTCGGGGCAGTTGGGGTCGGGGGTGTCGGTCAGGACCAGCAGGGGCTGGTCGCCGGACCGGTAGCGCAGTCGCAGGCGGGGCATCGGGGGTTCTCCGTTCAGGCCGCGCGGCGGGCGGCGAGCTGGACGACGGGGGCGAGGCGTTCGACCGGGGCGAGGTGCGGGAGGGGCTCGCCGCCGTCGGGCGGGACCGGCACGCCGGTCTCCTGCTGGGTCTGGGCGCGCTCGTGGGCGGAGAGGTCGAGGACGGCGCGGGTGCGGGCGGAGTCGGCGCGGGAGGCGCGCTGGGAGGCGAGGTGGGGGATGAGGGCGAGGGTGCCGGGGCCGAAGAGGACGGCGGCGGTGACCAGGTCGCTGGTGTTCACGGGGTTCCTCCGGTGCGGGCGGCGTGGGCGAGCAGGTCGAGGACGCTGGTGCCCATCTGGGCGGTGCGGTGCTGGATGGCCTGCCAGGAGTCGGGGTCGATGTTCATGAGCGCGGCCAGCGACGCGGCGGGGTCGCGGTTGGCGGCGGCGGTGAGGGCGTCGCGCAGGTGGGCGGCGGCCAGCGGCCGGATCACGGCCGGGGCGGTGGCGGTGGGGGTCATGCGCGGACCTTGCCGATGGCGTCGACCAGCGCGTGGATGAGGTTGTTGACGGGGCCGGCCGCGCCGGTGGAGGCGAGGAGGAAGCCGAACAGGACGGCGACCAGGGCGGATCCGTAGCCGAGGGACTTGGCCTTGAGGAGGAAGGCGAGGGCGATGCCGAACAGCACGACGAGCGAGACGGTCAGGAGCATGACACGGCCTTTCGTTCGACGGCCCGGGGGCCGGAGCGGGCGGTGCGAGGGGTTCAGCGGGTGCCGTTGCGCCAGGTGCGGTGGGCGGCGTTGAAGAGGAGGCGGCCGATGCGGATGCGCTTTCCGGCGCCCTTGCAGCGGCGGCAGGTCCTGCCGCGCTTGGGGTTGCCGTGGCGGTCGGTCTTGAGGGCGAAGCCGAGGCCGGTGCACTTGCGGCAGTTCCCGAACGGGCTCGCCGCACACAGCGCGCTGTAACCGAGGGTGACGAGAAGGGCGGCGGCTATCGCGGGGAGGATCAGGGGGGTCACAGGGGCCTCCAGGGCGGTTTCCGGGGTTTTCGCAGGTGGCGCGCTAGGGGCTAGTCCGCTGGCCAGATATGGTGTGGGCCGCTAGCAGGGGTGCTAGGTCTAGCGGGGACGTCCGCTAGACCTAGCACCCGATCGGGGCTCTCAGGCGGCGCGCTTCTTGTCGCGCTCCGTGACGGACTTGGTGACGTCGTCGCGGGTGATGCCGCGTCGGTTCGCGCCCTTGCCGTCCTCGGTGGTGCCCCAGACCTGGCCGGTGGTGATGCCGTAGGGCTTGAGCGCGGCGACCAGCTGGTCGGCCTTGGCGCGGCCCTCCAACTCGGCCCACGGCCCGTAGACGTCGGGGCGGAGTTCGGCGAGGCGGGCGACGATCGTCTCCGACCAGAGCTTCGGCTCGTCGGGGCCCATGACGGCGAGGACGTCGGCGAGGAGGTCGTGCGAGACGGCCACGGCGGGGGTGGCGTCGGCGGTGCCGGCGGCGAAGCCGGTCAGCAGTCCGGCCCGCTCGCGCGCGGCCCGGCCCCGGGCGGCGATGGCCTCGGCCGCCGGCGCGTCCACAAAGACGCTGCGGACGATCTGGGCGTCGGCGCCCTCGCCGCCGACGTAGTAGGCGATGCCCCGGTCCTCGCGGGAGAACGTCGTGGCCCGCACGCCGCGCTTGTAGGAGGAGGTGCCGAGGACCATGTCGTTCTCGACCTGCCCCATGACCTTGAGGCACAACCTGAGGATCGCGTTCGCGGAGATGCCGGTCGGGAGGGACTTGGCGTCGGGGCGCTGGGTGGCCAGCAGCAGGACGATGCCGGTGGCGGGGCCGCGCTTGACCAGGTCGGTGCAGATCTCCTCGAACTCGGCCCCGTGCTTGGGGTGTTCGAACCACACCTGGCACTCGTCCACGCCGATCACGATCGGGTGCAGGCGCAGGGACTTGTTGTCGGCGAGCTGGCTGGTGACCTTCGACTCGGGGCAGACGTCGCGGGGCAGGGAGCGGATCACCTTGGTGCGGCGCCTGAGTTCCTCGCGGACCTCGCGCATGTCGGCGATGGCGTACTCGATGTCCTCGTCGTCGTCGCCGGCGCGGTGACGGTGGCTCACCTGGTTTCCGACGGGGTCGAGGTCGCCGGTGCCCTTGAGGTCGTAGGTGTGCAGCTCGGCGCGGGGGTCGAGCGCGGAGATCAGCAGCAGCAGCCGTAGGAGGAAGGTCTTGCCCATGCGGGGGACCGCGCCGATGATCCCGGCGATGAACATCAGGGTGACCGTGACCCAGTTGCCGCGCTGGTCGGTGGCGAACGCCACGGGGTCGAACAGGTCGACGGTGCCGGCCTTGGCGAGCGGCCAGGCGGGCTGCTTGGCCTTGGCCATGTCCTGATCGCCGACCCACAGGACCATGCGGCCGGGGTGTTCGCCCTTGGCCTGCTCGGGCCAGACGGTGCCGATCGGGCGGCGCAGACCGGAGGCGAGGCGGCCCCGGCGCTCCATCACGTCGGTGACCTCTACGCCGGGCGGGAGTTCGACGTCGGCGCGCCAGCCGGGGCCGTCGCGGGTGATCGGCGCGGGGAAGGTGATCCCGGAGTTCTTCGACTTGGCGGAGGTGATCGCGCCGATGCCGAGGGACTCCAGCGCGGCGACGACCATGTCGGAGGTGAGCTTGGGGGCCTTGGCCTTCACGACGGCCCGGGTGATGAGCGGCTCGTCCGCCGGCGCACCGGCAGCACCGAGGGCCAGGACCACGGCGGCGGCCAGCGCCATGAGGGTGGCGGTGGACGTCATGACCAGCAGCACGATGACGGCGGCCAGGCCGAACACCGACCCGAGCAGGGTGATGATGCCGCGCAGCCGCACCCGGTTGTCGCGCTGCCGGCACAGCTTCAGGTACAGCTCGGCGTCCTCCCGCCGGGCGGCGGCCGCACGCAGCGGCTGGCCCTCGGCGTCGGCGGCCCACCGGCCCAGGAACGACAGCGTGCGCGCCGCGCCGCGCGGCGAGCGGGCGGCGAGCTTGGCGGCGTAGAGCGGGGAGCGGACCGCGTGGTAGGCCAGCGAGTGGCCGACGTGCCCGGCCGCCCACCTGGTCTGCGCGGCCAGCTCCGACTTCGACAGCAGCCAGGCGGGGAGGATCGGGCGGCGCGCGCCCTCGGGCACCGGCAGCGCCACCGCCAGGGGCTGGTCGACGTAGACGGACTGCCCGTCCGCGCCGTCCGGGTCGGCGTCGCCGGCGGGGGCGGGGCGGCGTTCGGTGCGGGCCTTGTCGAGGTCGAGGACCTCGCCTCGGGCCTCGGCCTCGGCGTCGGCGGCCATCTCCGCCGCCAGCAGCAGGAACAGCTCGTCGTCGCTGCTGCCGCCGGGCTCGGGCTGGCGGTTCTGGTTCACTGGTCTTTCCCTTCTTCGCTGCAAGGTGGTGCGGAAAGGGGGCCCGGGGCGGCCGGTCAGCTTGCCGGCAGAGGCGGCCGCCCCGGGTGTTCGTCGGAGCTGTTCCGGTCAGCCGATGACCTTGCCGTCGGTGCTGACGCGGGAGCCGACGACCGTGCCGCCGGGCACCTCGGCCCGGGCGACGGCCTCGGCCTGGGTCCGGACCTGCGACGCGGACAGGCCGACCGGCCCGGGACCGTCGTTGTAGACGGTCAGGAATCCGCCGTCGGCGGCACGGACGTGGACCTCGGCGCGGTAGTACTGGCTGGACATGGGGGTTCTCCCTCGGGGTGATGTGGTGCGGAAAGGGGGCCCGGGGCGGCCGGTCGGCTTGCCGGCAGAGGCGGCCGCCCCGGAAGTGGTGCCTGTGCCGGTCAGGCGCTGCGGGCGGCGGTCAGGGCGAGGGCGTCGGCCAGGATGGCCCCGTGGTCGAACGCCATGGCCTCCGGCACCGCGGTGAGCGGCGTCCAGCGGGCGCTGGCCGCGTCGTCCCCGGCGACGGCTTCGGTGCTGTCCGGGACCTCGATCCGGTACGCGACGGAGACGGTCCAGCCGCGCGGGTCACGGCCCGGGGTGTCGTAGACGCCGACCATGGTCAGCGCCGTCTCGGGGACGCGGACCCCGGTCTCCTCCCGCAACTCGCGCGCGGCGGCGGCCTGGGAGGTCTCCCCCTCGTCGACGTAGCCGCCCGGCAGCGCGGGCAGCCCCTTGAAGGGGGCGTCGCCGCGCTCGATCAGCAGCACCTCCGGGACGCCGGCGCGGCGGCGCACGCACACGATGTCGACCGTGTAGCCCGGGGTCGCCCAGACGGTCTCCTCGGCGACGGCCACGGTCGGCGTGGCGACGTGCTTGCGGGCCTGCCAGGCGGCGTGACGGGCGGCGAAGTCGTCGTGGATCGGGTCGCCCGCCGCGCACGGCAGGCCGTTCCGGCACGCCTCGCAGGCAGCGGTGTGCTCGGTGGCCGCGCGGAAGGCGTCCATGTAGGCGATGAACTGGGTGTCGGACACGGGAGTCTCCAAACAGGCTCTGGTGCAAGGAAGTTGGGGAAGGGTGGTGCGGGCGCGCTCAAGCGGCGAGGGGCACGATGTCGGCGGCGGCCAGGTCGCGGGCGTTCTCCGCCTCCTGGAAGCGGGCGGCGACCCAGCCGGTGGACCAGCCGGTCAGCTCGGCCACCCGACGCTGCGTCACGCTCGGCGTGTTGATCGCGGCTTCGACGATCTCCCGGGCCTTGGCCTCGGCGAGCTTCTCGGTGGCCGGCGGGCCGGACAGGATCTGATTCCAGTAGTACCGGCGGTCGGCGATCCGCTGCTTCTCACGCTGGCGCTCGGCCTGCTCACGCTCGCGCGCCTCGCGCTCACAGCGCTCCTTGGCGGCCCGCTCCTCGGCTTCCCTGCGTGCCCGCTCGGCACGCTCGGCGGCCTCACGGCGCTCCTGCGCTTCGTGGTTCTCGCGCAGCACCTTCAGTTCGTGCTCACGCTGCTCGCGCTCGTGCTCACGCTTGCGGTCCTCGGCCTCACGGGCCAGGCGTGCGGCGGTCTCGGCCGCTGCTTTCTGCTCGGCCAGGGCCCGCTCCTGGGCCTGCTCGGCACGCTGCCGGCGCTCCTCGCGCTCGGCCCGCTCGGCGGCGTCCCGGGCGGCGACGGCGCGGGCGATCGACCGGCGGTAGGCGAGCGAAGTCTCCGCCGTGACGATCAGCAGCAGCGGCGCGACCGCGTGGACAGCAACCCCCACAGCATCCTTCGCCAGGGCGGATTCGCCCACGTTGAGCAGCACCGTCGCCAGGCCGGTCATCCAGCGCAGCACCACCGGCCACCAACCGCCGTCCCCGCCGAGGCGTGCCAGGATGCCGTCCATCCGCACCACGATCACCACCGCCGCATCCACCGCCAGCGGCAGGATCGGAGCCGTCCACTTCCAACCGTCCGGGGTGTGGCCGGCCATCAACGGCGTCACCGTGAGCATGCTGTACAGCACCGCCCCGAACGTGATCGTCCACGTCCCCAAGCTCAGGATCTTCTCCGCCGAGCGAATCTGCTGCGGCGTCACCAAGGCACTCACCGCCCGCCCCGCTTCCCGCCCGACGAACGGGCGATGAGCACGAACACCCGTTTCGTGAGCACGACCAGACGACGGCGAGCACGACGCTTCAACCCGCTCACGCCGCGACCCCCACACCCGGCACCCGGCCGACCGGCCGGCGGGCGGTGAACAGCGGCACCGGCGCCGCGTCCATCAGCCGCCGCGCGAACCCGGCCAACTCCGGGTCCTCCCGGTCCAGGTCCGCCAGCACCGCCAGCGCCACGTCCATCCGCGCCGCGTACTCCGACGGGCCCTCGCCCGGCACGCCGGCGAACAGCTCGCTGTCCACACCCAGCGCCAGTTCCGCGAACTCCTCCGAGTCCACGGCGACCTGTCCTGCAACAATCGACCTCACGGGTCTCTACCTCTCTGTCAGGTGAGTGGGCCCGTAGGGGCTGGCGCGCAACCGGCCAAGGACAGCGCGCCAGCCCACCCACGGGTCCGACGAAAGACAGCACCGACACAGACGCCGGGCCGTCAGAGGACGGGGAGGGAGTTGCACCCTCACCCCCGAAGGGGCCCACTACGGGCCGTCCGTTGATCAGCACACTTTTGAGTTCTCAAGGAACGCTCGCTTCCTTCGGGGGGCTGTCACCCCACCCCTCCAGGCGCACGTTTACGCAGGTCAAGCACGCATCAGGCATGAGCCATCAACGACATCTTGTCCCCCTTGAGCCACTGGCTCAACTGGTAGGTACAAGCTGCTGAACATGATGCTGCACTCACGCAGAGCGATCGTCAAGCCCATTGGTCCAACATGTAGGAACCAGTTGACCCAGTGGGGCATTATGGGAGGTATGAGTAGCCAGCCGCTGTACCACCGAGTCGCAGACGTGCTCCGGAACGAGATCAACACCGGGGCGTTCCCGCCTGGGGTCCGACTGCCCTCCGAGCGCGATCTGTGCGACCGGTTCGACGCCTCACGGAACACGGTGCGCGCCGGCCTGAAGGTTCTCGTGGCCGAGGGGCTGATCGCGGCCAGCCAAGGGCTCGGCTATGAAGTTCGCTCCCACGAGGTGTTCAACCTGAATGCCTCACGCTTCGAGAACCTCACGTTCCCCCAGAACGGGGACGCCTACAACACTGATGTGACTCACGCCGGCCGAAGGCCTCACCAGGAGTTCCGAGTCGAGATGCAGCCCGCTCCGGCGATCGTGGCGGAGCAACTGCGGGTGCCCGAGGGGGCGACGACCGTACTGCGGTTCTGCCACCGCTACGTCGACGACGTGCCGTGGTCCACGCAGGCCACCAGCTACCCAATGTGGTTGGTCGAGAAGGCTCCGAGGCTGGCAGAGCCGGGCGACATCGCGGAAGGGACCACCCGGTATTTGGCTGGGCTGGGGGTCGAGCAGGTCGGCTACTTCGATGACATCTCCACCCGCATGCCTACGCCGGACGAAGCGCGGCTTCTCCAGGCTGGAGCGGGTGTGCCGGTGCTGGTGTGGGTGCGGACCGGCTATTCGGAGGACAAGCCCATCCGATGCACCGTCACCACGTTCCGCGGCGACCTCAACCACATGAACTACGAGATCGGAAACATCGCGGCGCGGGAGGCGGGAGAGTGATCATCGAACCAGCAACAGCGGCGAATCTGGAGCACCTTCTTGCTTTCCGGCAGGAGGCTGCTGCGTGGCTGAGCGCGCTTGGCAGCGACCAGTGGAGCCGCCCGTACCCGGCAGACAAGCTCCTGGACGCGATTGAGGCCGACACGGTCTTCATGCTTCGGGACGCATCGGAGATCGTGGGCACTATCACGCTCACGCCCGACGCTGAAGACGGGCTCTGGACTGAGGCCGAGCTGAGCGAACCCGCCCGCTACGTCAACAAGCTGACCGTTTCGCGCGCGTACGCCGGCCGGGACATCGGGGGACGCCTGTTGAACTGGGCAGGTACCCGTGCGGCCAGCGAGGGTGCAAAGTGGCTGCGGCTGGACGCCTGGACAGCGAACGAGCGCCTGCAGCAGTACTACGTCGATCACGGGTTCACGCACGTCCGCACCGTTCGTGAGGGCGGGGCGGTGAACGGCGGACCGCGCGTCTCCGGGTGGGTCGCGCAGCGACCTGCGGTGCCCGCAGAGCACGGTTTTGAGGACGCCACCGTGATGGGGTTCACCAGCAGCAATCACTGACGTTGTGACATCACCAGCTGACATCAACGTGCTTGAGCGCCTACGGGCAGTGGATGCCGCAGGTGGATCGATTGCCTTCTGCCCGCTGACGCCGGGGCACGTTGATCGAACTGTTGGTTGAGCTTGTAAAGCGGGGTTCGTCGGTTCGAACCCGACAGGGGGCTCGGTGAACCACCCTGGATAAGCCGCAGGTTGGCCTTCTGGGGGCTTGATCACCGGCCTCGGACTTCTCGTCCGGGGCCGTTTGCGTGAGCGGATGGCCACGGCGTCCGCTTCGTCCAGCCCGCCGACCTCGACCAATACGACATTCACCCCAGCATGCGCCAGTAGATCGGCGACTACCTTGCCGGCGCCTACCCCTACCTGGGCTGAGCCGCCACTGCCGCCTCCACCCGTGCCACCGCCGCGATGATCTCTGGCGACGCTCGACGAATGAACCGACCGACCACACTGTCTGCCCCGTAGCGGCTGACGATCTCCGCCACCCGCGCCTCGGCAGTTGTCGGCTCCCTGTCGGGTGTCGTCGTCATGTCGCACCACACTCATCCGCCTCCAGCAACACGAACGAGTGGTTCGCGACCAACCGCGTCAGCCGCTGGTCGGCCGCCGAACCAGCGGCCGACCGCTTAGTACCGGCACCGCCAGCAGGGCTAGCGCAGGCCGCTACTTGCCGCGGGCGATGTCGATCTGCATCTGCACTTCCCGATCGAGCTCCCTTACGGCCTTCTCAACGAGTTCCTCGAAGGGCTCGAATTCATCCTCAATGGCGGCGTACTCGCGTACCAACTCATGCTTGTCGCCGATGGACTCCAGCCCGTCGATCCGACCTCTCCACTGTTCCATGTCTGCCTTGGAGAACCGGTACTTCTTCCCCCGGACCTGTTCGAGGGTCGGGTTCGCGGCGAGATTCGCCTGGACGAGACGCAAAGCATCGCCACGTACGAGAGGCGGGACCCCAAGGTTGTCCTCGATGAACGTTAGACCGTCGGTGATTTCGTCTAGCCGGGCAGTGAGGTACTGGGCAAGAGCGCTGCGGACCTGGGGCAGGTCGAGGCCCACTTCACGACGGAGCTGCGCAGCGATCCGCTGCGGGATGTCCATCTCCAGGAAGCCGGAGCCGCCCCCGATGAACCGCGAGAGCTCTGGCCCCAGAGGTTTGCCAGTGAAGGCCATCATGCCTGGCTTGTATGCCTCCAGCGCAGTACAGGCAGAGTCGAAGTAGATCAGGGTTGCCGGCTGGAGAACCTCGCGCCGCAGCTTGTCACGGTGATACATCTCATTGCGGTACTTGTGCAGCTTCTCCAAGACGGGGCCAAGTGCAGGGTCAAGCATGTCGCGGCTGACCAAGAACGCTACCTTGGCATCGAAGTTCCGGTCGATTTCCCTCAGCTTCGATGTGGAGATCACCCGGGCTTCGATCAACGGAATCTCTGCCGCCGCCTCCTGGTGCCCGCCAGCGGCGAGATCCTTATACGTCGCCAGCACGCCCGCCAGCATCTCCTGGTCCCACAGTGCAGGCTGCACCGTCCGGTGAAGAATCAGCTCTGTCACGCTATCGAGGAGTATGTACGCCAGCCGCAGGTGAGGCACGCGACCCTTCTCGATCAGCCCCTTCGCCTCTTCGAGTTGTACGACAATCAGTTCCAGGCGCTCCATGCCGGCCCCTCCCTTGCAGTGCCCCACATCATCCCCGCCTCATGGCAGTGGCGACACCCGATATGGGTCAGGTCTACGAGGGCATCCCAGCCGCCGTTCCAGAGCAGCTACCCCGCGGCCTCCCTTGCCCTTGACGTACGCATGTGGTCTCAGTTCTGGTCTCATTCACCATCGTTCAGCGGGGTGCGCCGTCATGCGCAGGACCCGCTCCCACCTGCGGCCGGAACGTCCGCGACCGGCACTGAACGGTGGATCTCAGACCTCGAAAGCGTGTGTGGGGGCAACTCCACCGTGGGTTCGAATCCCACCGCTACCGCTCTTCCGAAGGGCCCCGACCGTCAGGTCGGGGCCCTTCGCGTTTCCCGCCGCCGGGCGGACGGCGGGCTCCCGGACCGGACGCGGCTGCCGCCGGTTTCCCGGCAGGGCCCGCACTGGAGGTCCGTTTCCGGTTGCCGGAGCCGAAGTTGAGGGGATGATGCCCGCATGGGCAGCACGCGGTGGCGCTGGTTGGTGTGGGTCGGGGCCGGGATATCGGTGGTGGGGCTGGCGTTGTTCCTGTGGGGGGAGGGACTGGACCGGGCGAACCAGTGGGCGGGCGTGCTGGGCCTGTTCGTCGGCCTCGCCGGCCTGCTGGCCTCCGTGACGGGCGGCGTGCGCGGCCGCGGCGGCGGCCAGTCCGCGGACGGCGCGGCGGCCGGCGGCTCGGTGCGGATGGTGCGCGGGGTCAAGGGCGACGTGGTGATCGGCCGCGGCTCCGCCGCCCCCGGGCCGGTGCCGGACGCCGCGACGACTCCCGTCGCCGACGCGGCAGGTGACGGCCAGTCGGCGCGGGGCGTGCGGGCCGGCGGGGACGTGGAACTGGTCGACGGCGTGGACGGCTCGGTGCGCTTCGGCGAGCAGCAGCCGTGAGCGGGTTCTGGCGCCGGCTGTTCGGTGCGGAGGACACCGCCGGCGGCGGCCAGTCCGCGGAACGGGCCGCGGTCGGCGGCGACCTGACGATGATCCAGCACGCGCAGAGCGTGCGGATCACGATCGGCCCGGAGCCGCCCCCGCCGGGCGACCTGGACGAGGCCCGCCGCCGCCACGCGGTGCGGCTGCGCGAGCGCTACCACCGCCTCGACCTGGAGGTGCTGACGCCGCTCTCCGAGCAGGACGAGCATCCGGCGGTCCACCTGCGCGAGGTGTTCGTCCCGCAGCTGGTGCGCGCCGACCCGCCGCCCGTGGAGCTGCCCCGGGAGCTGCTGAAGCGGCTCACCGAGACCGGGGAGCTCGACCCGGGCCGGCTGCCGCCCGGCGTCGAGCGGGAGACCGTGCGCCGGGTCCGGGAGGCCTACCGCCGCCGCCCGGCCGTGCCGGTGCTGCCGCTGCTCGCCGGGCCGGACGGGCACCGGGCCGTGCTGCTCGGCGACCCCGGGTCGGGGAAGTCCACGCTGGCCCGGTTCCTCGGCCTGGCGCTGACCGAGCCGCTGGTGCACCCCGGCGCGAACCTCCCGGAGGAGGTCGCGGCGCTGGCCGGCCGGCTGCCGCTGATCGTCGAACTGCGCCGCTACGCCGACCCGGAGTGGCGGGAGCGCACCTTCGAGGACTTCCTCGCCCACCTGCACGGCACCGAGGGCCTGGGCCTGCCCGCCGCGCTGCTGGAGCGCCAGCTGACCGAGCACCCGGCGGCCACCCTGGTGCTGTTCGACGGCCTGGACGAGCTGTTCGACCCGCAGGTGCGGGAGACCGCGAGCCGGCGGATCGCCGCGTTCGCGGCCCGCTACCCGCAGGTGCGGGTGGTGGTGACGTCCCGGGTGATCGGCTACCGGCGGGAGCCGCTGGACGCCGCCGGGTTCGGGCACTACATGCTGCAGGACCTGGACGACCGGCAGATCGACACCTTCGCGGCCCGCTGGTACGCCACCGCCTGCCCGGGCGACCCGGTCGAGGCGCAGCGGCTGCACCGCCGGGTGACGGCCGCCGTGGCGTCCTCCGCGCCGGTGCGGGAACTGGCCGGCAACCCGCTGATCCTGACCATCCTGGCGATCATCGGCCGCCGCCGGGAGCTGCCCCGGGACCGCCGCACCGTGTACGAGCACGCCGTGGCGGTGCTGGTCGAGCACTGGGACCCCAGCAAGTACCTGCAGGACCGGCGGGTGGACGGCGGGATGCCGTACCTGGCGTCCGAGGACCGGCTGGAGCTGCTGCGGCTGGTCGCCCGGCGGATGCAGGAGGGCGGTGACGGCATCGCCGGGAACCACATCCCGGGCCGGGTGCTGCTGGCGTCCTTCGAGGGCTACCTGCGGGACCGCTACGAGCTGCCCGCCGACCGGGCGGCGCCGGTGGCCCGGGCGATGCTCCAGCAGTTCCGGGAGCGGAACTTCATCCTGAGCCGGTTCGGCGGCGAGGTGTACGGCTTCGTGCACCGGGCGTTCCTGGAGTACCTGGCGGCCTCCGACATCGCCTACCGGTTCAACCGGGAGCGGTCGCTGACCGAGGACCAGCTGCTGGACGGGGTGTTCGCGGCCCGCTGGCACGACCCGGCGTGGCGCGAGGTGCTGCTCCTGCTGGCCGGCGAACTGGACGAGCGGTTCGTCGGCGAGGCGGTCTCCCGGCTGCTGGCCGCCGCGCCCGCCCTGCCGGGGGCCGCCGACCCGGTGCCGGAGTGGCTGGTGCTGGCGGTGCGCTGCCTGGGCGAGGTCCGCAAGCTCGGCCTGGTGACGGCGCAGAGCGAGGCCGTCGTGGACGCCCTGGTGGCGCTGTTCGAGGCGTACGCGGCCGAGGGCTCCACCGTCCTGAAGGGCGACACCGTGGAGGCCCTGGACGGCCTGCGGGCGGTGCTGACCGGGCTGGGCCCGCACTGGGTGGGCCGGGAGCGGTTCCTGCGCTGGTACCTGGTGTACGGGCACCACGCCCAGCGGGAGTCGCCGCTGCCGGCCGAGGTGGGTGCGGTGACGGCGCGGCTGGCGTGCGCGCTGCTGCTGAACGATCCGCGCGGCCCGGCGCTGCTGCGCGCCTGGGCGGAGCACGGCTGGTCGCCGGCCCAGCGGGCGGCGGCGTTCGGGGCGCTCGCCGAGGGCTGGGCGGGCGACCGGCGGGTGGGCGCGTTCGTCCGCCGCCGGATCGAGGAGGACGCCGACCCGCTGACCCAGGAGGCGGCGGTGGCGGCGCTCGCCGACGGCTGGGCGGGCGAGGCCGCCAGCGGCGCGTTCCTGCGCGCGCGGGTGGCGGGCGCCCGGGGCGAGAACCGGCTGAACGAGATGCTCGCGCTCGGCAAGGGCTGGTCCGGCGACGGGCCGGCACAGCTGCTGCTGCGGGAGATCGCGGCCGCCGACGGGCAGCCCGAGCTGCGCGGGCTGGCGGTGTTCGCGCTGACCGTGAACGAGCGGGTCGGCGGGGCGCTCGCCGAGTTCCTGCGTGAGCGGGTGCGCCTGGACCGCGATCCGAGGGTGCGCGGCATGGCCCTGCAGGCGATCTGTCTGCAGCCGGCCGAGGATCCGCGCAACGCCCCGTTCCTGCGGCTGCTGGCCGGCTCCGACAAGGACCCGCGGGTGCGGGCGGCGGCGCTCGCCGGCCTGGCCCGGGGCTGGGCCGGCGATCCGGAGGTGGCGGAGTTCCTCAGGCAGCGGGTCGCCCAGGACCCGGACCCGATGGTCCGCCGCCGGACCCTGGCCGTGCTGGCGCACCGCTGGGCGGGCGACCGGCGGGTGGCCGCGCAGCTGCGGGGCTTCGTCGCGGGCGACGGCCTGCCGGAGGCCCGGGCGTTCGCGCTGACCCTGCTGGGCCAGGGCTGGGCGGGCGACCCGGAGGTCGCCGAGTTCCTGTTCGAACGGGCCCGGGCGGCGGACGGCCACGGCCGGGCCCAGGCGACGGGCGAGCTGGCCGCGCACTTCGCGGAGGACCCGGCGCTGGACGAGTTCGTCCGGCACGAGGCCGTGCACTCGCCCGACCCGCTGGTGCGCGGCGCGGTGCTGACCGCGCTCGCGGACCGCCGCTCGCCGAGCGCGCAGGCCCGCGCGCTGTTCCTGGAGCGGGCGGTCGCCGACCCCGACCCGCGCACCCGGGACCTGGCGCTGGAGGCGGTGGTGCGCTGCTTCGACGGCGAGGAGCGGGCCGGGGTGCTGCTGCTGGCCCGGGCGGCGCACCTGCGGGACGCGGCGGTGCGGCTGTCGGCGCTGCGGGCCCTGCTGGCGCACCGGCCGGACGATCCGGCGGTGCGGGCGCTGCTGCGCGAACGGGCGGTCGCCGACTCGTCGGCGCCGATCCGGGCGATCGCCCTGCACGCACTGGCCCGCGACCGGGCCGGTCGGCCGGTGGACCTGTTGCGCGAGCGGGCGGTGGCCGATCCCGATCCGCTGCCGCGGCGGGTGGCGCTGCGGGCCCTGGTCGCCGACCCGGGGGCGGCGGACTTCCTGCGGCTGCGGGCGGTGGCGGACGCCGACGACGAGGCCAGGATCGCGGCGCTGCGGGCCCTGGCGTTCGCCTTCCCGGGGCCGGAGACGGTGGAGCTGCTGGCCGGCCGGGCCCGCTCCGAGCGGGCGCCGGCGGTGGCGGTGGAGGCGGCCCGGCTGGGCGAGGCGCTGCGTGCGGCGGACACCCCGTGGACGGCGAACGGCCCCGCACTCCCGGGCGGTTGACCACCGTGCCTCGGGAGTGCGGAGCCGGGACGAACCTCTCGGTCCGCGGTGGGGGCAGCAGCTCCGGGGGGACGAGCTGCTGCCCCGGGCGGAGGTCCCACAACCGGTGCCGCGTCGGGGGGAAGCCGCGGCGCCCGGTCCCACAGCGGGGACCTCCGGATCGCCGTACCGGGGATTCCTGCCAGATCCTCGGTACATCAACCATCCTGCCGCGCCACCGGGGCGGGCACATCCGGAGAAAGCCCTGTCCGGACGGGACCTTCGTCCTGCCGGGTGAACAAGGCCCTCACCCCTTGCGCCGTCCGGTGGATAAGCTGCGGGTGGCAGGGCCGCGCGGGGAGAGGACGGCGGCCCGACTCAGGGAGGCAGGCCCGTTCGATGGCTCAGGCGAAGAAGGTGGCCATGTGGATCCTGGTCATCTTCGTCATCTACACGATCATCACCTCGCCGGTGCGCGCCGCCGAGCTGGTGCAGTCCGGCTTCGTCGGCATCTCGGACGCGGCGAAGGCGGTCGGCGCTTTCATGACCGGCCTGGTCCGCTAGTACCGTTTGCGGGGTTCGTCCTTCGGGGGCGCCGCCCCGCCGGGGCGTGCCCTCCCTGATCCGCGAGGAGCGGCATCGTGATCCGGCACCTGGTCCTGTTCAAGCTCAACGACGGCGTCGGCAAGGACGACCCGCGGGCCCTGGCGGGCGCGAAGGCGTTCGAGGAGCTCGGCGCGGTGATCCCGGAGCTGCGCGAGTGGGAGTGCGGCTGGAACACCACCGAGCGGGACATCGCGTACGACTTCGCGATCAACAGCCTGGTCGAGGACCGCGACGCGCTGGCCTCCTACCTCGGCCACCCGGCCCATCAGGCCGCCGCCGGGCAGTGGCGTGCGTTCGCCACCTGGGTGATCGCCGACCTGGAGGTCTGACCTCCCGTCGCACACGCACGACCACCGCGACCCCCGGCCCGCTCGGCGGACCGGGGGTCGCGGCGCGCTCCGCCGAATGCTGGACAGTCCGTCAACACGCCTCTGCCGGGTGCTTGCCCGGCCGTGGAGCGACTTGTGATGCTATGACCGGTTTTGCCGGAAATTGGCGAGGTGGTTCACAAGGGAGGGGTGACGTGTCCGTGCGGACGCAGGGCAACAGCGCGCCGGAGGACCGGATCGGCGACCTGCCGGACCCGGTCGAGCTGGCCGCGCGCCGCTCCGGCGGGCGCGGCGCGGTCGACGTCCGGACCCTCACCCGGGTGCTGTTCGAGCGGCTCGCCGAACTCCCGCCCGGCACCCCCGAACGCGCCCGGGTCCGGGCCGCCCTGATCGAGATCAACATTCCGCTGGTCCGCTACGCCGCCACCCGGTTCCGCAGCCGCAGCGAACCGATGGAGGACATCGTCCAGGTCGGCACCATCGGCCTGATCAACGCCATCGACCGCTTCGACCCCACCCGCGGCGTCCAGTTCCCCACCTACGCGCTGCCCACCATCCTCGGCGAGATCAAGCGCTACTTCCGCGACAACGTCCGCACCATGCACGTGCCGCGCCGGCTCCAGGAGCTGTGGGTGCAGGTCAGCGGCGCCATGGAGGAGTTGACGGTCACCCACGGCCGGGCCCCCAAGGTCCCCGAGATCGCCGCCAACCTGCGCATCCCCGAAGAGGACGTGCGCGCCTGCCTGGACGCCGGCCGCGCCTACAACGCCGCCTCCCTGGAGGCCGCCCAGGAGCACGAGGGCGGCCTCGCCCTGCTGGACCGCCTCGGCTACGAGGACTCCGCCCTCACCGACGTCGAACACCGCGACATGGTCCGCCACCTGCTGGTCCAACTCCCGGAACGGGAACGGCGGATCATCATGCTGCGGTTCTTCGCCAACCTCACCCAGTCGCAGATCTCCACCGAACTCGGCATGTCCCAGATGCACGTCTCCCGGCTGCTGTCCCGCATCCTCACCCGGCTGCGCACCGGCAACTCCTGGGAGGAGTGAACCGCCCGCACCGGACCCCGCACGACGACTCGCCGCGATCGGGTTTGCCGGGCCCGGTGATCCGGTATTGAGCAGAAGGACACGTCAGTCGGGAACCGCCGTACGGGTGGAACCCGTTCGACAGGCAGTCGCAAAGGGGTGGGCGCGTGTTCACAGAACAGGGCAGTGCGGTCATCGAATCCGTCGCGGTACCGATCCCGGCCCAGGCCGGACCCGCCGAGGCCCCCGACCGGGCCCTCGACACCCGCACGCTGTCCCGCTCGCTGTTCCACAGACTCGCCGCGCTGCAGCCCGGCAGTGCCGAGCACGGGTACGTCCGCGACACCCTGATCGAGCTCAACCTGCCGCTGGTCCGGTACGCGTCCGCGCGCTTCCGCAGCCGCAACGAGCCGATGGAGGACATCGTCCAGGTCGGCACCATCGGCCTGATCAAGGCCATCGACCGCTTCGACCCCGAACGCGGCGTCGAGTTCCCGACCTTCGCCATGCCCACCGTGGTCGGCGAGATCAAGCGCTTCTTCCGCGACACCAGCTGGTCGGTGCGCGTCCCGCGCCGCCTGCAGGAGCTGCGCCTCGCCCTCACCAAGGCCGGCGACGAGCTCTCCCAGCGGCTCGACCGCTCCCCCACCGTCCCGGAACTCGCCGCCTACCTCGGCGTCTCCGAGGACGACGTGGTCGAGGGCCTAGCCGTCGGCAACGCGTACACCGCGAGCTCCCTCGACTCCACCCCCGCGGAGGACGACAGCGGCGACGGACCGCTCGCCGACCGCCTCGGCTACGAGGACCTCGCCCTCGAAGGCGTCGAGTACCGCGAGTCGTTGAAGCCGCTGCTGGCCAAGCTCCCGCCGCGCGAGCGCCGCATCATCATGCTGCGGTTCTTCGGCAACCTGACGCAGTCCCAGATCGGCGACGAGATCGGCATCTCCCAGATGCACGTCTCCCGGCTGCTCACCAAGACCCTCGCCCACCTCCGCGAGGGCCTGACCGCCGAGTAGCCGTCCCGCGTCCCCCCGGGCCCCGGATCCGCCGTCCTAGACGGTGCAGGCGGCCCGGAGGGCGGCGACGTGGTCGGCCGTCAGGCCGAGGCCGTCGTGCCAGAAGTCCTCGAAGGTGGGCCAGCCGAGGGCCAGTTCCTCGAAGGCCGCGTCGAGGTAAACCGTTTCGGCACGGGCCAGCGGCCGCAGCAGCGGGTCCACCCGGGCGATCCGCGCCGCGGCGCGCTCGTTGGTCAGCAGGTAGTCGGCGACGACGGCCTCGCGGGGCACGCCGAGGGCGGTGAGGAGCAGGGCGGCCGTCCAGCCGGTGCGGTCCTTCCCGGCGGTGCAGTGGAACAGCACCGGCCCGCCGTCCGCCTCGGCGATCAGGCGCAGCACGGTGGCGAAGCGGGAACGGGCCAGCGGGTCGGTGACGAACCAGCGGTACATCGAGGTCATCATCGCGGTGCCCCGCCCCTCGCCGAGGACGGCGTGCATCGCGTCCGGCTCGCCGCTGCCGAGCGCCCGCCGCAGGTCCACGTACAGGTCGAAGTCGGCGGAGAACACCGGCAGGTGGTGCAGCGTCGGGCCGAGCCCGTCCGGGGACGGCACGCTCAGCGTCGCGGCGGCGTCCATCGGCAGCACGGCCGTCGGCAGCCCGGGCACCAGGTCGGCGCCCAGGTGGCGGACCTCGTCCAGGCTGCGCAGGTCGACGACGTGCCGCAGGCCGAGCGCGCCGAGCAGTTCGCGGTCGGCTTCGCCGAGCCGGCTGAGCGCCTCGGTGCGCAGCAGCAGGCCGGGGCGGACCCGGCGGCCGTCCGCGGTGCCGTACCCGCCCAGGTCGCGGGCGTTGACGGCGGAGGCCAGGCCGAGGCTGCGGGCGGTCTCGGTGGACGGCGCGGACACGGGGGCCTCCTGGCGGGCTGCGGCGGTTCCGGCCAGTGTAGGCAGGCCGGCCCGCGGGACCGCCCGGGGTGTCCGGCCGGTCCCGGGCGGGCCCGGTCCGTCCGCTACTTGACGGCCAGCCAGATCACGCCGACCACGACCGCCAGGGCCACGACGGCCCCGATGACGATCAGCGGGGTGCGGCTCGACGAGGAGCTGCTGCCGTAGGTGGTGACGGTGCCCGGGGCCTGCGCGGCCGGGGCCTCGTCGACGAACGCCCGGAACATCTGGGTGGAGCCGGCGGGGTCGTAGTCGTTGTCAGCCATGGAACGGGACTCTAGCCAACCCCGGCGGCCCGCCGACACCCCGGACCCCACTGCGGGCCCACTCTGCACGGAGCCCTCACCTCGGAGGACACCCCGGTGAACAACCGGTCGCAGCGGAATCAAGCAGGACCCGAACGGGTTGTCCCCCTGCATGACGACCAGTGACGCCCCGCGGGTGACCCTCGGCCCCTCCGACCTCTCCGTCTCCCCGCTGTCCCTCGGCGGCAACGTGTTCGGCTGGACGGCCGACGAGGCGCAGTCCTTCGCCGTGCTCGACGCGTACGCCGCGGGCGGCGGCAACTTCGTCGACACCGCCGACGTCTACTCCGCGTGGGCGCCGGGCAACTCCGGCGGCGAGTCCGAGACGGTGATCGGCAACTGGCTGCGCAGCCGCGGCAACCGCGAACAGATCGTGATCGCCACCAAGGCCGGCATGGCGCCCGGCCTGGACAACCTGAAGCGGGACACCGTGCGGCGCGCCGTCGACGGCTCGCTGCGCCGGCTCGGCATCGAGCGGATCGACCTGTTCTACACGCACCGGGACGACCCGGACACCCCGGTCGAGGAGATCGTCACCACGCTGGACGAGCTGGTCCGCGAGGGCAAGGTGCGGGAGGTCGCCGCGTCCAACATCGGCGCGGAACGGCTCGCCGCCTCGCTGGAGTTCGCCGCCCGCGAGGGCCTGGCCCGGTACGTGGCCGTGCAGCCGCACTACAACCTGGTCTCCCGCGACACCTACGAGGGCCCGCTGGCGGAGACGGCCGCCGCGCACGGCCTGTCCGCGGTGCCGTACTACGCGCTCGCCTCCGGCTTCCTGACCGGCAAGTACCGCCCCGGCGCGCAGGTGGACAGCGCCCGCGCCCAGGGCGCGGGACGGTACCTCGACGAGCCCCGCGGGCCGCGGGTGCTGGCCGCGCTGGACGAGGTGGCCGAAGCGCACGGCGTGGAGGTCGCCACCGTCGCGCTGGCCTGGCTGGCGTCCCGGCCCACCGTGGCGGCGCCGCTGGCCAGCGCCCGCACCGTCGAGCAGCTGCCGCCGCTGCTGGCGGCCCTGTCGCTGCGGCTGACCGAGGCCGAGCTGAAGCTGCTCGACGGCGCGTCCGCCTGACGCGGCGTCACCACGCCCCGGCGCCCCGCCCGCTGCTGCGGACGGGGCGCCGTCGCCGTTTCCGGGCCGGTCAGGGGCGGCCGAAGAAGTCCGGGTAGTACCCGCTGCTCAGCCGGGAGACCCGGACGTTCTTGCCGGGCCGCGGGGCCTCCACGTACGTCCCGTCGCCGAGGTAGATCGCGACGTGGTGGATGCCGGAGACCCGGCCGTTGCCGGACCAGAAGACCAGGTCGCCGCGCTGGAGCTGCTTCGAGGTGATCGGGGTGGTCGCCCGGTACTGGTCGTCGGCGACCCGCGGGGTGGAGACCCCGGCCCGCCGGAAGGCCTGCTGGACCAGGCCCGAGCAGTCGAAGCCGTTCGGCCCGTTGCCGCCCCACACGTAGGGCTTGCCGACCTGCGCCAGCGCGTACGACACCGCCGCCTCGACGCCGCTCGCCGCGGGGGCGGCGGGCTTCGGCTGCTGGGCGGTGGAACCGCCGCCGGTGCGCGAGACGTACACGTCGTAGTGGCTGGTGTACCGCCACTCGCCGGCCGCGTTCCTGAACCAGTAGACGCGGCCGTCCCAGCCCTGCCTGATCCCGCCGCCCCCGGCCTGCGAGGAGCCGGAACCCTGCTGCTGCGACTGGCTCCCGGCGCCGCCGGTGCGCTCCAGGTAGACGCTCTGCCACTTGGTGTAGCGCCACTCGCCGGCCGCGTTCTTGAACCAGTAGACGTGACCGTCCCAGCCGGGGCCGGAGGGCGCGGGCACGGCGTGCGCGGTGCTCGCGCCCAGGCCCAGGCCGACCGCTCCCGCGCCGGCCAGGACGGTGGTGGCCAGACAGGTCGAGCGCACGGCGCGATGAATGCGCCCCGCCCGCTCGGCCGCTCCGGACCCGGCGGTGCGGGCGGCCGGACGGGCGCACCCGGGGCACCGGCAGGTCGGCGCACCGTCGGATTCGGCGAAGCCCAGCAGCGGGCCGTCCGACCGGTCGGGCAGATCGGTGGGGTCGGTGGATATCGAGGCGAGCGCTGGCTTCACGCGGGCTTCCCTTCCTTGCGGTTCGGCCGGGCGGCCGGGCCGGGCACCGAGGCGGTGACCCCGGCCGGGGCGACGAATGCGACCAGCAGCTGCTCCATCAGGGCGCTGCGCGCGCTGTCGTCCAACTCGTGGGCGGTGGCGCGCTCCAGGCGGCGCACCGCGAGCGCGGCGGCCTCCACCGCGTCGTCCACCAGGACGGTCCGCAGGCCCGCGTCGAGGTCGGCCAGTCGGCGGCGGCGCATCGACTCGGCGACCTCCGGGGCGTAGTCCAGGGCCAGCGGCTGCACCGAGTACACCTCGATGCCCGCCGGGGCGGTCTCCGCGGCGAGCGACCGGGTCAACTCGTCGGCGAACCAGTGGCCGTCGCGCAGCGCGGGCCCGGGCGCGGAGTTGGAGTCGCACGGCAGCGTCGAGGCGGTTCGGGTGAGGACGGCCTGCACCTGCTCGCGCAGATACGTTTCGTGCTCGGCGATGCCCAGGGTGACGCGGGCGGTGTCCTTGACCCGCCACACGATCAGCACCCGCACCAGCAGCGGGGTTCCGGTCCGGTCGGTGACCTGCACCGGTTCGCTGCGCCAGTGCCGCAGCCGAACGTCCACCCGGCGGCGGCGCACCAGCGGGTTCACCCAGAGCAGGCCGGTGCGGCGGACCGTGCCCCGGTAGCGGCCCCAGCGGGTCAGCACCCGGGTCTCGCCGCCCGGGTTGGACAGCAGCCCCGCCAGCGCGACCAGCATCGCCAGCCCGATCGCGCCGACGGAGACGACGGTGCGGTCGGCGACCTGCGGCCCGTCGGCCTTCGCGGCCGCGTCGCGCAGGTCCGGCAGGCCGGACAGGTGCGGAATCACGCCGGCCCGGGCCAGCACCAGCACCACCCCGGCGGCGCCGAGCAGCAGCACCAGCAGCGGCACCCAGCCCGGCAGGGCGAACGCCGGGCGCTCGCGCAGCGACTGGTCGGCGCGCGGCGGCCGCCGGTGCGCGGAGCCGTCCGCCACCGTCGGGTGGGCCCCGGTCTCGGACCGGTCGCGGTCCCTGCCCGCGGCGCCCAGCGGCCGCAGCCCGTTGCCGGCGAAGGGTTCGGGCGTGGCCCGCGGGCCGGGCGGGATCGCGGCCGGCTCGTCCGCGCCGACCGGCACCAGCGCCGGTTCGACGGCGGGGAGCTGCGCGGTCGGCTCGCCCCGGTCGGGGTGCTCCCCGTCCGGTGCCGCGGTCCTGATCAGCGGGTTGCCGACCGCTGTGGCGACGGCCTTGGTCAGTTGGGTCGCGCCGACGGGGTCGGCAGGAGGCTCGGTGGCCGAGGGCCAGGAGTTGGGTCGCGGCGACGAGTCGCGGGTGACGTCCATGCACGTGTCCTAAGGGTCAGAGTGTCGCGCACCGGGCGGCCCGGATCTGACGGGCAGTGCCAGGCTCAGGCTAGGCTGATCAATCATCAAATGCGACATTTGCCAAGCGGTGTGTCGTTATCCCGGCAAACTCGCAGGAACCGGGCAGCACCCCGCCGCGACCTGCGCGAACGGCCGCCCGAGCGCCCAACGCACCTGCCACGGAAGGCAGTCAGCGAGGACGCGACCCGAACACCCGGCGCGCCAGCAGCCCCAGGGCAGCCGCGATCAGCAGCGCCCCGCAGGCCAGCCCGCGCCACCCGGTGGCCGCCGCCCGGTGCTCGGCCGCCACCGCGTTCGGCGGCGGCGCCGCCAACGCACGCACCGGGCCGACGCCGTGCTCCTCGCCGCCGCCGGCAGCCGGCTCGGCCGGCGCCTCGGCATCCGCTGACGGCACGTCACGCGGCACCGGCGCGGCCACGGACAGGACCGGCACCCCGACCGGCCGGCTCGCACCCGGCGCTCCGGGCGACGGCGTCCCCACCGGGGGCGTGCTTGCCGGCGGCGTGGTCGCGGGCGAACTGCCCGACGGCGGGGCGACCGTGGGCGGCGACTGCCGGGGCGGGGTGGCCGTCGCGGCGGGGAGCTGGTGCTCCGGGGCCGCGGCCGCCGGCGGGTGGGCCGCGAACAGGGACTGGCCGCCGGGCGCCGCGGGCGACGGCGACTGCGCCAGGGCGGACGGGACGGACGGGGTGACCACGACGGGCGAGGCGGCCGGGGCGGACGAGGCGACCGGGCGCGTCGCAACCGAGGCCGAGGGCGCGGGGACCGACGGCGCGGGCCGGGTCGGCGACGCGGCCGGTGCCGGGGCGGCGGTGTTCCCCGGTGCCGGGGCGGCGGACAGCCGGACCGTCACCGCGTCGCCCGGAGTGCCGTTTCCCGCCGGGTCGGTGGCGGTGGGGAGCAGCGTCACCTCGCCGGCCGGGAGGTCGCGGGCGGCGGTGCACGACCAGGCGCCGTCGGCGGCGGCCACGGCGCTGCACACCGTGGCGCGTTCGCCCTCGCCGGGGCGGGCGGTGACGGTGACGGTGCTGCCCGGTTCGGCGCGCCCGGCGAGTGCGGGCCGGACGGTGGGCAGGAGTGCGCCGGACGACGGCGAGGCCAGGTGCGGCCGGTCGGGCGCGACGGTGTCCACGGTGAGGGCGACGGGCTTGCCGTCGGCGTGGTTGCCGGCCGCGTCGAGGGCGTGCGGGGTGAGCCGGTGGCGGCCGTCGGCGAGGTTCTCCACCGGAAGGCAGGACCAACTGCCGTCCGCGCCGACGCCGATGGAGCACAGGTCGGTGCCGTCCGGGCCGGTGTCGGCGCTGACGGTGACGGTCGAGCCGGGCTCGCCGAGGCCGGTGACCAGCAGCCCCGGGTCGTTGGTGAAGGCGGGCAGGGTGAGCACCGGGGCGGTCGGCGGCGTGGTCTTGACGGTCAGTCGGAACGGGTCGCCGCGCAGCGCGGCACCGCCGTATCCGGCCGTCGTCGCCACCGTGAGGGTGTGCGCGCCCTCGGCGAGCGCGCTGTCGGGGCGGCAGCTCCACCTGCCGTCGCTGTCGGGCCGGGCGGTGCACAGTGTGCTGCCGCCCTCCTGGACGGCGATGTCCGCCCCCGGGGGCGCGTCGTCGCCGCGGAACTCTGGGCGCACCTCGGCGGTGACGGAGCCGGGGACGGGCAGCCCGATCTCCGGCGCGGCGGCGCCGAGCGCCAGTGCGATCTGCTGGTCGACGACCTGCCCGGAGTCGGCGAAGCCGTCGGGGGCGACGAGTTGGGCGCCGTTGTGGGCCAGTCGCAGCCGCACCCAGGTGTCACCGCCGACCGCGCCGGCCGGGACCTGCCACTCCAGCGTGGCGCTGCCCGCCCCGGCGGGGACGTCGGCCTGCACCCGCTCCCGCTGGTCGAAGCGCCCGTTGTGGTCGAAGTCGATCCAGCCGGCCAGCACGGCGGGTCCGGCCCCGGTGCTGACCGGGACGTCCAGCCGGTAGGCCTGGCCGGCGGCGGTCCCGGTGGGGAAGGCGAGGCTCGGGTCGGTGCCCCGGTACTCGGCCCGGGCCGGCCGGAGCCGGTCCGGCAGCGGCGTGGCCCAGGGGCTGCGGCGGCCCTCCCCGTCGTCCGCCCGCACCTCCGGCGCGAGTCGGCCGGTCTCCCGGAGCGGCGGCGGCGCACCCGCCGTCGGACCGGGCAGCAGCGGATTCGCGACCGACTGGGCCAGACCGGGCCGGACCCGGGCGGCGTCCTGCCCGAGGAACAGGTCGGAGACCAGGTGGGAGGCGGTGCCGTAGTCCGGCGGGGCACTGCCCAGGTCCTCGTCGAGGGTGACCGTCCAGGCCTGACGGGGCGTCACGGGCGCGGTGGTGGAACCGGCGCGGGCGGTGGAGCGCCGGTCGACCCGCAGTTCGACGGTGCTGACGGTGCCGGAGAGTTCGAGGGTTCCGGCGTCGTCCGCGTCGCCGTCCGGCACGGTGGGGGTGAGCGAGTCGGCGCCGACCTTCCAGCCGTTCCAGCCGGTGCGGCCGACCAGTGCGGGGGCGGCGGGAGCGCCGCCGGTGACGATCAGCCGGGTGCCGGTGCCGGTGGTGCCGCCCTTGCCGGCGGTCAGCCCGGTCAGGCCGCTGACGTGCAGGCGGGGGTTGCGCACGGGCCGGGAGAAGGACAGCCGCAGGGTGCCGAGGGTGTGCCACGAGCCGTCCGCGCGGGTCCGCCGCTCGGCGGCGCGGAACGTCTCGGCGGGATCGCCGGGGCGAATGCCGTCGGCGTAGGCGCTGCCGCCGCCGGGCCGTTCGGCGAGCTTTCCGGGCGCGGCCTCGGCGGTCACCTCGGGGGCGGCCACGAAGTCGAACCGGACGTCGAGCCCCGAGGGGAGCCGGGCGCTCCGTTCGGCGGACCAGCCGTCGGGCGCCTGCTGGGCGGTGGCCGGTGCGGCGACGCCGGTGAGCAGCCCCGTGGCGATCAGGACGGCGGTGCCCCGCCCGATCCGGGGCCCCGGACGGTCACGGTCGGCCGGGCGGGCGGCGGGGGCCGGAGCCCGGTGGAGGAACTGTCGGCACATCCGGCTCTCCTCTCGGTGTCGTCGTCCGCCAAGATCGCGGTCCGACGCCATGCCCGAATGGTCATGACGATCGGACAAAAGGGAATCACGATCTGGTTTCGGTCATACCGCGACACCTGAGGATTCCGCTGACACCACCCGATCGGCGGCCACTCGTCGGCAGCATGGGGATACCCTGCAGGCCCCCCGTCAACCCGCCCAAGCAGGCATCAATCGGACGCTAAGGTCACATAGTTGACTGATCGTCGGACAGGAGCGGGTGCGCATCGAAGCGCGCGTCGGCGGAACCGGCGGCGACGCCGGACCGCACACCCCGCTCGCGGCGCTCACGCCCGGCGCAACCGACGGCCGGGCAAGCCGACCACCCCGCACAGCCCCCACCGGCCCGCGCCCCGGGAACGGCGAAGGCCCCGGGTGGAAACCCGGGGCCTTCGGCTGGTGCGCTCAGCAGGATTCGAACCTGCAACCTCTTGATCCGTAGTCAAGTGCTCTATCCGTTGAGCTATGAGCGCTCGGACGGCCCCTTGCGGAACCGCGAGCGGAGATTTGGTGCGCTCAGCAGGATTCGAACCTGCAACCTCTTGATCCGTAGTCAAGTGCTCTATCCGTTGAGCTATGAGCGCTCGCCCCGTCGGCCTGGGCCTCTTGGGCGGTGCGGGGACAACATTACATGACCGGCGACCTGGGACGAAATCGATTGCCGGCGGCCCCGTCAAGGGCGCCGTGGCGGCCACCGGGCGACGCCGTGACGGCCGCCGGGCGAACAGTGCCCGACAACGCAGAAGCCCCGTCGGTCAGTGACCGACGGGGCTTCCGGCAGAGCGGAGGCGGAGGGATTTGAACCCTCGATGGACGATAAAGCCCAAACCGCATTAGCAGTGCGGCGCCATAGACCGGACTAGGCGACGCCTCCAACACCCGGACCGCGACCGGGACTCCGGCGCAATCCGTGCGACTGCGATGATGCCACAGCCGAAGGCTCCGGCACCAACCACCACAACGATACTGGCCGGGTCGTCCACGGCGCAAAGAAGAATGAGATACTCCAGTCTCCGAGGAGAGCCAGAGCCGCCCGTCGAAGCGGCGGCCCGAAGGCGTGAGGAGACCTGTCGACGTGAGCAGCAGGCCGACCCGAGGCGCTGCTCGCCTCGCCGCGATACTCGACG
The DNA here is from genome assembly GCF_042734615.1 of Kitasatospora sp. NPDC059646. Lineage (NCBI taxonomy): Bacteria > Bacillati > Actinomycetota > Actinomycetes > Kitasatosporales > Streptomycetaceae > Kitasatospora > Kitasatospora sp. NPDC059646. The sequence continues at coordinate 82,947 of NZ_JBHWDS010000016.1, forward strand.
CACTGCCCGACCCACTGCTGCTGGTGAACTCCAACGGCACCGTGGTCGACGCCAACAAGGCCGCCGTGGAGAGCCTGCAGGCGCCCGGCACCTCGCTGGTCGGACGGGGAGTGCTGGACCTGCTGCCGGAGTTCGACCCCAGCCGAATCCCCGGTTCGATGCGGCCCCCGGCGAGCGAGACCGAAAGCCTGGAACTACCACCGGTCCGGATGACCGCCCGGCGCACCGACGGCACCACCTTCGCCGTCGAGGTGTCCGGGAACGACTTCAAGGACGAGGGCGGCGGGGAGGCGCACGGGTTCCTGTCCTTCGCCACCACCGACCAGGACCTGCTGCTGCTCCTGGTCCGCGACCTGTCGACGCGCCTCGGCGTGGAGTCGGAGCTGCGGCGCCAGCACAAGCAGACCGAGATGATCCTGCGGGCCGCCGCCGAGGGTGTCCTCGGCGTCGACCTGGAGGGCCGCGTGGTGCTGGTCAACCCGGCCGCCGCGCACATCCTCGACTTCCGGGCCAGCGAGCTCGGCGGCCGCGAACTGCACCCGCTGATCCAGCACTCCCAGCCCGACGGCAGCCCGCTGGCCGCCGAGAGCTCGGCGCTGATGGACACCCTGCACTCCGGCCGCAAGCACCGGATCCGCAACACCGTGCTGTGGCGCAAGGACGGCAGCCCCGTCACCGTCGACCTGACCACCGCCCCGGTCCGGGACGGCGAACAACTCGTCGGCGCGGTCATGACGTTCACCGACCGCACCCACGAACTCGCGCTCACCGCCCGCAACGAGCACCTCACCGCCGTCCTGGAGTCCGAACTCGGCGGCGCGCTCGGCGCCCTGCACCGGCGGATCGACCAGCTCGCCGCCGACCCCGCCGGCCAGCTCTGGCCCGAGGCCAACTGGACGCTGCGCCGGCTCGCCGACGAGTGCCGCCGCTTCGGCCGGCTCATCGAGGGCGTGCTCGAACACCAGCGCTTCGAGGCCGCCGCCGACCGCGGCAAGGCCGCACTGGACCGCGAACGGATCGGCCTGGACGAGGTCGTGCAGCTGGCCGTCGACCGGGCCGGCGACCTGGTCGGCCCGGGCCGGGTCCGCTACTCGGTGCACGCCGCCGCCGTGAAGGTGCTCGCCGACCGCGAGCGCCTCGCCCAGGCGCTCGGCCACCTGGTCGCCGACGTCAGCGGCGTCACCCCGGTGCCCGAGCCCGCCCACGCCGAGGGCGAGTCCGCCCCCGTCGGCGGGGCGTTCGCCGAACCCGCGCCCGACGGCGCGCAGCCGCCGATGGTGGTGCTGGCCGCCGCCCAGCGCGGCCAGGTCGCCCGGATCGAGGTGCGCGGCCCCGCCCGCACCGCCAGCGCCGTCCACCTGCCGATCGCCCGCGCCGCCGTCCAGCGGCACGGCGGCGTCCTGCAGCGGCACGACCTGCCCGGCGGCGCCGGGGCCACCTACGTGGTCGAACTGCCGATCGACCCCGACGGCGGCGACGGCGGCACGCCCGACAAGCAGCAACACGTCCCCAAGGACTCCGACACCGCGATGCTGCCCGACCTCCCCGGGCAGCCCGCCGCGGCCGGGCCGCGGCCGGACGCCGACGCGGCGTCAGAACCCGAGCCGGGCAAGGAGTCCGCCCCCGCCGCCCGGGCCGACGACACCCAGGGCTCCGGCCGTCGCCGGGCCCGCCCGGCCCGCGAGGACGACACCGCGGGCGGCCGCCCGGCCCCCGGCGCGCCGATCGCACTCGGGCCCGGGCCGTCCGCCGGCGCAGAGCCCGCCGGCGGCGAGCAGGACCGCCGGGGCGCCGAGCCGCCCGCCCCCACCGGCCGCCGGGCCCGCCGGGCGGCCGCGCAGAACGACAGCTCGCCGGCCCTGCACCTGCCGGGCGTGCCGGACGCGGGGACGCCCGTCTACCCGGGCCTGGAGAACGCGCTGCCCGCGACCCCGCCGGAACCCGTCGCCCCCGCCGCGCAGCCCACCGGGCGGCGCCGCCGGCTGGCCCTGCCCGCCGACACCGCGCAGAGCGCGGAAGAGGTGACGACGGTGCTCCCGCCCGTCCCCGCCGCCGACCCCGAGCCGTCCACCGCGCTGGCCGTCGCCCGGCCCGCCGCTCCGGCCGTCCCTCCGATGCCGCCCGCGCCGCCGACCGCCCCCGACGGGGGCCAGCCGCAGCCGGTCGGCAGCGGGCTGGGCGAACTCGTCCCGCCGCGCCCGATGGGCGGCTTCCAGGCCGGGTTCCCCGGCGCGTTCCCGCCCCCCGGCACGCCGCAGCAGGCCGAACTGCCCGGCGCCCGGGCCGCCGTCAACGGGCAGGCGGAGACCGCCGGTTCGGGCGAGAACGGCGGCGCGCCGGCGCTGCCCGCCGGGCCCGGCGCCGTCGAGGGCCGGACGCCGCCCCGGCCGGTCGCCGCGCTCGCCCCGGCCAAGGAGTTCGACGGACCCCGGCCCCTGCTGGTGTGGCCCGAACCCGACCCGTCCACCCGCGGCGCGCTGGAGAACCGGGGCTTCCGCCCCGTCGTGGTGGCCTCCCGCGAGGAGGTCGACGCGCAGGTGCCGCAGTCGCCCGCCGCGCTGTTCGTCGACCCGCTGACCGGCCCGATCACCCGCACCGCCCTGCAGTCCCTGCGCACCGCCGCCCTGGCCGGGCGGATCCCCGTCCTGCTGGCCGCCGGACTCGGCCAGGCCACCCGGGACGCCGCCTACGGGGCCGACCCGGCCGTCCTGCTGCGCGCGCTGGCCCCCCGGGACGGCGAGAACCACGCCGCCCGGGTGCTGCTGGTGGAGTCCGACCCGGACGTGGCCGCCGCACTGGTCGCCAGCCTGGAGCGGCGCGGCATGCAGGTCGAGCACGCCGCCGACGAGAACGAGGCGGTCGCCCGCGCCAGCAGCATCCAGCCGAACCTGGTGGTGCTGGACCTCCAGCGGATCGAACAGCGCACCCACGGTCTGCTCGACTGGCTGCGCGCCAACGACCGCCTGCACCGCACCCCGCTGGTGGTGTACACCTCCGCCGACCTCGACCCGCAGGCCCGCGCCGGACTCCGCACCGGCGCGAACGTGCTGTTCCTCGCCGAGCGCTCCACCACCGACGACGTCCAGGGGCGGATCGTCGAACTGCTCGCCAGGGTCGGCGCGTTGGGGCAGGTCGCCACCGCCGGGTCGTTCTGACGCTCCGTCAGCCGACGGCGCCCTCCGCCTGATCGGCCCGCGGCAGGCGGGCCACCAGGCGGGCGCCGACCGGGGCCGGCTCGACGGTCAGGGTGCCGCCGTGGTGTCCGGCGAGATCCCGGGCTATCGCCAACCCGAGCCCGGCGCCGCCGAGTTCCCGGCTGCGCGCGTCGTCGAGCCGGGTGAACCGCTCGAACACCCGCTCCCGGTCGTCCGCCGGGATGCCAGGCCCGTCGTCGCGCACCTCCAGCACCACCAGGCCGTCGCGGACGGCCAGTTCGACCTCCACCCGGCCCGCCGCGAAGCGCTGGGCGTTGTCGACCAGGTTGGTGAGCAGCCGGGTCAGCCAGGTGCGGTTGCCCAGCACCACGGCCCCGTGGGCGAGTTGTGCCGCGATCGGGACCCGGTCGGCGGCCCGGGCGGCCAGTGCGGCGGCGAACACCGCGTCCAGGTCGAGGAGTTCGACCGCGACCGGATCCGCCGCGTCCAGCCGGGCGAGCAGCAGCAGATCCGCCGCGAGGTCCTGCAGTCGGACGGTGTCCTCCAGCGCGTCGGCCAGCAGTTCGGGCCACAGCTCCGGATCGGGATGGGCCAGCGCGACCTCCAGCTGGGTGCGCAACACCGCGATGGGGCTGCGCAGTTCGTGCGAGGCGTCGGCGATGAAGCGGCGCTGGCGCAGTCCCGCGTCCTCCAGCCGGTCCAGGGTGGCGTTGACGGTGACGGCCAGCCGCGCCACCTCGTCACCCGTGCGCGGGACGGGCACCCGGCGGTGCAGGTCGTGCCCGGTGATCTCGGCGACCTCGGCGCGGATCGCCTCCACCGGTCGCAGCGCCCGGCCGGTGACCCGCCAGGTGACGGCCGCGACCAGCACCGCCAGCCCGGGAACGCCGACGGCCAGCGCGGTGCCGGTGGTGTCCCCGGCCGCGTCCACCTCGCGCAGCGAGGCGTTGGCGTGGACGGTGAGCGGCCCGTCCGGACCGGTGACGCTCATGGTGACCATCCGCTCCTCGTGGCCCTGGAGCCGGGCGCCGACCGCCCACGGCCGTTCGCCGGCGGGACGCGGGAACGGATGCTGCGCGACACCCGGAGCGATCGGTCCGGGGACGTCCGGAGCGGGAACGGCCGGGGCGGGGACGGCCGGGGCGGGGACGGCCGGGCGCGCCAGCAGGTCCGGGGTGGCGGCGACCAGCTTCCCCTGGGCGTCCACCACCCAGACGGACGTCCCGCCGTGCAGGGCGAGGATCGACGGCAGGTGCTCGACGGCCGCCGTCTCGACGACCTTGGTGGCCTGCTCGACCGCGGCCTGCTGCGCGGTGCGGAGCAGGTTGGCGTGCAGGACGGCGAGCAGCGCGACCGAACTGCCGCCCAGCGCCAGCGTCACCACGGCGGTGGCGGCGAAGGTCGCGCGGGCGCGGACCGAACGCGGCAGCAGGCGGCGGAGCTCGACCGGCAGTCGGCGGGGCAGCCCGCGCAGGCGGCGGAGCAGGTCAACCACCGTCCACCGCCAGCCGGTAGCCCGCGCCGCGGACGGTGCCGACGGCGGCGCGGCCGAACGGTGCGTCGATCTTGCGGCGCAGCGCGCTGATGTGGACCTCGACGATGTTCGGGTCGCCGTCGTACGCCGAGTCCCAGACCCGCTCCAGGATCTCCCGCTTGGAGACCACCCCTCCGGACGCCCGGGCCAGACACTCCAGCACCGCGAACTCCCGGGTGGTGAGCCGGACTTCGGCGCCGGCGCGGGTGCAGGTGCGGCGGGCCGGGTCGATCGCCAGGTCCCCGAACTCCAGGGTCTGCGGCAGCCGGCGGCCGGTGCGGCGGACCAGGGCGCGCAGCCTGGCCACCAGCACCACGTACGAGAACGGCTTGGACAGGAAGTCGTCGGCGCCGGTGTCCAGTGCCTCGGCCTCGTCGAGTTCGCCGTCCTTCGCGGTGAGCATCAGGATCGGGGTGTCGTCGCCGGCCGCCCGCAGCCGGGCGCAGACCCGGTAGCCGTTCAGGCGGGGCAGCATGATGTCGAGCACGATCACGTCGTAGTCGTGCTCGGTGGCCAGCCAGAGGCCGTCCTCGCCGTCGTGGGCCAGGTCGACCGCGAACCCCTCGGCCCGCAGCCCGCGTTGCAGGGCGGCGGCGAGCCGCCGTTCGTCCTCGACCACCAGTACGCGCATGGGGACCAGCGTGGCAGGCGTCGATCCCGGCGGCGGGGGCGGCTTCAGCTTGGCTTCAGGCGGGGCGGGGCAAGCTGGGCGACCGGCCGGCGGGAGGCTCCCGGCCGGGCCGTCGAGGGGAGTGTGTGCAGATGTCCGAACCGCAGTCGCCGGAGTCGTTCGAGCCCGAGGTCGAGAAGGTGACCGCTCCGACGTTCCGTCAGCGCTACGTCCGGCTGCCGAAGCGGCCGGGCCGCCGGTGGTTGCTGGGCACGGCGGCCGTCGCGGTGGTGGGAGCCGCCGTCGTCGGTGCCGCAGTGGCCGCGCACCACCCGGGCCGGGAGCGGCCGCCGTTCGCCCGGTCGTTCGCCGAGCGGGCCCCGGGCGGGCCCTGGGCCCCCGGCGTGCCCGGTGCGCCCGACGGTCGGAAGGACCGCCACGGGGACGGCGAGCGGAAGAGCGGCGGGAAGGCCGTGCACCGCGGCGCGGAGGGCGGCGCGAGCGGGCTGTCCGGCAGCGGGGCCGGGAGGCTGGCGCCGGCGCCGGTGCCGTCCGTGCCCGCCGATCAGGCACTGGCCAAGGCGGCGGGCGCGGTGCCCGGCGGCAAGGTCGACGCGCTCTCGGTGGTCGGCCGGCAGGGCGGCGGCAGCTCCTGGGCCGTCGAGGTGCTGGGCGCCGACGGGGTGCGCCACCTGGTGACGGTGGACGGCACCGACGGCTCGATCACCGGCAACACCACGCACGACCGCTGACCGTCCGGAACCGGAAGGGCCCCGCCGCGGCTGCGCGGCGGGGCCCCACCCGTCGACGGCCGCTCGCGGGCCGGTCGCGGGCCGGGGTCAGTGGTAGGCGTGCACGACGGCGTGGCCGAGGCCGCGGCCGATCAGCCAGCGGTTGACCGGCACGGTGACGACGAACGCCAGCACCAGCGAGCCGGCCAGCGACACCCAGAACAGCAACTGGCCGAGCCCGGCGTTCATCGCGCCCGGGACGGCGACCATCACGCCGTTGTCGATCAGCTCCATCACCAGGATCGACACGGTGTCGGCGGCCAGCGCGACCTTCAGCGCGGCGCCGACGCTCAGGCCCGCCTTCAGCACGCCGCGCGCGGTCAGCGCGTAGCCGAAGACGAAGGCCAGGGCGATCGACAGCGCCACGGTCGCGCCGTTGTGCAGACCGAAGCCGACGCCGATCACCTGGCCGAGCACCTCGCCGATGGCGCAGCCGGTGAGGCAGTGCAGGGTCGCCTGGGCGGCGGTGCGCCAGCTGCTGCCGCCGCCGTGGCCGTGGTGGCCGTGGTGTGCGCCGTGGTCGTGTCCGGTGTGCTGTTCGTGGTCCCCGTGCGGCGCGTGCCCGTCGTGCGAGCCGTGCTGCGCGTGCTCGTCGTGCGGGCCGTGCTGCGCGTGCTCGTCGTGCGGGCCGTGCTGCGCGTGCTCGTCGTGCGGGCCGTGCGGCGCGGGGACGGTGTGGTCGTGGTGTCCGTGGTGCTGGTGGCCCTGATGACCCTGGTGTCCCTCGTGGCCGGAGTGCGCGGTGTGCTCCATGGTGGCCCCTCCCTGGTCCGGTGCGTTCCGACAAGCCTGAACGCTATACCCCCCAGGGGTATTCCGCCAGGCTTTTCGAATCTGCGCTCCGGCCGGGAGGGGCCGCCGAGGTCACCCCTTGCCGATCACCGTGACGTCCAGCCGCTCGGCGGCGTAGTCGGCCCGGATCACCTTCTTGTCGAACTTGCCGACCGAGGTCTTCGGCACCGAGTCGATCAGCGCCCAGCGCTCCGGCAGCTGCCAGGAGGCGACCCGCTCGGCCAGGAAGGCCCGCAGCTCGGGCAGGCCGGCGGTGGCGCCGGGCCGCAGCACCACGGTGGCCAGCGGGCGCTCGCCCCACTTCTCGTCCGGCACGGCCACCACGGCGGCCTCGGCCACCTCGGGGTGGGCCATCAGGAGGTTCTCCAGGGCCACCGAACTGATCCACTCCCCACCGGACTTGATGACGTCCTTGGCGCGGTCGGTGAGGGTCAGGTAGCCGTCCGCGGTGATGGTGCCGACGTCGCCGGTGCGCAGCCAGCCGTCCGGGCTGAACTTGTCCTCGGGGCGCTCCGCCTCGGCGTTCGCGCCGCCGAAGTACGCTGCGGCGATCCACGGGCCGCGCACCTCCAGCTCGCCCTCGGCCACGCCGTCGTGCGGCATCGCCTCGCCGCCGGGGCCGATCAGGCGGGCCTGCACGGAGGCGGGGAAGACGCCCTGGGTGACCCGGTAGGCCCACTCGTCCTCGCCGGTGACGCCGGCCGGCGGGTGGGCGACGGTGCCGAGCGGGGAGGTCTCGGTCATGCCCCAGGCGTGGATGACCCGGATGCCGTGCCGCTCCTGGAAGGCCCTCATCAGCGCGGGCGGACAGGCCGAGCCGCCGATCACCACGGTCTCCAGGGTGGAGGTGTCGTAGTCGCCGGCGTCCAGCTCGTCCAGCAGGCCGGTCCAGATGGTCGGGACGGCGGCGCCGAAGGTCGGCTTGATCCGGTCGATCATCGTGGCCAGCGGCTTGGGCTGCAGGAAGCGGTCCGGCATCAGCAGGCTCGCTCCGGTCATGAACGCCGCGTGCGGGATGCCCCAGGCGTTCACGTGGAACATCGGGACGACCGGCAGCACGGTGTCGCGGGCGGTCAGGCCGAAGCTGGAGGCGGCGATGATCTGCATCGAGTGCAGGTAGATCGACCGGTGGCTGTACACCACGCCCTTGGGGTCGCCGGTCGTCCCCGAGGTGTAGCAGAGCGCGGCGGCCTGCTTCTCGTCGATGTCGGTCTGCCACGGGTAGTCGGTCGGGCGGCCCGCGATCAGCGTCTCGTAGTCGTGCACCGTCCCGCCGAAGCCGGCCAGCGCGGCCGGGTCGTACGGGCCGGCCACCACGATGTGCCGGACGGTGTCGGCCAGCTGCGGCAGGACGGCGGCGAGCAGCGGCAGCACCGAGCCGTTGACGATCACCACGCGGTCGGCGGCGTGCTCGACGATGTAGGCCAGCTGGTGGGCGGGCAGCCGCAGGTTCAGGGTGTGCAGCACGGCGCCCATGGACGGTATCGCCAGGTACGCCTCCTGGTGCTCCGTGTTGTTCCACATCAGGGTGCCGACGGCCTCGCCCCGGGCGACTCCGAACTCCTCGCGCAACGCGTGCGCGAGCTGCGCGGCGCGGGCGCCGATCTCGGCGAAGGTCCGGACGACCGGGCCGTCCTCGGTCCAGGTGGTGACGGTCGACCGCCCGTGAATGGTGGACCCGTGCTGCAGAATCCGGGCGACGGTGAGCGGAACGTCCTGCATCGTGCTGTACACCAGGGTCCTCCTTGACCGACCGGCGGATTGTTACCCGCAGGTAGTAGGCGATGTCCTCGATTGTTTCTCCGGTGCCCCCGCGCTGTCAGTAGCCGCAACCGAGATGAGACCCAGGTGCTCCGCCACGTGTCCGTCCGTGTTCGGCGGGTGGCCGAAAACCGCGAGCCCGGGCCGCCGGCGCGGGTGAACGGAAGGCGCGTGCCGTTCGCCGCCGCACCGCCAGTGTTCCCCCTTCCCTCCCCTCACCGCTCCGCCTGCGCCCGCTGCCCGCCGCCCGCTCGGTAACCGTCTTTGACCAACCACACTCCTTACGACACACTCGATCTCATGCCAGGCACCTCCCTCACCGTCGAAAGCACCACTGAACTCCCCGCCATCGCCTCGGTTTCCAAGGTCCAGAGGGGCTCCGGTCGGGCGCGGGCCAGCGGACTGCGACGACGGCTCGGCGGCGTGCCGGCACCGGTGCTGTGTGTGGTCTCGATGCTGGCGGTGCAGCTCGGCGTGGCGGCGTCCAAGCCGCTGTTCGGGGTGCTGGGGGTGGCCGGCGCGACCTTCCTGCGGATCTCCTTCGCCGCCGTCGTCCTGCTCGCCTTCACCCGCCCCCGGCTGCGCGGCCGCAGCCGGCGCGACCTGGCGATGGCCGGACTGCTCGGCGTCGCCTCGGCCGGCATGACGCTGCTGTTCGCGGCCGCCGTCGACCGGCTGCCGATGGGCACCGCCGCCACCATCGAGTTCCTCGGCCCGCTCGCCGTCGCCCTGGTCTTCGCCCGGCGCGCCGGGCACGTGCTGTGGGCGATGCTGGCCGCCGCCGGCGTCGTCCTGCTGACCCTGTTCGGCCACGGCGAGTCCGGTGCCGGCCTGGACCCGGTCGGCCTGGCCTGCGCGTTCGGCGCGGCCGCCTGCTACTCCGGCTACATCCTGTTCACCGACAAGGTCGGCGCGGCCTTCCGCGGCTTCGAGGGCCTGGCGGTGTCCTTCACCGTCGGCACCGTGGTGCTCGCCCCGTTCGGTGCCGCCGAGGCCCTTCACGGCCTGTCCGGCTCGTCCTCGCCCGCCCTGCTGCTGCTCGCCGTCGCCGGTGTCGCCCTGCTCTTCCCGGTGCTCCCGTACGCGCTGGAGATGGTCGCGCTGCGCCGGATGTCGCAGCGGGTGTTCAGCGTGATCGTCAGCCTGGACCCGGCGGTCAGCGCGCTGGTCGGACTGGTGGTGCTCGGCCAGGTGCTGGGCCTGCCGCAGCTCTTCGGCATCTGCTGCGTGGTGGCCGCCAGCGTCGGGGCGACCCTCACCGCACGGCGCTAGGCCCTCTCTTCCGCCTGGACACGCCCCGGGGGCGCGGTGCCGTCTGCGGCCGCCGCGCCCCCGGGGCGTGCTGTCCGTCCGTGCGCCCCGAGGTGGGTGACCCTTTCCACGCCCGGTGGCCCCGGCGGTCCCTGCCCGGACGGTCCGGCGCCCCCGCCGGATCGTCCGCCTGTCCCGCCGGGAGGTGTCAGTGGCGGTGGACCGACACGAGGACGACGTCGACGGTGCTGTCGGTCCGGTCGGCGCGGACGGTACCGGCGCTGTCCGCCGTGCCGAGCGGGTGGTTCCGGTTCCGCGCACCGGCCCCGACAGCCGCACCGCTGTCCGCGGCCGGGCGGGTGGTGCGCAAGCGCGCCATAGTCTCCTCCGTGCTGCTGATCGTCACCGATGTGAATGTCCTACTTCCGGTATTCTCCGGTTTTCACGGCCGGAGGAGAACCGGGGCTGCGCTGCCGAGGAACAGAATTCCGCAACAAATCGACAAAGCACCAGCACCGCCGAGCCATTTCGCCCGTTCGCGTGACACCCCGCCCTGGGGACGCAACCCCGGCCGGCGGCCCGCAAACCACCCATGACCTGGCCTTTTGTGCGACTGTTGGCACCCCCTCGGACGGGCGCGCGGATCCGGGAATTCCGGCGGGTCGAGCCTCCCTTCGACAGGCCGGCGTTCGAATGTCGATTTTCGGCCACCGCCGGAAAGGTGGACATCCGATCGGAATCCGGAAGGATCGTCAGATCATCTTTCCCGGATTGAGCAGGCCCAGCGGGTCGAAGACCGCCTTGATCTGCCGCTGCAACTCCAGCCCGACCGGGCCCAGCTCCCGGGCCAGCCACTCGCGCTTCAGCAGTCCGATGCCGTGCTCGCCCGTCACCGTGCCGCCCAGCTCCAGGCCGAGCGCCATGATCTCGTCGAAGGAGATCCGGGCCCGCTCCACCTGCTCCGGATCCCGGGAGTCGAAGATCACCACCGGGTGGGTGTTGCCGTCGCCCGCGTGCGCGACCACGCCGATGGTCAGCCCCTGCCGGTCGGCGATCTCCGCGACGCCGTTCAGCATCGCCGCCAGCGCGCTGCGCGGCACCGCCACGTCGTCGATCATCGTGGTGCCCAGCCGCTCCAGCGCGGGCAGCGCCAACCTGCGTGCCTGGAGCAGCAGTTCGGACTCCGCCCGGTCCTCGGCCGGCACCACCCCGGTCGCCCCGGCGGCCGTGCACAGCTCGCCGACCGCGGCCAGCCGATCGTGCTGGTCCGGCCCGTCGAAGGCGACCAGCAGCAGCGCCCGGGTCGAGTCCGGCAGGCCCATCTGCGTCATCTCGTTGACCGCGCGGACGGTGGTGGCGTCCATCAGCTCCATCAACGACGGCGTGAGCCCGGCGGCCATCACGTCGCACACCGCCTGCCCGGCGGCGTCCACCGAGTCGAACTCGGCCGCCAGCACCAGCTGCGGACCCGGCGCGGGGCGCAGCGCGAGCACCGCCTCGACCACCACGCCCAGCGTGCCCTCCGAACCGACCAGCAGCCGGGTCAGGTCGTAGCCGGCCACGCCCTTCGCGGTGCGGCGGCCGGTGCGCAGCAGTCGGCCGTCGGCCAGCACCACGTCCAGGCCCAGCACGTACTCGCTCGTCACCCCGTACTTCACGCAGCACAGGCCGCCGGCGCCGGTGCCGATGTTGCCGCCGATGGTGCAGGACTCCCAGCTGGACGGGTCCGGCGGGTAGGCCAACTGCTGGGCCTCGGCGGCGCGGGACAGTTCGGCGTTGACCACGCCCGGCTGGACGATCGCGATCCGGTCGACCGGGTCGAGGTGCAGGATCCGGTTCATCCGGGTCATCGAGAGCAGGATGCAGCCGTCGACGGCGTTCGCACCGCCGGACAGCCCGGTGCGCGCGCCCTGCGGCACCACCGGGATCCGCAGCTCGGTCGCGGTGCGCATCACGAGCTGCACCTGCTCGACCGTCTCCGGGAACACCAGCACCGCGGGCTCGCCCGCGTCGCAGAACCCGGCCATGTCGCGCGCGTACGCGCCCGTGACGTCCGGATCCACGGCGACCGCGCCGTCCGGCAGTCCCGCCCGCAGCCGCTCGACCAACTCACCCACGACAACCTCCACTCGTCCCGCCCGCACTCTCCTCCACCGCCCCGTTCCGGGCAACCGCCGCCGCACTGTCGGCCCGGTCCGGCACCCTGGTGGGCATGCGCGCACCCCGCATCCCATGCCCCGCCTGCGACCGCCCGGTGGCCCTCATGCCCACCCGCCGGACCGGCTACGGCGTCATCCACGACCACAAGCGCGACCGCCGCTCCCTCGTCCTCTGCGAGGGCAGCATGCGCCAACTCCCCCTCTCCGACGCGGCCCTCTGGCAGGACGCCCTCCCGGGCCTCCCGGCCCCGGACGGGCCGCCGACGCTGTTCTGACGCCCCGCCAGGTCGGGGCTGTTCAGCACCGGGACGCCACCGGTAGCGTCCCGGGGCGACGGTTCGTCCTGGGGGGCACGACATGGCGTACGACGACACGCGGTTCCAGTACCTGGAGTCGATCGACTCGACCCGAACGGCTTGGGGCGGGCCGGAGCGTCGCGACGAGGGCCTGAGTGAGGAACTGCAGATCTTCACCGAGGTGCTGATGACCTTGGCGCTCGGCCGCGACGTGGTCGTCCCCCAGTCGTACGCCTTCGACTCGTTCGGGTTCCAGCGGGTCGCGGCCACCGTCCTGCGCGCCCGGGACAGCACCACCGCGGGCGAACACCCGTTCCGACCGCACCTGTTCGGGGCGCGGTCCTACGAGGAGGCGGTGGCCGGCATCCTCGCCCGGACCGTCGATCCGGCGAACCCGTTCCTGAGTTGCCTGCTGCCCGAACTCAACGACCCCGCCGCGTACGGTCTCGACCCCGGCGAGGTGCGGGAGCAGGCCGCCGGCTTCGACCGGCTGCTGAACGCCGAATGGCTCGGAGCGGAGCGGGCCGACGGACTGGCCGTGGTCCGCGACGAGTTCCGGCACCTCCCCCGGGTCGCGGCCCGGCCGCCGGCCCGGTTGTACACCCTCGGCGAGCTGGTGGTCTCCGCCGTCGACGAGACCTCCCCGATGGGACGCGCGGTGGCGGACCTGTCCGAGCCGTACCGCGAGGTGCACGCCACCCTGGCGGCCGCGATCCGCCGCCTCGGCACCGACCGGCCCCAGGCCTTCCACCACCGCAGCCGGCTGCGGCTGTCCCGGCCCTGGCCCGGCGACCCCGCCGGACGCACGCCCGAGGAGATCGTCGGCGGGCCGGAGGTCCTCGGCATGGTGGTGGAGTTCGTCGACACCCTCTACAACCTGATCGTGGTGGACTCCATCGGAGTCGCCGACACCACCCTCAGCACCGGTCTCGGCCGCGACAGCAGCCGCCTCGCCGTCCGCGCCATCGCCCAGGAACTCGCCCTCGCCCAGTACCGCACCCGTTCCCACCCGGGCGACCGGGCCGTCCCCGCCGCGGACGACACCGGCACCGGCCCGCTGTTCGAGGTGAAGGTCGACGCGGCAGCCGGTCTCACCGACGAGCGGGTGCACGCCCGGATGGCCGCCCTGCGCACCGCCGCCGCCGATGCGATCGGCGCGCTGCTGCAGGCCCGCGCCGAACGCGGCCGCTCCGCCAAGTCGCCGTTCTGGCAGGGGCTGGAGCGGCTGCGCGCCGCCGAGGACCCGCTCTCCGCGCGCAAGGCGCTGGACGCCCACCTGGCCAGGGTCGCCGCCGTCCTCGGCGACCGCACCGGGCTGGCCCCCATCGGCGGGCTGGCGATCGAACTGGTGCTGACCGCGGCCGGCGCGGTCGGGCCCGCCCTGGCCACCGAGGTGTGGAAACTGCCCGGCCTGGTCGGCTATCCCGCGATGGCTGCCGGTGCGGTCGGCAACGTCCTGTACCGCAAGGGGAAGGACAGTGTGGCGCGCCGGCTCTCCACCAGACGGCTGGCCTGCGCGCTGGGACGAATCGTCGACGTGAGGAGCTGACCATGACCGACCCCGAGCACCCGGACGCCATCCGCCGCACCCGGGAGGTCCTCGCGTACCGCAACCGGTACATCGACGTCTACGACGACGAGGTCGCCTTCCCGAGCGGGACGGCAGGGCACTACCTGAGGATCCACGCCCGCGACGAGGGGTCCGGCGTGGTGATCCTCCCCGTGCACGGCCACCTCGTCGGCCTGGTCCGCACCTACCGCTATCCGCTCGGCCGCCCGCAGTGGGGTCTGCCCCGCGGCTTCTCCCAGAGCCCCGACCCGCTGGTCACCGCACGGGCCGAACTGCACGAAGAACTCGGCTGCCCCGAAGCCGAGTTCCGCCTCCTCGGCACCATGACCCCCGACTCCGGCCTGCTCGGCACCACCGTCGCCGTCGTTCACGCCGCCGTCCCCGCTGTCCCGGACTCGGCTCCCCTCGACTCCGACGAAGTCACCGGGACCCGCTGGCTCTCCCCCCCCGACCTCCGCCGCTGGATCACTGCCGGCGACCTCGACGACGGCATGACCCTCGCCGCCCTCACCCTCGCCCGGGCCCACGGGCTCCTCCCCTGACGACGTGCCTCCACCGACGGCGGACAGCGCTCTCTGACGCGCCGTCACAGTCGCCGGACATGCCGACGGCCCCTGACCAGGAGCTCTGGTCAGGGGCCGTCGTCAGGCGCGGAGGGTGTGGGATTTGAACCCACGGTGGCGCGAAGCCACGACAGTTTTCAAGACTGGTCCCTTAGGCCGCTCGGGCAACCCTCCTGGGCGGAGGCCAGCCTAACGGGTCGGGGCGGGTTCGGTGCACACCGTTTCGGTGGGGTGGGTCAGTTGTCGCCCTTGCGTTCGCCGAGGGTGACGGTGGTCTTGGCGGCCTTGCCGTCGCGGGTGTACTCGACCTCGACCTTCTCGCCGGGCTTGTGGGTCCAGATCTCGCTGACCAGGGTGGGGCCGCTGTCGATGGCGATGCCGCCGAGCTTGGTGATGACGTCGCCGGGCTTCAGGCCGGCCTGGTCGGCGGGGCCGCCGGGGGTGACGGCGGGGGTGTCGCGGACCGGGGCGGTGGCGATCTGGGCGCCGTCGCCGCGGTAGTCGTCGTTGCGCAGGACGCCGAGGATCGCGTAGACGGGGGTGCCGTCCTTGATCAGGGTCTGGGCGACCCACTTGGCCTGGTTGATCGGGATGGCGAAGCCGAGGCCGATGGAGCCGGCCCGGCCGGAGCCGCTGGTGTTGGACTGGATCGCCGAGTTGATGCCGATGACCGAGCCGGAGCCGTCGAGCAGCGGGCCGCCGGAGTTGCCGGGGTTGATGGAGGCGTCGGTCTGCAGGGCGTTCATGTACGAGGACTGGGCGCCGGTCTCGTCGCCGGAGGCGACCGGGCGGTCCTTGGCGGAGATGATGCCGGTGGTGACGGTGCCTTCGAGGCCGTAGGGGGCGCCGATGGCGATGGTGGCGTCGCCGATGGCGACCTTGTCGGAGTCGCCGAGCGGCAGCGGGTTGAGCTTGTCCTTGGGCGGGTTGTCGAGGCGGATCACCGCGACGTCGTAGCCCTCGGCGCGGCCGACCACGGAGGCGTCGTAGCTGGAGCCGTCGGAGAACTTGACGGTGAGCTTGCCGCCCTTGGCGGCGGGTGCGACCACGTGGTTGTTGGTCAGGATGTGGCCCTCGGTGTCGAAGACGAACCCGGTGCCGGTGCCGGACTCACTGGAGCCGGAGGCCTTGATGGTGACGGTGGACGGCAGCGCCTTGGCGGCGATCCCGGCGACGGACTCGGGGGCCCGGTCCAGGTTCTGGTGGGTGTTGCCGACGGCGACGGTGGTGCTGCTGTGGCTGTTGCCGCTGGTGCTGCTGTTGCTGCCCCTGTCGGAGACGGACGCGCCGATGGCGCCGCCGGCCAGGCCGGCGACCAGCGCGACCGCGGCCACCAGCGCGACCAGGCCGCCGCGCTTGCTCCTGCCGCCCGGTGCGGGCTGCGGGCCGGCCCACGGCGAGCCGGGTTCACCCGGTCCGCCGACCCCGGCCGCGCCGCCGGACGGGTGGGCCCACCCGCCGACCGGGTGGCCGGCGCCGAACGGGTGCTGCCCCTCGCCGGGAACGCCGGCCCCGGGCGCCCCGTCCTGCGCGAACGGCGCCGGCGGGACAACGGTGGTGTCGCCGGCGGCGGGCGCGTCGGCGGCGGGCCGCGCGTACGGGCTGTTCGGATCGCTCACGCTGCCGTACGGGTTCTGGAACGGCGGCGGCGCGTCCGCCGCGGGGGCCGGGGCGGCGGCGGGCGCGGCGGGCACCTTCCCGAGCTGCATGGTGTGGTCCGCCGACGGGGCGGCGGGCGCGGCCGGCAGCACCGGCGGCGGCGCATCGAGGTACGCGGGAGCGGAGGAGGCGGGGGCCGCCTCGGTGCCGGCGGCCCCGGGGGCCTTCTCCGGCGGGGTGGTACCACTCGCGTGCTCGGTGCTCACGGACGACCTCCATCGCTGACAGAACCTTGGGCTGCGGTCCGGGACGCGCGGGCGGCGCGGCCGCAGCCTCGGGGCACAGTTTTTCCTATGCCGGATTCGGACACCGTAAGCGGGCCCCTGAAGAAATCATGAGAAGCCTTAAGCCTCTCCGACATGCCTGTCAGTGGTTCCGCGATGCGGACGCCGTTCCCCCCGGCCTTGGCGTTCCCCAGCTCGGCGGCTAACCTGTCGCTCCTGTCAACGAAGAACGTCGCGGGAGCTTGGACCAGCCAGGCTGAGAGTGCGCCGGATCGACCGTAGGGCATGGCGGTGACGCCGTCGCGGGCGAGGGGGCGCTGACCGCCGGAACCTGTCCGGGTAATGCCGGCGTAGGGAGTATCGGCCATGACGGCTGTTCCGTCTGCCCAAATTTCCGATCTTGAGACCGGTGCGCGGGCCGAGGCCCCGCTGACCCTCGACACGGCGCCGCCGCGCACCCTGGACTTCCGGGCGCTGTTCGCGCTCTGGGCCAACCTCGGGGTGAGCCTGATCGGGTTCACCAGCGCCGCGACGGTGCTGGGCAAGCAGGGCCACGAGCTGGGCTTCGCCGCGGCGGTGACGGCGGTCGTCGCGGGCACCGCGATCGGCACCGCGATGCTCGCGGTGGCCGCCCTGGTGGGCGCCCGCACCGGCGCGCCGGCGATGGCGGTGCTGCGCGGCCTGTTCGGCACCAGGCTGTCGTACGTGCCGACGGTGCTGAACATCCTGCAGTGCGTCGGCTGGGGCGTGTACGAGCTGACGGTGATCGCCTGGGGCGCGCAGACGGTGGCCGGCACCGAGGACTGGCGCTGGCTGTTCGTGCTGCTGGCGGGCGTGCTGACGACGGTGCTGACGATCTGGCCGCTGGGCGCGATCGCGGTGCTGCGCAAGTACGTGGCGGTCGCGGTCGGGCTGGCGATGGTGTACTTCACCGTCCAGTTCGCCCGGCAGGGCTTCCCGGACCCGGGCGCGGGCAACTGGGACGGCTTCCTGTCGGCGACGGACGCGGTGATCGCGGTGTCGATCTCGTTCGTGCCGCTGGCCGCGGACTACACCCGGCACGCGCGCAGCTCGGCGAAGGCGTTCTGGGGCACGTTCTCCGGCTACACGGTGGCCCAGGTGTGGTGCTACATGCTGGGCGTGGTGGCGCTGCTGCAGTCCGGCGGCGACCCGGACCGGATCCTGGGCTCGTTCACCGGTGTCGCCGCGGGCTGGGCGTTCCTGCTGGTGCTGGTGCTCCGCGAGTCCGACCAGTCGTTCGCGAACGTGTACTCGACCGCGATGTCGATCCACAACCTGTGGCCGAAGGTCGACCGGCGGGTGCTGACCGGCGGCATCGGCGTGCTGGTGACGGTGCTGGCGCTGCGGATCAAGGAGTTCACCGACTCGTACTACGCGTTCCTCGGCCTGATCGGGTCGGTGTTCGTGCCGCTGTTCGCGGTCCTGGCGGTGGACTACTTCCTGGGCGCCGGCCGGCGCGGCTGGAACCTGGCGCAGGACGCCCCGGCGCGCCCGCTGATGCTGCTGCCGTGGGCGCTGGGCTTCGCGGTGTACCAGTTCCTGGCGCCGACGGCGGTGGCCGGCTGGTGGACCGACCTGTGGGCGAAGGCCCAGGAGGCGGTCCACTTCGCCCCGCAGGCGTGGAGCTCGGCCTCGCTGTTCTCGTTCCTGGTGGCGGCGCTGGCGACCGGCGCGGTGGCGGCGCTGGAGCGCCCGCGGGCCTGACGCGGCGTCATGCCGCGGTGCGGCGTCCCGGTGAGCTGTTCACCGGGACGTTGCCGTGCCGGAAGCAGGCCGTCATCCGGTGCCGCGTAGGGTGGTTGACGTGAACACCCAGCACAGCGCCTCGGCTTCGTCCTCCGCCCCGATCGACCGCTCGGCGGTCAAGGTGATCGCCCACCGCGGGTCCTCGGCGGCCCTGCCGGAGCACACCGAGGAGGCGTACCGGCGGGCGCTGGAGGAGGGCGCGGACGGGCTGGAGTGCGACGTCCGGGTCACCGCCGACGGGCAGTTGGTGTGCGTGCACGACCGCACGGTGCGCCGCACCTCCGACGGGCAGGGCGTGGTGTCGACCATGACGCTGGCTCAGCTGTCGGAGCTGGACTTCGGTTCGTGGAAGCACCCCGAGCGGCCGCAGCGCAGTTCGGTGCTGACGCTGGAGCGGCTGCTGGAGCTGGTCGCGGACGCCGGGCGGCGGGTCGAGCTGGCCATCGAGACCAAGCACCCGGTGCGGTACGCGGGCCGGGTGGAGTCCGAACTGCTGCGGGTGCTGGGGCGGTTCGGCCTGCTGCCGGCCGTGCCGGAGGAGTCCGCGGTGCGGATCATGAGCTTCTCGGAGCTGGCCCTGCACCGGGTGCGGCGGGCCGCCCCGGCGGTGCCCCGGGTGTACCTGTGGGAGCGTCCGGTGCCGCTGCTGGGCCGGACCAGGGCGCTGCCCGGCGGGGCGTCGATCGCCGGGCCGGGCATCTCGCTGGTGCGCCGCGACCCGGGCGTGGTGAAGGCGCTGCGCCGGGCCGGGCACCGGGTGCACGTGTGGACGGTGGACCGTCCGGAGGACGTCGAGCTCTGCCTGGAGCTGGGCGTGGAGGCGCTGATCACCAACCGCCCGGCCGACGTGCTGGCGCAGTTGGGCCGCTGACGGCCGGTCCGGGCGGGGTGGCACGCGCACCCCAATCGCGTGACGTAAATACCGAACGGGGTATTTCCCGTTGCCCATTCGGACAAGTCCGCAGTCCCGGCAGATGGTGAGACCCTGCTCACCTTTTGGCCGTGGGCCGTGCAGATGTCGTTAATCCCGCGATCGGATCCTCGAACGCCCGTTTCCGGCGCATTAACCGCGGGCATCCATCCCTCGGCAGAAGCTGAAGGAGGTCCGGGGGTGGCGTTGATGGTGGCGCGAGCTGTGCCAGTTCAGGCCGGGTCGACCTCATCGGCCATGGCCGTTCCGCACGGTCCGGCCAGTGTCTCGACAGCACGGCGCAGGCTGCGCAGCGATCTCGGTGATCGCTCGATACCGGATGCGGTGATTGACGACGCGGTGTTGATCCTCTCCGAACTGCTCAGCAATTCCTGTCGTCATGCCAGACCGCTGCCGGCCGATGATCCGGACGCGGCGGACAGATCCGGCGACGACGCGGAGGCCGGTACGGTGCTGGTGAGTTGGCGGATGCGCGGGGACGGCCTGCTGACCCTGGAGGTGACGGACGGCGGGGCGACCACCCGGCCGGTGCCGGCCAGTCCGTCGGTGACGGCGCACGGCGGCCGGGGTCTGAGCATCGTCGGCAAGCTGGCCAGGGACTGGGGGGTGCGGCACGCACCCGGTCAGGTGACGGTGTGGGCGGAGCTGCCGGCGTTCGAGCAGGTGGCGGGCGGGCGGGAGCGGCGCAGCGCCTGAACGGGGCGGCGCGGGCGAAGTAGGCTGCGCGGTGCAAAGTCCGCCGTCCCCGGGAGAGCCGCACCATGGCCAAGAAGGCCGCGAAGAAGCAGCCCAGCCAGTCCACCGTCGTCGAGGGCGAGATCCCGGTCGTCGGAGCGCGCGAGGCGTGCCCGTGCGGTTCGGGCCGCCGGTACAAGGCCTGTCACGGCCGCGAGGCGGCGCACGCGGTGCAGGAGTTGGTGCACCGTCCGTTCGAGGGCCTGCCGGGCGAGGCGGACTGGGTGGCGCTGCGCGAGCTGGTGCCGGCCGCCACGGTGCCGCTGAAGCTGGCGGCCGGGGTGGCCGAGGAGGCCGTCGGCGAGGTTCCGTCGGTGACGCTGGCGACGGTGCTGCCGCTGGCCTGGCCGGCGCTGCGCCGGGCGGACGGGTCGATCCTGCTGGGCCTGCAGACCCAGTCGTCCTCGGGCGACCTGAGCCGTGACCTGGCGGACGCGCTGGAGCTGGCGCTGGCCACCGAGCCGGGCACCCCGGTGCCGGCCCGCCGGACCAACCCGGGCGGCCGCCGCCTGCAGGAACTGCTGGACGTGACGGCCGAGTTCGTGCCCGCCGTGCACACCGGCTTCGAGTTCTGGCTGGAGGACGCCGAGTCGGCGACCGGCGAGGTCGCGGCCTCGCTGGAGCGGGCGAACGCGTCGGCGATCCCGACCGAGAAGCTGGCCGGCGTGGACTCCGCCTACTGGTGCGGCACCCCGGACAAGAACCACCTGCGCTGGGTGATGACCGTCCCCGAGGAGCAGCTGCTGGACGCGCTGGCCCGGCTGACCGCGGCCGGCGAGAGCTCGCTCGGCGAGGGCACCAAGCTGGTCGGCTCGTTCCGGGCGCACGGCCTGACCGTCCCGGTGTGGGACCTGCCGCTGGAGATGACCGCCGCCGACGTGGAGAAGCCGGCCGCGGAGTTCGCCGCGAAGCTGGCCGAGGTGCTGGCCGCGCCCGCGCCGCTGACCGCCGAGGAGCGCCGCTCCCGGGCCAACCTGGTGAACCGTCAGATCACCCTCAACTAGTCGGATGTGACCCGCGCCACATCGCCGCCGGGCCGCCGAAAATCCCAAGGGCCTTTCGGCGTGGACAAATTGGCGCGGAGCCGGATCTTTGTTACTGTTTGAACAGTCCGACCGCTGGTGCATCCCCCGTCGCCAGCGGTCGGGCCTTTTCTGTCTCCGGCCCTACCCGGCGGTCGGGGTGACGAACCGTCAGCCACGCGGCCGGGCGACGGCCGTGGCGGTGATCAGCCCGCCCAGCAGCGTGCCGACCTCCGGCAGCCAGGGCCGGCCCGGGCCGGGGCGGCACACCCAGTGCACCGGTCCGGCGCCCGTCCGCGACGGCGGCAGCACCAGGTAGCCGCCCGGCCCGTGGTAGCGCAACGCGCCCGGCACCCACGGCCGCTCCGACAGCAGCCCGCCGAGTTCCGGCAGCGTGTACGGCGCCGTCAGCAGCACGAACCGGCCCGGCGTGCCGAGCACCGGGCCGTACGGTACGCCGATCCCGTCCAGGTGCCGCAGCAGCCACGGGCCGGCCGGGCGGGGCAGGCTCACCGCGCACAGCGCCCGCCCGGTGGCCGCCAGCACCGGCGCGCCGGGCGCGCGCCGCTCCCACCAGTGGCGGACCATCCGCGGATCGGTGGTGGCCGCCTCCAGCGGCGGGTCGCACGGGTGCGCGCCGGGCATCGGGCAGAGCCGGTCCGGGCACGAGCAGGGGCCGGCCGGGCCGCGCAGCACCCGCGCGCCGGGCACCACCGGCCAGCCGCACCCGACGGCCGCGTGCAGCGCGGCGGCCAGCGCCAGCGTCCGGCCGCGGCGGCCCGGCCACCACTGGCCGACCCGCTCGGACATCGGCGCTCGGCGGTGTGGGCGCATGGCGACTCGTTCCTCTCCGCGTCGGTCGGCGTGGTCGGGGACTGGCGGGCGGTACGCGTGCGCTTCGGCTACCCGCCGCTGGAACGAGAATCCCCCATACGTCCGGATGGACGCGGGTCGGCCGACAGCGGTTCCACCGTACGAGTGAGTGCCCGGCGGCCCGGGTGGCATGCGGGAGGCCCCGCCGTACGATCCCTGGCACGTTCCGGCCGCCGCACTCCTGGACATGCCCCGATCGGCCTGTGTACAAGTGGGGGAATCGTGCCGAGTAGTGAGTAAAGACATCGTTTTCGGTCGGTCTCGGGGGTCCTGCGTGACACGTTCCGGATTGTGGGGAGTTGCGACATGACCGACGTCCAGCCGCTGACGTCCGAGGCCCTGACGTCCGAGCCGGTGCTGCTGCCGGAACTCGGCGAGCCCGCCTCGGCCGATCTGCAGGACCGTTTGGCCGGATGGCTGTCCGATTTCACCAGCCTCCAGGAGCACCTGGAGCTGCTGGCCAGGGCGGACGGGCTGTCCGGCACCCTCGACGCGCTGCTGGACTCCGGCGCGGCGCTGCTCGGCGCCCGCCGCGGCCTGGTGGTCACCCGGGGGCCGGGCCCGGCCCGCACCCTGGCCCGGCCGGTCGGCCTCGGCCTGGACCGGTCGGTGCTCGGCGCGCTGGAGACCCTGCCGGCCGAGCACGGACCGTTCGCGGACCTGCTCGGCCGGCCCGCCGCCACCGGCCGGCTGCTGATCTCCGACCTGGCCGCCGACCCCTCGGTCGGCCCGCGGTTCCGCGAACTCGCCGCCCAGCTCGGCCTCGGCGCCTGCTACGCGCTGCCGCTGGCCACCCCGCGCGAGGGCGCGCTCGGCGCCGCCGTCTGGTTCTACGACGAGCCCGGCAGCCCCGACGAGCGCCGCGAGCACCTGGTGCGCCGCTACTGCGAGTTCGCCGCCCCGCTGCTCGCCCGCCAGCTGGAGTCCGACCGCGCGGTGCGCGCCACCGCCGCGCTGCGCCGCTCGCTGCTCCCCGACCACCTGCCGGCCCGGCCCGGCCTGCGGACCGCCGCCCGCTGCGTTCCCGCCGCGCTGGAGCGCTCCGCGGGCAGCGACTGGTACGACGCGCTCGCGCTGCCGGACGACACCGTGGCGCTGACCGTCGGCAGCGTGCTCGGCGGCGGCCCCGGCGCCGGGCCGGGCGCGGGCGCCGGCGCGGCCGCCGCGATGGGCCGGGTGCGGGCGGCGCTGCGCGCCTACGCGGTCCTGGAGGGCGAGGACCCGGTGTCGGTGCTCGGCGACCTGGAGCTGCTGCTGAAGACCACCGAGCCGACCCGCTCGGCGACCGCCGTGTACGCCAACGTCGACCCGGCCGAGCGCCGGATCGCGCTGGCCGGGGCGGCGAACTGCCCGCCGGTGCTGCTCACCCAGCACGGCGCGAACTTCGTGGAGACCTCGCTGTCCGCGCCGCTCGGCATGCTGAGCTGCTGGGAGGCCCCCGGGGTGGAGCTCACCGCGGAGCGCGGCGACGTGCTGGTGCTGTACACCGAGGGCCTGGCCCGCCGCTTCGGCGCCAGCCTGCACGCCGGACAGAGCGCGCTGCGCCGGGTCGCCGCCGACGCCCCCCGGGACGTCCGCCTGGACCCGGACCGGCTCTGCGACCACCTGTTGGCCGAGGCCGGCGGCGAGGACCCGGGCGAGGACGACCTGGTGCTGCTGGCCGCCCGGTTCGAGTAAGGCCCGTCGCAGCTCGAAGGGGCTTTCTTCACTCGAACGGCCCTACGTACCATGGGGGCGACGTCCGCCCTCGCGCCCCGCGACCCGGGGAGTGCGGGGCGGTACCACGCGCAAGGAGGCGACGCAGTGACCGAGGACCGCAGCCCGGCGGTGTCCGAGAACCCCGAAGGGACCGCCGACGGCGAGGAGGAGGACAAGCCGATCAAGAGCCGCAAGAACGGCCTGTACGGCGAGATCTCCGAGGAGCTCACCGCCTCGATGCGCTCCGGCTGGGCCGACACCGAGCTGCACGGCCTGCAGCCGGTCGCCCAGGCCCCGTACGCGGCCGAGCGCCGCGCCAAGCTGTCCGCCGCCTTCCCCGGCGAGCGGCTGGTCGTCCCGGCGGGCAACCTGCGCACCCGCGCCAACGACACCGAGTACGCGTTCCGCGCCGCCAGCGAGTACGTGCACCTGACCGGCAACCAGACCGAGGACGCGGTGCTGGTCGGCGAGCCGGTCGACGGCGGCCACGAGTTCGCGCTCTACCTGCTGCCGCGCTCCGACCGGGAGAACGGCGAGTTCTGGCTCAGCGGCCAGGGCGAGCTGTGGGTCGGCCGCCGCAACTCCCTCACCGAGGCGTCCCAGCTGTACGGCCTGCCCGTCCGCGACGTCCGCAAGGCCGCCGAGGAGCTGGCCGCCGTCACCGTGCCGACCCGCCTGGTGCGCGGCTACGACGCCGGCCTGGAGGCCGCCCTCGCCGAGCAGCTCGACGAGGAGAAGGACGACGAGCTGAAGGTGTTCCTGTCCGGGCTGCGCCTGGTCAAGGACGAGTGGGAGATCGGCGAGCTGCGCGCCGCCTGCACCTCGACCGTCAACGGCTTCACCGACGTGGTGCGCGAGCTCGGCCAGGCGGTCGCCACCTCCGAGCGCTGGATCGAGGGCACCTTCTGGCGCCGCGCCCGGGTCGAGGGCAACGACGTCGGCTACGGCACCATCGCCGCCGCCGGCCCGCACGCCACCACCCTGCACTGGGTCCGCAACGACGGCGACGTCCGCCCCGGCGAGCTGCTGCTGCTCGACGCCGGCGTGGAGACCCACACCCTCTACACCGCCGACGTCACCCGCACGCTGCCGATCAACGGCTCCTTCACGCCGCTGCAGCGCAAGATCTACGACGCGGTGTACGACGCCCAGGAGGCGGGCATCGCCGCGGTGAAGCCGGGCGGCAACTTCCGCGACTTCCAC
Organism: Kitasatospora sp. NPDC059646; assembly: GCF_042734615.1. NCBI lineage: Bacteria > Bacillati > Actinomycetota > Actinomycetes > Kitasatosporales > Streptomycetaceae > Kitasatospora > Kitasatospora sp. NPDC059646. The sequence continues at coordinate 107,541 of NZ_JBHWDS010000016.1, forward strand.
GACGCCGCGCAGCGGGTGCTCGCCGAGCGCCTGCTGGAGTGGGGCCTGATCGACGCCTCGGTGTACGACGTGGAGAAGGTCCTGGAGCTCGGCCTGCAGCGCCGCTGGACCCTGCACGGCACCGGCCACATGCTCGGCCTGGACGTCCACGACTGCGCGCACGCCCGCCGCGAGAACTACGTGGACGCGGTGCTGGAGCCCGGCATGGTGCTGACCGTCGAGCCCGGCCTGTACTTCCAGGCCGACGACCTGACGGTCCCCGAGGAGTACCGCGGCATCGGCGTCCGGATCGAGGACGACATCCTGGTCACCGCCGACGGCAACGAGAACCTGTCGATCGGCCTTCCCCGGCAGGCCGACGAGGTGGAGGCCTGGATGGCCTCGCTGACGGGCTGACCCCGCCGCAGCGTCGCCCCGAAGCCCCCGTCCGGTCCGCCGGCGGGGGCTTCGGCGCGCTCAGTGTCGCCGGCCCCAGCCGGAGCGGGCGGCGACGGTCACGACATTCTTCTCGAAACGGGCACGGGTGGGCGTGAACATGGCTGCTCTCCGGCAAGAGGGTGTGGTGGACTGCCGCGGGCGGCGCTCCCGCTGCCCCCGCTGACGCCTCCATCCTCCCGGGCGGTTGCGGGTCAGTTCCAAAGGTTTTCCGTCCCCGCCCGATCAGCCTCCGGCACGGCCCGTGCGCACCCGGTCCGGCCCGGGGCCGCACCCGGCACGGCGGCGGCGCGGGCCGCTACACTCGCCGCGAACCCCCCACCGGCCGCACCAGGAGCACCACATGGCCGAGCCCGTACCCGTCGTCATCGGAAAGCGCCCGGCCCCCGTGCACACCGTCGCGGTGTACGCCTTCGCGGGCATGGCCCCCTTCGAACTGGGCGTCGTGGTCGAGGTGTTCGCCCTCGCCCGGCCCGAACTCGCCGGCCTGCTGGCCGCCCCCTGGTACGACGTGCGGGTGTGCGCCGAGCGCCCCGGGCACCCGCTGGAGGCGGTCGGCGGTTTCACCCTGACGCCCCGTCACGGCCTGGAGGAGCTCGCCGCCGCCGACACCGCCGTGGTGGTCGGCGTCCCCGACCCGTACGGCCAGGTGCCGCCCGCCGTGGTCACCGCACTGCGCACCGCGCACGCCCGCGGCGCCCGGGTGGTGTCGATCTGCTCCGGCGCCTTCGCCCTGGCCGCCGCCGGCCTGCTCGACGGCCTGCCCGCCACCACGCACTGGCGGTGGGCCGACGAACTGCGCCGCCGCCACCCGCAGGTCCGGGTCGACCCGGACGTGCTGTACGTCGACAACGGCCAGGTGCTGACCAGCGCCGGCAGCGCCGCCGGCATCGACCTGTGCCTGCACCTGGTCCGGCAGGACCACGGCGCGAAGGTCGCCAACACGGTCGCCCGCCGCTTCGTCGCCCCGCCGCACCGGGACGGCGGGCAGGCGCAGTTCGTCGAGGCGGCGGTGCGGCCGGTGGAGGAGCCCGAGGACGGGGTGGCCCGCTCCATGCGCTGGGCGCTGGACCACCTCGCCCGGCCGCTGACCGTGCCGCTGCTGGCCCGGGCGGCCGCCATGTCGGACCGCTCGTACCTGCGGCACTTCACCGCCCGCAACGGGGTGAGCCCGATGCGGTGGGTGGCGATCCAGCGGATCGCGGCCAGCCTGCCGCTGCTGGAGTCGCCGGAAGGCAGCGTCGAGGAGATCGCCGCGGCGGTGGGCTTCGAGTCGGCGGCGACGTTCCGCCACCACTTCGGCCGCACCATGCGCACCTCGCCGTCCGCCTACCGGCGCACCTTCGGCCGGGCGGCCTGAGGGCGCGGAGCCCGACACCGCGTCGGGACCGCCCGTGCCTCAGTGCTGCTCCGGCGTCAGGACTGCTCCTGCCGGTCCGCGTTGGCGTGGATGGCGTCCCGCAGCCAGCCGGCGAGGCCCGGGGCGAGCTGCTCGTAGGTCGCGGTGAACCGCTCGTCGGCGACGTACATGTCGCCGAGGCAGCGGTGCATCTGCGGGGCGCACTCGTAGAAGTTCAGGCCGATGTGCGCGCGGTGCTGCTCGGCGGCGTCCATCGCCTCCGGGCTGTCCGGCGCCGCGCCGGCCGTGAACGCCGCCACCAGCGCGTCGTTGACGGCGTCGGTCTCCTCCTTGATCCGCTCCCAGTCCGCCTTCGTGTACTTCGAGGTCCTCGCCCGGGACTGCTTCCACGCGTCGGTGTCGCCCCAGCGCTGCTCGGCCTCGTCCTCCCAGCTCTCCTGGTAGTCCTTGCCGAACACCTCGAACTTCTCCTCGGGGGTCAGCTGAATTCCCAACGTCCTTGCCTCCATCGCTCGTTCGACCGCCGCGGCGAGGTCTTCCAGCTTCCTGATCCGATCGCCGATCAGCTCGCGCTGCCGGCGCAGGTGCTCGGTCGGGCTGACCGAGCGGTCGTCCAGGATCGCCGCGATCTCCTCCAGCGGGAAGCCGAGTTCGCGGTAGAACAGGATCTGCTGCAGCCGGTCCAGCTCGGCGTCGTCGTAACGCCGGTAGCCGGCCCGGGTGCGGCCGCCGGGGGACAGCAGCCCGACCTCGTCGTAGTGGTGCAGGGTGCGCACCGTCACTCCGGCGAGCCGGGCGAGCTGCCCGACCGTGTACCCGCTCATCGCGTCCTCCTTCCCTCCCGCTGCGAACCAGCCTCCGGCCTCACGTCGCGTGAGGGTCAAGCCGGTTCGCCGGGGCGGTCATTCGGACTCGCCGTAGCGGACCAGGTAGCCGGCGAACCGCTCCAGGTCCTCGTCGTCCCAGGAGGTGAAGCGGTCGGTGAAGGCCCGCCGCCGCTGCTCGTACGCCTCCGCCAGCAGCTGCTCGCCCGCGGCGGTCAGGTGCAGCAGCTGGCCGCGCTGGTCGTCCGGGTCGGCCTGGCGGGCGAGCAGGCCGAGCCGCTCCAGCGCCCCGACCTGGCGGCTCACGGTGGACTTGTCGAGCATGAAGTGCGCCGCCAGGTCCGCGCCCCGGCAGGAGCCGCGTTCCTTGACCAGGTCGAGCATGCTGTACGTGACCAGCGAGAGCTCGGGGTGCAGCTTGGCTGCCTTGTGGCGGGCCCGGCGGGCGAACGCGGTGAGCTCGCGCTGAATGGTCTCCAGCGCGGCGTCGCGGTCGGGCATGGCGGTGGCTCCTTCGTCGTGCGGTGTTGCGACCCACGGTAGGGGCAGCCGCACTCAGACGCCGACCGCCTCCTCCATCTCCTCCTCGGCGGGCTCCCCGGCGGTCGGCGCCGGGGCTGTGGCGGCGGCGGCCCGACGGCGCTCGGTGCGGGCGGCCAGGAGGAGCAGCGCCGCGCCGGCCGCGAGCCAGCCGAACAGGGTGGCGACGTGGCCGCCGAGCCCGGCCCGGCCTTCGAAGTGGACGTGGTCGCGGACGCCCTCCAGGAAGCCCGCGCCGTTCCAGAAGGAGTGCAGCGCGGCGTAGAAGCCGTTCTGCAGCTCGGGCTGGAAGATGCCGCCGGAGCTGGTGAAGTTGAGCATCACGAACAGCGCCATCATGGTCAGCGTGGTCCACCGGCCGAGGAAGGTGTGCAGGGCGGTGCCGATCGCGATGATGCCCGCCGAGTACAGCCAGCTCATCGCCCAGACGCCGAACAGGCCGTGGTCGACCAGGTGGAACACCGGCCCGGCCAGCGCCGCGCCGAACAGGCTGACCACCAGCGCCACGCCGAGGCCGAGCAGGGCGCGCACCCGCATCGTCAGGGCCGCGCCGGCCGCGCCGAGCACCGCGACCGAGCCGTAGGAGCCGATGCTCAGCGCCACCAGCAGGAAGAACAGGCCCTGCCCGGTCGGGTCGCCGGCCGACAGCGGGGTCAGTTCCTGGACGGCCAGCGGCTTGTCCTGCTGGGCGGCGACCCGGGTGAAGACCTTCTCGGCGGCGCTCGCCGAGGTCTCCGAGTTCGCGGTGGCCACCAGGAGGGTCGGCGTGCCGGCGTCGGGGACGTAGGCGGCGACCAGCTCCCGGTCGAGCAGCCGGCTCCGGGCCGCGTCGGAGTCGGCCAGGGTGGTGACGTCCAGCGCGTCGCCGGCCTTGTCCTGGAGGGTGTGCGCGAGCGCCTGGGCCTGCGGGCCCTGGCCGACCACGGCGACCGGCAGCCGGTGCGGGGCGGGGGCGTGGAAGGCGGACAGGTACGCGATCCCCATGCCGAGGCACATCAGCAGCGGGGTGAGCAGGTGGGTGAGGACGTGCCGCAGGGCGGGGCGGGACACCGCTGAGAGCGAGGACATCGCGACTCCAGGGTTGGCAAATGCAACTAACTGGTTGCACTTTACAACGCTGAAATGCTTCGCATCCACCCTTCCGCCGCCCCTGTGACCCGCCCCACCCCGCTACAGCAGGTCGTCCAGCTCCCGCAGCAGCCGCGCCTTGGCCCGCGCCCCGACGATCGAGCGGACCGGCTCACCCCCCTGGAACACCATCAGCGTCGGCATCGACAGCACCCCGTACGCGGCCCGGGTCTCCGGATTCCGGTCCACGTCCAGCTCGACGATCTTCAACCGGCCCGCCTGCTCCTCGGCCATCTCGGCCAGCACCGGCGCGATCATCCGGCACGGCGGGCACCAGTCGGCGGTGAACTTCACCAGCACCGGGCCCTGCTCCGCCAGCACCTCGTCCGCGAAGTCCTGGTCGGTCACCACCTGCACGCCACTCATCGGATCCCCTCTCGTGTCGCTCACTCGTCCTTGCGCACCAGCTCGCAGCTCGGCTCCGGGTCCGCCGCGGCCAGCGCGTCGCGCGCCGCCTCGGCCTGGCCCAGCTGCGCCGCCACCCGGTCCCGGATCTCGCTCAGCCGGGCCACCATGGCGTCCAGTTCGGCGAGCTTCGCCCGGTACACCTCCAACGAGGCCGGGCAGGAATCGCCCGCCGGATGCCCGGCCCGCAGGCACTCCACGAACGGCCGGGTCTCCTCCAGCTCGAACCCGAAGTCCTGCAGCACCCGGATCTGCCGCAGCAGCCGCAGATCCTCCTCGTCGTACGCCCGGTACCCGTTGCCACCGCGCCGCGCGGGCAGCAGCCCCCGCGACTCGTAGTACCGCAGCGCCCTGGTGGTGGTCCCCGCCCGCTGCGCCAGCTCGCCGATCCGCATGCCACGACGCTAGACCTTCACCCCGGCGTCAACGCCAGCCTCCGCGCGCAGGACGAGGTTCGACGAATACCCGGGAAGCGCTCGCCAAGATCCTTTACCCTCACCGGGTGACCGACCTGACGACGGCCCTGCTCGCGGCCTACGACGAGCACATGCGCGGCCTCGGCGCCGCCCGCGACGGCGAGACCCGGCAGAGCGACGGACCGCTGCTGCGCACGTACGGCGGCTTCCGCGGCTTCATCACCTCCCCCACCGCCGACATCGGCCTGCGCGGCGCCGAACTCGACGAGCTGATCACCCGTCAGCGCGACTTCTTCGCCGCCCGCGGCGAGGCCGTCGAATGGAAGACCCGCGGCCACGACCTCCCCGCCGACCTGCCCGAGCGGCTCACCGCCGCCGGCTTCGCCGCCGAGGCCCCGGAGACCGTCCTGATCGGACTGGCCGCCGAACTCGCCACCGCCACCCCGGCGCCCGAGGGCATCGTGCTGCGCCGGGTCAGCGCGCTCGCCGACACGCGGCGGATCGCCGCGATGGAGAGCGAGGTCTGGGGCGAGGACTGGAGCTGGCTGGCCGCCGACCTCGCCGACCGCGCCGCCGCCGACCCCGACGGCTTCCTGGTCGTCGTCGCCGAGACCGACACCCGCACCCCCGAAGTGGTCTCCGCCGCCTGGCTGGTGCGCAACCCCGGCACCGAGTTCGCCGGCCTGTGGGGCGGCTCCACCCTCGCCGCCTGGCGCGGCCGCGGCATCTACCGCTCGCTGGTCGCCCACCGCGCCCGCTGGGCCCTCGACCGCGGCATCCGCTACCTCCAGGTCGACGCCTCCCCCGACAGCGCCCCCATCCTGCGCCGCCTCGGCATGCACGCCGTCACCACCACCACCCCGTACGTCTGGACCCCGCCCGCCTCCTGACACCCCCCGACCCGCGAGGACGCTCCGGCCCGGAGAATGCCGGAGAATCTCCGCCAGCATGTAGAGAAGCCCCTCGCCCGCTCCGACCACTGGACGCACACACCCGCCGAGCACAGAGGACGTGGTCCCCGTGAAGTACCTGCTGATGACCTACGGCAACCAGGAGAAGTGGGCGTCGATCTCCGCCGAGGAGTGGCCGGAGGCGATCGCGAAGCAGGACGCGTTCAACGAGCGCTACCGCGCCAGCGGCGAACTGATCGGCGCCTACGGCCTCGGCGACGCCGCCGCCGCCCGCCTGGTGCGCCGGCAGGACGGGCTGCCCGCAGTCAGCGACGGCCCCTACCTGGAGACCAAGGAGTACATGGCGAGCTTCTACCTGCTCGACTGCGAGAACGAGCAGCGGGCGCTGGAGATCGCCGCCGACATGCCGTGGGCCGACCAGGAGCCGGTGGAGCTGTGGCCGATCCTGCACGAGACCCCGATGGCGGACCCTGCCGCGTGACCGACCCCACGGCCGCCGACCAGGACCTGCTGCGCACCCTCGCGCCGCAGGTCCTGGCGGCGCTGCTGCGCCGGCACCCCGGAGCGTTCGACAGCTGCGAGGACGCGGTGCAGGAGGCCCTGCTCGCCGCCGCGACGCAGTGGCCCCGGCAGGGCCGCCCGGACAACCCGCGCGGCTGGCTGGTGACGGTGGCGTCCCGGCGCCTGGTCGACCTGGTGCGCGCCGACCGGGCCCGGCGCGAGCGCGAGGAGCGGCTGTTCCTCGCCACCCCGCAGTCCGAACTGCTGGGCCGCCCGGCGGACACCGGCCCCGAGGCGGACCGGGACGACTCGCTGGCGCTGCTGTTCCTGTGCTGCCACCCCGCGCTGACCGCGCCGAGCCGGATCGCGCTGACCCTGCGCGCCGTGGGCGGCCTGACCACGGCGCAGATCGCGGCGGCGTTCCTGGTGCCGGAGGCGACGATGGCGCAGCGGATCAGCCGCGCCAAGCAGACCATCCGCTCCTCCGGCCTGCGGTTCGCGCTGCCCGGCCCGGGCGAGACGGTGGAGCGGCTGCGCGAGGTGCTGCAGGTGCTCTACCTGGTGTTCAACGAGGGCTACACGGCCACGTCCGGCGACGACCTGACGGCCCCTCACCTGTCGGACGAGGCGATCCGGCTGACCCGGCTGCTGCTCCGGCTGCTGCCCGACGACGCCGAGGTGATGGGCCTGCTGGCGCTGATGCTGCTCACCGACGCCCGGCGGCCGTCCCGGACCGGCCCGGGCGGCGAGCTGGTGCCGCTGGCCGAACAGGACCGGTCGCGGTGGGACGGCGCCGCGATCGCCGAGGGCGTCGCGCTGGTGGAGCGGGCGCTGCCGCACGGCCGGGTCGGCCCCTACCAGCTGCAGGCGGCGATCGCGGCGCTGCACGACGAGGCGCCGAGCGTGGCGGACACCGACTGGCCGCAGATCCTGGCCCTGTACGACCTGCTGGTGCGGGTCGCACCCGGCCCGATGCCGGAGCTCGGCCGGGCGGTGGCGCTGGCGGAGGTGCACGGGCCGGAGCTCGCGCTGAAGGAACTCGGCGCGCTGGAGCCCGCGCTGGGCCGCCACCACCGCTTCCTCGCGGTGCGCGCCGAACTGCTGGCCCGCAGCGGCGACCCGGCCGGCGCGGCGGAGGCGTTCCGCCGGGCGTCCGCGCTGGCGCCCAGCCTGCCGGAGCGCCGCTTCCTCGCCGAGCGCGCCCGCGGGGCGGTGTAGCCCCGCTCGTCCGGGGATCGCGCCGGTGCGCGGCTCAGCTGCCGACGGCGGCGGCCACCGCGGCGTCGACGGCGCCGTACAGCTCGGAGCGCAGGCCGAGGCGGCTGGCCCGGATCTCGACCGCCTCGGCGACGGCCGGCTGGGCGTAGCGGTCGACGGACTCCCGGATGCCGTGGATCAACGGCGCGCCGGCCAGGCCGAGTTCGCCGCCGATGACGATGGCGGCGGGGTTGAGGCAGTTGACCAGGTCGGCGAGGACGCGGCCGATGGTGCGGCCGGCCTCGCCGATGACCCGGGCGGCGGCGGGGACGGCCGCGAGTTCGCCGAGCGGGGGCAGTTCGACGGGTTCGCCGGGGCGGGCGCCGGGGCTGAGGACGTGGGCCAGGCGGCGGCGGACCTCGACGATGGAGGCGACCGACTCCAGGCAGCCGCGGTTGCCGCAGCGGCACCAGGTGCCGGTGTCGGGGAGCTGGATGTGGCCGATCTCCCCGGAGATGCCGCTCGCGCCGCGGTAGATCCGGCCGTCGAGCAGCAGTCCGGCGCCGATGCCGGTGGACGCCTTCACGTAGATCAGGTCGTTGACGGCCTGCCCGTCGTTGTGGGCGCGTTCGCCGCGGGCGCCCATCTCGGCGTCGTTGCCGACCGTGACGGGGCGGCCGAAGAGCCGGCCGAGTTCGGCGGCGGGGTCCATGCCGATCCACTGGGAGAGGGTGGAGGGGGCGCGGACCACGTTGGTGCGGGTGTCGAGGGCGCCGGGGATGCCGGCGGCGACGGCGGTGATCGCGTCGATCGGGTGTCCGGCGGCGGCCAGCGCGCGGTCGGCGAGGGTGCGGGCGGCGTCGAGGACCTCGCGGGGGTGGTTGTCGACGTCGAGGTGGGCGGTGGCTTCGCCGAGCAGGGCCCCGGTGGTGTCGGCGACGGCGGCGGTGACGTGGGTGTGCCCGAAGTCGAAGGCGAGCACGAGGGCGTGGGCGCGGCGCAGGGTGACGGCGGCGGCGCGGCGGCCGCGTCCGCCGGTGGTGGCGGCGGTGGTTTCGCCGGCGAGTCCTTCGTCGAGGAGGTCGGTGACGGCGCTGCTGACGGCGGAGCGGGAGAGCCCGGTGAGCCGGCTGATCTCGGCGCGGCTGAGCGTGCCGTGCTCGCCGAGGACGGCGAGCAGGGTGGCGCGGGTGCGCAGGCGGCGGGCCGAGGGGGCCGGGTTGGCGGGGGCGGTCATGGCGGGAACGGTAGCGGACGGCGACCGGATATACACCGTTGAACGGATTATTTGACAGATGTCTTGTCCTCTTGACGGACGAATTGGCCTATACCTATCGTCGAGGTCAGCTACCTGCCGTTCAGGGAGCAGCAGCACCTCATGCGCCGGCTCGGGAACGCGCCGGGAGAGGAAAGGCCGATGAACGCCACCCAGAGCCGTCATCGCTGGTGCGTCGAGATCCCGCACGCCAACGAGGTCCGCTCCGGCCGCCACCTGTTCATCGTGGACGCCGCCGCCGAGGAGGACGCCCGCCTCGCCGCCATCGAACGCGCCGAGTCGGCCGAGGCCCGCCGCCACCGCCGCGATGCCGCCCTGGACCTGGCCCAGGTCACCGTGGTCCACCTCGGGCTGCTGCGCGCGCACTGACCCCGCCGCCGCACCGCCCGCACCACCCCGATCCCCCGACGGCCACCGGCCGCCGGGGGATCGCGCATTCCGCCGCGCCGACGACCGCGCCGCGCGCCGGCACCCGCGCCCGGAACAGGGGTGTGACTTCACCCGACCGAATTTGTATGCTTCGCTGACCCTCTACAGCACTGTAGAAGTTCGACTCGGCGCCACAGCCGACCGCAACCGGGAAGGGTGCGTCATGTCTGCACGCAGGGCGGGGGCCCACAGCACCGGAGCCGGGCGCGGCCGCCGGATCCGGCGGATCGCCCTGTGGACCACCGCCGGCGTCGCCGCCCTCTCCCTCACCACCGGCGGCCTGGTCTACTACCGCCTCAACGGCAACCTGAGCACCTTCGACAGCTCCGGCGTCAGCAAGGACCGCCCGGACGCCGCCACCGCCGACGCCCAGGGCCGGACCCCGGTCAACCTGCTGCTGATCGGCTCCGACTCGCGGGCCGGCGCCAACAAGGACCTCGGCGGCGGCCAGGACGGCGGCGCCCGCTCGGACACCGCGATCCTGCTGCACGTCTACGCCGACCACAAGCACGCCGTCGGCGTCTCCGTCCCGCGCGACTCGCTGGTCGCGATCCCGCCCTGCATGCTGCCGAACAAGACCTGGACCAAGCCGCAGGCGTCCGCCATGTTCAACAGCGCCTTCTCGGTCGGCGACACCGACCAGGGCAACCCGGCCTGCACCCAGAACACCGTGGAGAAGCTCACCGGGCTGCGCGTCGACCACACCATGGTGATCAACTTCCAGGGCTTCGCCGACATGACCAAGGCCGTCGGCGGCGTCGACGTCTGCCTGCCCAAGCCGGTGTACGAGGGCGACCTCGACCCCAACCTCGGGCACCGCGGCAAGGTCCTCTTCAACCAGGGCCACCAGAAGATCTCCGGCCAGGCCGCCCTGGACTACGTCCGAATCCGGCACGGCCTCGGCGACGGCTCCGACATCGGCCGCACCAAGCGCCAGCAGGCCTTCCTCTCCTCGCTGATCAAGGAGGTCAAGGGGCAGGGCATGAACCCGGTGACGCTGCTGCCGCTGGCCGACGCGCTCACCAAGTCGCTCACCGTCGACGAGGGCCTCGGCTCCGCGCAGAAGCTCGTCGACTTCGCCATGTCCCTCAAGGACATCGACCTGCACGACATCAAGTTCCTCACCGTGCCGTGGCGCTACCAGGGCGAACGGGTCGCCCTGGTGCACCCCGACACCGACCAGCTGTGGGCCGCCCTCAAGGCCGACCGCACCCTCGACGGCCAGGACGCCACCGGCGGCACGGCCCCCTCGCCCTCCGCCACCACCGCGCCGGCGGCCGGCCGGGCCCCCGCCAAGGTCGACGGGACCGGCATCCGGGTCGCCGTCTACAACGGCACCGACGCCGGCGGACTGACCGGCCGGGCCGCCGAGGCGCTGGAGGCCTCCGGGTTCACCGTCACCGGCCGCGCCAACGCCGCCTCCCGCACCCACGCCACCACCCTCGTCGAGTACGGGCCCGGCGAGAAGGCCAAGGCCGAGAAGGTCGCCGCACTGTTCCCCGGCGCCGCCCTGCAGGCCGGCAGCCGCACCGGCATCAGCCTCACCCTCGGCGCGGACTACGCGGCCGGCAACGGCACCACGGCCGCCCCGCCGCTGCCCACCGGCCCGCTCCCCACCAGCGTCAGCCAGGCCCGCTCCGCCGACGACGACGCCTGCGCCGACCTCACCTACGGCTGACCGGCACTCGACCACCACGGGGGACAGCAGCGATGCACCCGCTCTCCGGCCACGGCCCCACCCAGCAGGACCGCGCCGACTTCGAGTACGCCCTCGGCCGGGCCCTCGCCGACCCCGCGGTGCGCGCCGCCCTGGCCGGCGACACCCCGCAGGCCGCCCGGCTGCGGACGCTGGCCCGGCAGCGCACCGCGGAGATCCTGGCCGCCGCCGAACCCGAGTACCTGACGTACCGTCGGCTCCGCGAGGCCGCGCCCGACCGGCCGCTGCCCGCCGCCGGCACCGACGACCGGCTGTCCGGCTGGTTCGGGGCACTGGCCCTGGTGGTGCCGATCGTCACCGGCAGCGCCGCCGCGGTGTTCTTCCTGCTCGGCGCCGTCATCGGCCTGTCCCGCCCGCACCAGGCCCTCGCCGACGCGCTGCGCACCGCCGCCTGGTCCACCGTCGCCGCCGCCGTCGCCAGCGCGCTGATCGGCCTGCTCGGCCTGCTGTTCAGCGCCGCCCGCCAGCGCGCCACGCCGCCCGGCGACCCGCAGCACGCCCAGGACCTGTCCGCCGCCCGCACCGCCTGGCGCACCGCCCTGCTGCACCGCGGCCTGATCCCGTTCCTGCTCGCCGGACTCCACGCCGCCGGCACCGGACGGGACGCCTGACGCTTCGTCAACTCCTCCGACGAACCGGCGAGTTCCGCTTCGATCGGCCGCCGGGTGCGCCGGTAGCATGCCCGGTCGGCCGCACCCGGCCGACCGCCCGCGAGGAGAAAGCCGAGCCGATGGACGTACCACTCCCCACCCCCGCGCCGCCCGCGGGCTGCCCCGCCCACGGCACCCGGGTGCCGCTGTACGGGCCCGGGTTCGCCGCCGACCCGCAGGCGTACTACGCCCACCTGCGGAGCTTCGGGCCGGCCGCGCCGGTGGAGCTCGCACCCGGCGTGGAGGCCACCCTGGTCACCGACTACGCGACCGCACTGGGCCTGCTCCAGGACCCGGCGACGTTCCGCAAGGACCCGCGCCGCTGGCGGGCCCTCTACGAGGGCCGGATCCCCGCCGACAGCCCGGTGCTGCCGCTGCTCGGCCCGCGCCCCAACTGCATGTTCACCGACGGCGCCGAGCACCTGCGGCTGCGCCGCGCGGTCACCGACTGCATGGCCCGGGTGGACCCGCGCCGCCTCGCCCGCACCACCCGGCAGGTCTCCGACTTCCTGGTCTCCCGGTTCGCCGGGCAGGGCTCCGCGGACCTGCTGGGCGCCTACGCCAAGCAGCTGCCGCTGCTCGTCTTCAACGACCTGTTCGGCTGCACCGCCGAGATCGGCGACCGGGTGCTGTTCGGCATCTCCGGCATGTTCGACGGGGTGAACGCCGAGCAGGCCGCCCAGGTGCTGTTCGGCGCCGTCGGCGAACTCGTCGCCCTCAAGCGGGCCCGGCCCGGCGACGACGTCACCTCCTGGCTGATGGCCCACCAGCAGCGCCTGAACGACGAGGAGATGGTCCACCAGCTGGCCCTGCTGCTGGGAGCCGGCGCCGAACCGCTCGGCAACCTGATCGGCAACACCCTGCACCGCCGCCTCACCGACGACGCCTACCTCAGGGCCGGCGGCCTCACCGACGAGGCGATCGACGACACCCTGTGGGACAACCCGCCGATCACCAACCTCGCCCCGCACTACCCGGTCACCGACCTGGACCTCGGCGGACAGCGGGTCCGGGCCGGCGACCTGGTGCTGGTCGGCTTCGCCGCCGCCAACACCGGCCCCGAGCTGGTCGCCCGCCGCCAGGCCGGCAGCCGCGCCTACCTGTCGTGGAGCGCCGGACCGCACGCCTGCCCGTCCAAGGACCCGGCGCTGCACATCACCATGACCGCGCTGGACAACCTCTTCCAGCAGCTGCCCGACCTCGAACTGGCCGTCCCCGAAGCCTCGTTGACCTGGCGTCCCGGCCCGTTCAACCGCGCCCTGACCGCCCTCCCGGCCCGCTTCACCCCGACCGGCCCCGCCCCCGCCGCCCCCACGGCGGCGGAAGCACCCACCGCACCCGCGGCACCGGAAACACCCGCCACGCCCGCCGGAAAGCCCGGCCGGTGGAGCCAGTTCCTCGCCTGGCTGACCGGCTGACGGCCCTCCCCCGCCCGGCGCCGACCCTCCCCCGCCCGGCGCCGACCCCCCGCCGGCCCGCGCGGCGAATACCCCCGTGCACATGTTCGTACGCCTCCACTAGCATTCCCCGCGCCCACCGGGCGGCGTTCGTCCGGAACGCCGCCGGGGGCTCCAAGGGGAGATCACCACGTTGAACAGAACTCCGGCTGCACGCCTCCGTGCAGCCCTCGCCTCGGCCGTCACGGCCGGCCTCGCCCTGCTCACCGTCGCCGCGCCCGCGCACGCGGCCGGCGGCGCCCCGACGACGCCGACCGACCTGTACAACGACTACCAGGCGTGCTCCACCGACCAGGCCCGGCCGCACTACGGCACCGGGCGTGCGGGGATCACCGTCGAAGGCATCCCCGGCCACACCGACCCCGGTGTCCAGTGGGTCACCGCGCAGTACCGCGCCTGGCCGCTCTCCGACCCGTCCCAGGTCGTCACCGCCGAGCGCCCGTACTCGTTCACCGGCAACGAGGCGGTGGCCACCCTCGGCGGCTACGGCAACCCGCTGCGCGACGGCGAGACCTACGCCTGGCAGGCGCGGACCCTCGACCCGGGCAGCGGCGCCGCCTCCGACTGGACGGCCCCCTGCTACGTCACCACCGACGACACCTTCCCGAACGCCGAGCCGACCGTCAGCTCGCCCAACTACCCGACCGGGCAGGCGAACCAGGGTGGCGCCCCGATCACGCTGAACTTCGGCGCCAACGGCGTGAGCGACCTCGCCGGCTACGCGTTCACCTGGTCCGGCTCGTTCCCGATCGCCGGCGGCGCGACCATCGGCGAACACGGCATCCCGGTCTACCACGACCCGTTCGAGACCAGCCCGAACTACTTCGTCCGGGCGAGCTCGCTCGGCGGCCCGGCCACCGTGAGCGTGATCCCGCCGGTCAACAGCGGCTTCCTGATGCTGCGCGTGGCCGGCCTGGACCGGTCGCTCAACATGGGCCCCGCCACCACCTACTACATCTCGGTCAAGCCGGACGCCCCCACCGTCACCCAGGTCTCCAACTCGCCGCAGTACGGCAAGCCCGCGACCTTCAAGCTCACCCCCGACCCCGGCGTGCAGGCCGTGAGCCCGGTCGTCAGCTACACCGTCCACCACTTCGGGCAGACCCGGACGGAGAGCACCGTCCCGGCGTCCGCGGCCGGCATCGCGGAGCTGAAGGTCACCCTGGACAGCCCGTACGGCGAGTCCCTGCTCGTCACCTCCACCAGCGCCAACGGCTGGGTCAGCCAGCAGCAGTGGTGGCGGACCGACGGCGACGCCGCCGCCCCGACCGTCAGCTCGGACGTCTACCCCGAGGACGCCGCCGGCGGTGGCGTGGGCGTGCCCGGCACCTTCACCTTCACCCCGAAGGTCAAGGGCGCCGTCAGCTACACCTACTCCGTCAACTGGGGCGCGGAGACCACCGTCCCGGCCGGCGGCCGCGGCGAGGCGCAGATCTCCTGGACCCCGACCGAGAGCGGCTGGTACGCCCTCGAAGTCCACGGCACCACCAAGGACGGCCTCCAGACACCCCCGGCGTACTACTACTTCACCGTCAACTGACCCACCCCGGTCCGACGCCGCGAACACGAGAAAGCCCCAGGTCGGTGACCTGGGGCTTTCTGCTGGAGCGGGCGACGAGAATCGAACTCGCGCTCTAAGCTTGGGAATCTCGCTCACTGCCACGGCCCACACACCCACCACCTGCGGTTACGGGGGCAGCAGCCCTGGCGTGACCTCGCCGTCAAGGGGCACTGTTGACCGCCATTGACCGCGTGTCCCCACTACTTAGGGCACGGCTGGGGCACGCCGCCAACCGTCACGCTCTATCAGGTCACCGCCGGGCCTGCCAGGTACTCGTCTGGACGACGGTGCCACGCGGACTCCCAGGCACCCAGCATGAAGTTCCATCCTCCTCGGGCCGCACCCTGTTGACCTGGGCATGAAGCCCTGGGCGAGATTGACGAATCTCCGGAGCGCCAGGCACCCGACGTCATAGCATGCGCACATGACTGCAGCTGACGCGACGCCGCTAACAGTGTTCTCTGCTTTTGCAGGTCGTGACGATCTACAGGCCTACGGGGATAACGGGCTCATCCTGTTTGCTCTCCAGTTGAGCCTTGGGATTGACGACATCCACTCGGTAGCCGCGACAGCGCTCACAGACGGCAATAATGACAAGAAGTGCGACCTCGTCTACGTCGATCTGGACCGAGAACGAGTCATTGTCGGGCAAGCCTACTTCACCCAGAAGAACAGCAAGGAGGCCCCCGCCAATAAGGCGAGCGACCTGAACACAGCCGTAACATGGCTGCTGAAGGGTCCACTAGAAGGATTGCCGGAGAATCTGCGATACGCCGCCGAGGAAGTCCGAGAGGCATTTCGGGCGGACAAGGTCCGCGAATTCGACATCTGGTACTGTCACAATCTCCCCGAGTCCACCAATGTGCGCACCGAGCTGGACCAAGTGGCCCACACGGCCAAGGCCCTAATTTCTAGCGAATTCCCCAATGCTCGAACCACATCCATTTCCGCATCGGAAATCGGCCAGGCGCGCCTCGAAGAGTATTATTTGCGGACTCGGAATCCAATCTCAGTCACCGAGACCTTCCGGATCCCGATCCAAGGCGGATTCGAGGCAAGCGGCGAGAAGTGGCACTCATTCTGCACTTCAGTACAGGGGGCATGGCTTCGCGACCTGTGGAAAAAGCATGAATCCGATTTGATGTCCCCCAACGTCCGCGACTATCTCGGAATCGTTCGATCCGAGCGCAACATCAACTATGGCATCAAGAATACTGCCCGCGATATGCCTGAGAATTTCTGGGTCTACAACAACGGCCTGACGATTCTCGTGAACTCTTTCTCTCACCAGGAGCCGGCCTCTCCCGGGGACACGGCCCACCTGGAGATTTCTGGAATGGGCATCATTAACGGCGCCCAGACCACGGGATCCATCGGCACGCTCGGCGAGGCGGAGGCGGAGCGGCTCGGAGACACCTGGATCATGGCCAGGTTCGTCAAGTGTGACGACCCCGACGTGCTGGCTGACATCGTCAAGTACAACAACACCCAGAACAAGGTGGAAGCCTCCGACTTCCGCAGCAAGGACGCCGTACAGGACCGCCTTCGAAAGGAGTTTGAAACGATCCCGGATTCGGACTACCGGGGTGGGCGTCGCGGCGGCACAAAGGATGCAATCGAGAGGTCGCGAAACCTCCTTCCGGATTCGACAGTCGCACAGGCGCTTGCAGCTTTCCACGGGAAGCCCAACATCGCCTATAACGACACGCGACGCATCTGGGACGAAGATGGCGTCTATGCCCAGTTCTACAACGAGAAGACAACTGCAAGGCATGTCGTATTCACTTACTCGCTGCTGAGGGCAGTTGAGAGCGCGAAGCTTGAGATTTCCCAGATTCCTGACGACCAGCGAACGGCCGCGCAAGCGCGACACATGTCCTACTTTCGCCAGCGCGGGGCAATCCATCTGATGGTTTCAGCGGTAGCTGAGTGCCTTGAGACCATCATCGGATCCGCCATTCCCGATCGCTTCTCGCTGCATTTCTCGGATAATGTCGGCCCAAAGGCGGCAGAAGAGATCTGGAAGCCAATTGTAGCGAGCTGCCTTCCCTTCGCACATCAGCTCACCGATGCCGTATCTGGCGGCCTCAAGAGTGCAGACCGCGTCGCTTCCGCTATTACCAACTTCCAGGCAATGGTTGAAGCTACAGCAGCATCAAACGAGGACAGCTATGCGGAGTTTGCTCGCAAAGTGAAGTATTCGTAGCGGTTGATCGGCGCGGCGGCGGACGCTCGCGGGTGGTGGAGCGGTTTTGGCCGGTGTCCTGTCTGGTCTGGGTCCGAGCATGATCGGGGGGCCGTAAGCTGCTGCGACTCGGTCAGGGCTGTTGGGCCTGACCGCAATTTGGCCGAGTGGCCCCCCGGTCTTGCTCGGTGCGGGTCCCGGTCCTGGCAGGTGGGTAAAACCGTGGAGCCGCCCGCCCCCAGCCCCGGCGGGGTTCTGGGCTCCGCCCTCTCTGCCGTCCGTCCGCCGGCGCGGCCGGGGCGCCGCCGGAGCGGGGCGAAGACAGGAGCGTCGGCGAGCGGCCAGGGCCGCGCGCTGGCGCGCTGTGCGCGCCTTGATGAAGTAGCGAAACTCGTAACAGCTCTACTACCTCTGCCTTTTGATCTACTCCCCGCCGGGCTCGGGCTGGCCGTAGACGGCTGTCACGTCGTCATGACGCTTACCTCGGAAGGTCCCGGGCTCGGTTGCCAACTCGGCTTCACGGATGGCCTGGACAGCTTGTTCAGGGCCCTGCTTGGCGAGCGTGTCGAGCAGTCGCTCCCAGGTCCAGCCGTAGCGCTCAACGAGCCGCGAGACGCCGTCGGTGACCATGCCGAAGCTCTCGACGTCCGCCAGGGAGAAGCTCGCCGTGACGGCGCGGTCTGCTGCTTCCGGCTTGGTGCTGGCGACCCAGAAGCCTTCGTCCGTGTTGCGCAGGACGCTCAGGGAGACTCGGTCGTAGGCCGGTAGGTGCGAGGTCCGGTCGTCGAACACGGCCGTCACCTCGCCGCCGTGGGTGCGGACCACGATCGGGGAGTCCGCGAGGGTGAGGCAGTCCAACTGCCCGTTGTGCTCGCGCACGATGGCGACCGTGCTGGAGGGGCTGTTCGGGTTGGTGAGGTCGCACTGCGCGTGCAGGCCCCGGGTCCGGACGATCCCTTCGCGCAGCACTTCAGTGAGAACGAGTCCCGGGTTCTCGATCAGCACGCAGGCGAGTTGGCCTCCAAGGCGGCTCGCCAGCCAGGACACGTTGTGCTCGCATCCGGAGGGCAGGCCGCTGGCGGTGGCTCCGTCCAGGACGATGACGAAGTGCTCGGCGGCAAGGATGAAGTCCTCGTTGGCCTGCACGTCCGGACTCGGCTGGCAGGTGTAGCTGATCTGCACGGTGCTCCTACTCGGGGGCGGGGAACTCGTAGGCGAAGACGTGGCGGTCCGCTGCCATCACGGACTTGAAGACCTCGATGGGGGTGTCCCCGGCGAAAGCGATCCGGTGGAGCTCGGCGACAGGGGTACCGGGGACGAGGCGCAGGGCGGCGCTCTCCTCCGGCGTCGGCATCCGGGCCTCTATCTCCTCACGGAACTTGGTGAGCCGGTGGCCCTTCTCCTCCAGCCGCTTGTAGCTGCCGCCGGGGCCGGTGTTCTCCTCGCGGACAGCCGTCCCCTCGACGTCCTCCAGGCGGAAGTAGCTGTCGGCGAGCTGGGTGGGGTAGTTCTCGATCCAGGTGCGTCGGCGCCGGACGAAGACCAGCGCTCCGGGCTCGATCCCGAACCACTCGGCGACCCACGCCGGTGCCGGCACCTCGGCGAGTTCCAGCATCTCCTGTCGCCACTGGAGGCCGGCGGACTCCACCTCGGCCTGGAACGCCGCCTTGCCCAAGTCCCGGTGGTGCCGCGCGAAGCGGTCCGAGCCCACCCGGATGATCGGGGGCTTCTCACGGACGAAGACACCCTTGCCTCGGACTCCGACGACGAGTCCTTCCGCCTTGAGCAGGGACACGGCCTGGCGGGCGGTCTGGGGAGCGATCCCGAACTCGGCCACGATCTCGCGCTCGGACGGCAGCGCTGCCCCCGGGGCCAGTTCACCGCTGATGATCCGGTCGCGCAGGGAGTCTGCGATCTGCCGCGAGGGCGAGCGGGGGTCGGTGGGATTGATGCTCATGACGCCAGAGTAGCGCAGTTCCCTAGTGAGGTATTGACCCTGAACGGGTGCAGGTCTAACTTCTAATCACTACCTCACTAGTGAGGCAGTGATCCCGACGGCAAGCTCTTGCCGTTACTAGCCATGCCCGGGAGCGGCGCACCTACCGCCAAGCAGAACCGCCGCTCCCGGCTTCCCTCGAAAGGGAGACACCATCATGCCCGCTTCGTTGCGCGCCGTGCCCGCCCTCGCCACCGACCCGCTGGTCGGACTGAACATCTCCGAACTGGGGGTGGCGCTGTACGTGTCCTCGCTCGTGATCGACCGCTCGGCCAAGTCCGCCCCCTCCGTGCTCGCCGACCACGCGGCCGAGGGCCTGGAACTGCTGGGCATGGAGCGGCTGGTGGAGTGGGGGCAGCGCCTGTACGGGTTCTGGTGGCTGTACGGCAAGGACCTGGAGACCCCGGCGGTGCTGGCCGACCACCGCTCACGGTTCCCCTCGATGCGCCGCATCCGCAAGTGCCAGAGCCTGGGCTGGCTGCTGAGCGAGTACCTGAACGACCGTCACCCCGAGCGCCTGGAGCCTGGCTACATCCACTACCGGCGACCGCTGATCAACGCCTGCCCCTGCGAGGGCTCCGGCACCCTGACCCTGGTCAACGGGATGCCCACCTCCTGCCCCGCCCACGACCACCCCACCACCGCCACGCCGCTGCTGGCGGTCGCCGCATGATCCGCACACCCATGCCCCCCGACACGGCGGACCACCTCGCGTTAGCCGACCTCGCCCGCCTCGCCGCCCGGGGCGACCTGCCCAAGCTCACCGAACAGCTCCGCCGCACCGGCGGCTGCGCCAACCCCATCCACCTCAAGGGCTTCCGCACCCTCACCCACGCCCCCACCGGCACGGTGTGGCACCGCTACTCCACCGACCACGAACCCGGCCACCGGCTCAAGCTGGCCTGCGGCAACCGCCGTGCCTCCCGCTGCCAGGCCTGCGCCCGCACCTACTCTGCCGACACCTACCACCTGATCCGCGCCGGACTCGCGGGCGACGAGACCAAGGGCGTCCCGGCCACCGTGCGCCAGCACCCCCGCGTCTTCGCCACCCTCACCGCCCCGTCCTTCGGCCCGGTCCACAACCGCCCCGACAAAGGCGTCTGCCGCTGCGGCACCGCCCACCCCGCCGGCGCACCCGTCCTCGGCACCCCGCTCGATCCCGACGCCTACGACTACGCGCACGCCGTGCTCTGGAACAACCACGCCCCCGACCTGTGGCGGCGCTTCACCGTCTACCTCTTCCGCACCCTGGCCAAGATGGCCGGACTCACCCAACGCGACTTCAAGGAACAGGCCAAGGTCTCCTTCGGGAAGGTCGCCGAGTACCAGCGCCGGGGCGCGGTCCACTTCCACGCCGTCATCCGCCTCGACGGACCCGACGGCCCCGACACACCCCCGCCCTCCTGGGCCACCGTCGCGCTCCTGGACGCCGCGATCCGCGCTGCCGCCCACCGCGCCGGCGTCCCCGTCACCGCCGCAGGCGACCAGCCCGCCCGCGTCCTGAAGTGGGGCACGCAGGTGGACGTCCGCCCCATCGGGGCCTTCGCCACCGGGGAGATCTCGGAGCGGGCCGTCGCCTCCTACGTCGCCAAGTACGCCACCAAATCAGCGGAGACCACCGAGACCGTGGACCGCCGCATCCTGGAGCGCCACGAACTCGACCGCCACCAACTACCTGACCACACAAGGCGGTTGATCGAAGCCTGCTGGGACCTCGACCCGCTCTACCCGGATCGGCTGCTGGCGCACTGGTCGCACATGCTCGGCTTCCGCGGCCACTTCTCGTCCAAGTCGCCCAGCTACTCGACCACCCTGGGTGCCCTGCGCCAAGTCCGGGCCGACTTCCGCGCCGAACAGGCCCGCGCCGATCTCCGCGAACGCCTCCTCGCCCAGGGGCTCCCGGACCTGGACGACCTGCCCGACGCCGAAACCCTGATCGTCGCCCACTGGACCTTCGCCGGAGCAGGCAACTCCCCTGGCGAATCCATGCTCGCCGCCTCGATCGCCCGGGACCTGAACGAACGCCGCACCACCGACCGACAGGAGCTGCACGCGCAACTCGCGCGAGAGGGGGAGGAACTGGCATGGACCGACTGCTGACGGTCAAGGAGGCCGCCGAGGTCCTGGGCACCTGGGAGACCAGCGGGGAGCGCTTCCCCCGTCGCCTCGTCGCCGAACGGCGGATCGCCTTCGTGAAGGTCGGCCGCCACGTCCGCATCCCTGCGGCTGCCCTCGCCGAGTACATCGCCGCCAACACCGTCCAGGCCGTCCCCCGGCGGACCCGGCGCATGCGGGTGGTGGCCTGATGGCGGGCAAGCGCCGGCAGTTCGGCCGGATTCGGAAGCTGCCGTCCGGTCGGTTCCAGGCTCGGTATCTCGACCCGAACGGCGTGCTCCGCCCGGCGCCCGAGACGTTCGAGACCAAGGCGGACGCGGATGACTGGTTGGCCGAGGTGCAGACCTCGATCCGCAAGCAGGACTGGCGCGATCCGGATGCCGGGGCGGTCAACTTCGCCGAGTACGCCGAAGCGTGGATCACCGAGCGCGGGTTGATGCCAACCACGGAGGAGCTCTACCGGCGGTTGCTCCGGCTGCACCTGGTCCCCGTCCTCGGCGCGTGGGACCTGGACGAGATCACGCCCCCGCGCGTCCGTACCTGGCGGGCCGAGCTGCTGGCCAGCGGCAAGGCGACCACCACGGCGAAGGCGTACCGGCTGCTCAAGGCCATCATGGCAACGGCGGCTGACGACGAACTGATCCGCCGCAACCCGTGCCGGATCAAAGGTGCGGGAAAGGAGAGCGCGCCCGAACGCGGCACCGCGTCCATCGAGAAGGTCTACGAGCTGGCCGAACTGGTCGGGCCGCGCTGGCGGTTGATGGTGCTGCTCGGGGCCTTCACCACGCTCCGTCCGGAAGAGCTGGCCGAGCTGCGGCGGTCGGACCTCGATCTGGTCGCAGGCACGGTGCGCGTCCGGATGGCGGCGCCCGAGCTGAATACCGGCCGTCGCGCCCCGGGTGACACCAAGACGGAGGCGGGCAAGCGGACCATCACGATGCCGGCCGCGATGCTCCCGGACGCCCGGCTGCATCTGGAGTTGTTCGCGGAGAAGGAGCCGGACGGCCTCCTCTTTGTGGGTGAACGCAGGGCCCCCTTCCGCCGCACCAGCTTCGGGCGCATCTGGCGTGCGGCCCGGGTGAAGGCGGGCCTGCCGGGCTTCCGCTTCTACGACCTGCGGCACACCGGCAACACTCTGGCGGCCTCGACCGGTGCCAGCCTCAAGGAGCTGATGGCCAGGATGGGACACGCCTCGGTCCGGGCCGCGCTGATCTACCAGCACGCGACCAGCGAGCGGGATCGGAAGATCGCCGACGGCATGGACGCCGAGATCGCTCGGCAGCTCGGCGGGGGCACGGACCCCTCGGAGTGGGCATAGGGCACGCCGGGGACACGCGGTCCCGGAATTGGTCCAGACAACGAAGAAGCCCCAGGTCGGTGACCTGGGGCTTTCTGCTGGAGCGGGCGACGAGAATCGAACTCGCGCTCTAAGCTTGGGAAGCTCATGTTCTACCATTAAACTACGCCCGCAGCTGACGGGCCGTCAGGGACGGCTCGATCAAGGACCACTGTACCCCATCGGGTGGGGCGCGAGGTGCAGGGTGCGGGGTGGCGGCGAGCCTCGTGGGGTGGTGTCCGGTAGATCCCCTAATGTGACGCTGTCGGCGGAACTGTGGGAAGGGGACCGATGGAACAGCGCACCGTGGTTCGTTGTGCCGAGGGGCATGTGTTCAGTACGGCGGCGTTTCCGATGCAGCAGTTGCAGGCGGGGCGGCTGGGGCCGGGTCGGTTGTTGAGGTGCCCGGGGTGCGGGCGGTTGCGGAGTTCGGTGCCGGCGGACCTGTCGGAGCTCTCGGCGTCCCAACTGGCCCGCGGGTCGCGGCGGTAGGAGGCGCGGCCGCCCGCCCGGGCGGGTGATCGGGCTGGTCCGAGGGGCGGGCGCTTTTGGGCGCCCGCCCCTCGGCACGTACCCTCGGGGGCGTGCTGCTCTCTGACAATGACATCCGTGCCGAGATCGACAAGGGGCGGGTCGTCATCGACCCGTTCGAGCCGTCGATGGTTCAGCCGTCGAGCATCGACGTGCGACTGGACCGGTTCTTCCGGGTCTTCGAGAACCACCGCTACCCGCACATCGACCCCTCCGAGGAGCAGCCGGACCTGACCCGGCTGGTCGAGCCGGAGGGCGACGACGCGTTCATCCTGCACCCGGGCGAGTTCGTGCTGGCGTCCACCTACGAGGTGATCACGCTCCCGGACGACGTGGCCTCGCGCCTGGAGGGCAAGTCCAGCCTGGGCCGGCTGGGTCTGCTGACGCACTCGACGGCCGGCTTCATCGACCCGGGCTTCAGCGGCCACGTGACGCTGGAGCTGTCGAACGTGGCGACGCTGCCGATCAAGCTCTACCCGGGCATGAAGATCGGCCAGCTGTGCCTGTTCCGGCTCTCCTCGCCGTCCGAGCACCCGTACGGCTCGGAGCGCTACGGCTCCCGCTACCAGGGTCAGCGCGGCCCGACGCCGTCCCGCTCGTACCTGAACTTCCACCGCACCCGGGTCTGATCCGCCTCGGCAGAGCGCACGGACACCACGAGGGCCGGCCCCGCAGGACGGGACCGGCCCTCGCTCCTGCCCGGATCGCCCGGGCGTCCGGGCTCAGGCGCGCTTGGGGCTGGTCCGGGCGACCAGCACGGTGCCGTCCTCGGACAGCGTCAACTCGGTGCGGAGTTCCGCGAGTTCGCCCAGCCGGTGGAGGTGGGTGCCGCCGCAGGGGATCTCCGCGGCACCGTCCGGCAGCTCGGCGTGCCAGCGGCGGCGGGCGGTCAGCTCGGGGCCGGGGACGTCGATCCGGACGGACGCGTCGGCGGCGACCCAGGCGGCGAGGCGGGCGTTGACGTCCTCGGTGAGGGCGGGCAGCGCCTCGGCGAGGGCCGGGAACTCCTCGGTGGCGTCGACCGTGAAGCCCTTCTTCTTCAGCGACTTGCCGATCCGGTAGGTGTCGGTGCTGGCCTCGGTGTCCATCACCGAGGTGTCCATGGCGAGGCTGTCGAAGTCGGGGTGGCCGAAGGCGTCGGCACGGCCCGGGTCCTTGCGCCAGCGCGGGGCGAGCGCCGCGTTCAGGGCGAGCGCCAGCAGGTGGCAGCCGGTGTGCGCGGCGGACAGCAGTGCGCGGCGGTCGGCGTCGACGGCCAGCTCGGCGGTGCGTCCGACGGCCTCGGGGCCCAGCGCGCCGGCGGGCAGCACGTGCAGCACCAGCCAGGACCACTCCTCGTCGCCGCGCCGCACCGGAATGTCCGCACCGGCCGCGAGCTCGCCGTCCGGGCCCTGCGCGCCGGTGAGGCAGTCGACGACGGGGTGCGCGACCCCGTCGACGGTCAGGGTGCCGAGGTCGGCGGGCTGGTCGGGCCAGGTGTGGTCGACGGGGTGGAACGGGGTGGCTTCGGTGACCACGGCGGTGCGCCCGTCCGGCAGGGCGTGCACGGCGAGGATCGGCGACGCGCCGGTCACCGCCCCGGCCGGGAAGCTGACGTGGGTGGTGGGCAGGCTCATGCGCGGACTCCGGACGGGATCTGAGGGTGGGCCGAACACCCCACCCTACAAAAATCCCACCATCCGGACGGCCGCGGCCCGGTCGGGTGCCCGGGTCAGCCGAGCGTGGGCAGCTTGATCAGCACCAGCAGCGCGAGCAGCTGCACCGCCGCGGCACCGGCCGCCTTGCCCCACGGCAGGTCGTGGACGCGCCGCACCAGGGTGGTCAGCAGGACCGCGCAGCCCACCCAGGTCGCCCAGCCGACGGCCTGCACCACCAGGTTGTCGGCGGGCAGGAACAGCGCGAGCAGCAGCCGCGGGGCGTCGGTGGTCCAGCTGACCAGCACGGCCAGGCCGACCGTCGACCGCCACGGGCCGTCGCCGCCGAACTGCCTGGCCAGCACGTGGGTGACGGCGCTGAGGATGCCGCCGGCCACCGTGAAGCCGATCGCCGCGCCCGCGATCGCCCACAGCGCGACCGCGAAGGTGGAGTGCACCACCTGGTCGTAGGTGCTGTCGAGGGCGAACACCGCGAGCACGCCGTACAGCAGCGACACGCACAGCGCGGGCAGCCACACCTGGTGGTCGCGCATCCGGTCGAAGGTGGCGCTGGGGCGGCGGTAGATCCCGGTGAGCAGCTCCCGCCAGGGCAGCCGGGGCCCGCCGAGGTGCGGCGCGGCCTGTCCGCCGGCCCGGTAGACGGCGACGTTGTCCTCGGCCGGGTAGCCGGGGCCGTCCTGGTCGTACGGGGGCGGGTAGTAGCCGTCGCCGCCGTACGGCTCCTCGTACGCCCCGCCCTGGTACGGCGCCCCGGGGTACGGCGCCGCCGGGTAGGGCTCCTCCCCGTACGGCTGCTCGCCGACCGCGAAGGCCCTGGTGTGGCCGGGCTGGTCGCCGTAGCGGTCGCCGGGCGCCGCGGGGTAGCCGGGCGTCGGGGCGGTGAAGTACTCGGGGGCGCCGGTGGGCGTGCCGGGGTACGGGTCGCCCTGCGGGGTGCCCGGTCGGGGTGCCGTCCAGCCGTGCCGGGGGTCGGCACCCCGTCCGTCGTCGTGTCGATTGCCAGCCACGCCTCGACGGTACCCGCAAGGGCTGACCCGTCGTCGGGTGATCATGGTGGCGCGACCGGATTGCAGCCGTCCTGTGACGCGGCTGCGCGGCCGGTCGGTCAGCCGGCGACGCGGGTGCCGGGCGCGTGCACCGCGGCGGCGTTGGTCAGGCCGGCCTCGCAGCCGCCGGGGCCGGCGGACAGGCGCACCGCGCCGACCGGCAGGCGGGTGCCGCAGGCGATCCGCAGGCCGTTGGAGAGCTCGTTCTCGGCCTCCAGGACGGCGCCGTCGCCGATCACCACGCCGTCCAGCGAGCAGCGCTCACCGATCTCGGCGTAGGCGCCGACGATGGAGTCCTTGACGTACGCGCCGGCCTTGATCCGGGCGCCCTGGAGCACCACGCTGCCCTCGACGATGGCGCCGGCAGCGATCTCGGCGTCCGCGGCGACCACGGTGCCGGAGCTCAGCACGGCGGCCTGGTCGACGTGCGAGCCGGCCAGCAGCAGGGCCTCGCCGGTGGGGCCGGGGACGGCCGGGGAGTCGACCTTGCCGAGCACCAGGTCGGCGGAGCCGCGGACGAAGGCGGCGGGGGTGCCGAGGTCCAGCCAGTACGAGGTGTCGACGACGCCGCGCAGCAGGGCGCCGGTGGCGAGCAGCTCGGGGAAGGTCTCGCGCTCGACGGAGACCTCGCGGCCGGTCGGGATGCGGTCGATCACCGAACGGGTGAAGACGTAGCAGCCGGCGTTGATCTGGTCGGTGACGATCTGCTCGGGGGTCTCGGGCTTCTCCAGGAACGCCAGCACCCGGCCGTTCTCGTCGGTCGGGACGAGGCCGAAGGCGCGCGGGTCGGCCACCCGGGTGAGGTGCAGGGTGACGTCGGCGCCGGAGGCGGTGTGCTCGTCGCGCAGCGCGGCGATGTCCAGGCCGGACAGGATGTCGCCGTTGAAGATCAGCACCGGCTCGTCCGGGCCGCAGGTCAGGCCGGCGGCGGCGTTGCGGATGGCGCCGCCGGTGCCCAGCGGCTCGTCCTCGGTGAGGTAGACCAGTTCGAGGCCGTAGGGGCTGCCGTCCTTGAAGTGGTCGACGAACACGTCGGCCAGGTACGAGGTGGCGAGGACCACGCGGGTGACGCCGGCGGCGGCGGCCCGGGCCAGCTGGTGGGCGATGAACGGAACACCGGCCACGGGCAGCATGGGCTTCGGCGTGTGCGTGGTCAACGGGCGCAGCCGGGTGCCCTTGCCGCCGACCAACATGATCGCCTCGGTCATGTCCTATCTCCCCTGGTCAGATTCCGGCGGCCCGGCTCGACAGGGTCCGGTGCGCTCGCTCGGTGACTGTGTCGGGCCAGCATCAGGTGGCCGTCGACGGAACCGGTTCTTTACCCGGCCCCGCCGCATACTCTATTTGCTCGAACAGCGTGTCAAACCCACTGCCCCTGGTCGGGCAGGTGTGCGGCCGCGGACGCCCGGACCCCGGAGCCGCAGCGGGCGTCCGGGGTCCGGGGAGCTGGGGGCGTCAGGCCTGGACCGGCTCCGCGTCCTCGGCGGGCACGGCCTTGACGGACTCCAGCAGCAGCTGGGCGACGTCGACGACCTTCAGGTGCTCCTTGGCGGCGCCCTCGTTCTTCCGGCCGTTGACCGAGTCGGAGAGCATCACCAGGCAGAACGGGCACGCGGTGGAGACGATGTCCGGGTTGAGGGACAGCGCCTCGTCGACGCGCTCGTTGTTGATCCGCTTGCCGATCCGCTCCTCCATCCACATCCGCGCGCCGCCGGCGCCGCAGCAGAAGCCGCGCTCCTTGTGGCGGTGCATCTCCTCGTTGCGCAGGCCGGGCACCTTGCCGATGATCTCGCGCGGCGGGGTGTAGACCTTGTTGTGGCGGCCGAGGTAGCACGGGTCGTGGTAGGTGATCAGGCCTTCCACCGGGTTGACCGGCAGCAGCTTGCCCTCGTCGATCAGGTGCTGCAGCAGCTGGGTGTGGTGGATGACCTCGAAGTGCCCGCCGAGCTGCGGGTACTCGTTGGCGATGGTGTTGAAGCAGTGCGGGCAGGTGGCGACGATCCGCTTGGTCGGCGCGTCCTCCAGCGCGGCGTTCAGGGTCTCGACGTTCTGCGCGCCGAGCATCTGGAACAGGAACTCGTTGCCGAGGCGGCGCGGGGAGTCACCGGTGCAGGTCTCCTCCTTGCCGAGGATCGCGAACTTGACGCCCGCGGTGTGCAGCAGCTCGGCGAAGGCCTTGGTGGTCTTCTTGGCCCGGTCCTCCAGGGCGCCGGCGCAGCCGACCCAGTACAGGTACTCGACCTCGGCGGGGTCGATGTCCTCGCCGATCACCGGCACCTCGATGCCGGTCTCCTTCTTCAGCTCCTTGACCCAGTCCAGGCGCGCCTTGGTGGCCAGGCCCCACGGGTTGCCCTTGTTCTCCAGGTTCTTGAGCATCGTCCCGGCCTCGGTCGGGAAGTTGCTCTCGATCATGACCTGGTAGCGGCGCATGTCGACGATGTGGTCGATGTGCTCGATGTCGACCGGGCACTGCTCGACGCAGGCGCCGCAGGTGGTGCAGGACCACAGCACGTCCGGGTCGATGACGCCGCCCTCTTCGGCGGTGCCGATCAGCGGGCGCTCGGCCTCGGCGAGGGCCGCCGCGGGCACCCCGGCGAGCTGCTCGCTCGACGCCTTCTCCTCGCCCTCCATGTCCTTGCCGCCGCCGGCCAGCAGGTACGGGGCCTTGGCGAAGGCGTGCTCGCGCAGGCTCATGATCAGCAGCTTGGGCGACAGCGGCTTGCCGGTGTTCCAGGCGGGGCACTGGGACTGGCAGCGGCCGCACTCGGTGCAGGTGGAGAAGTCGAGGATGCCCTTCCAGGAGAAGTGCTCGACCTGGGAGACGCCGAACACCGCGTCGTCGGCCGGGTCCTCGAAGTCGATCGGGGCGCCGTTGCTGGTCATCGGGCGCAGGGCGCCCAGCGCGGTGCCGCCGTCCTCCTCGCGCTTGAAGTAGATGTTGAAGAAGCCCAGGAAGCGGTGCCAGGCGACGCCCATCGACGGGTTGATGCCGATGGTGATGGCCCACGCGAACGAGATGCAGATCTTCAGCATCGCGAACAGGTAGATCAGGTTGACCAGGGTGCCGTGGGCGGTGCCCTCGAACGCGGCGACGATCGGGTACGAGATCAGGTACGTCGGGTCGTAGGAGGTGACGCCTTCGAGGGCGCCCTCCAGGCCGCGCAGCATCATGATGCAGATGCCGATGCCGAGGATCGTGTACTCGACGTAGAACGCCTGCCAGGCGATCGAGCCGGCGAACCGGGACTTGCGGCCGGCCCGGGAGGGCAGGCTCAGCAGGCGGATCACGATCAGGGTGGCGATGCCGAGCGTGGTCAGGGTGCCGATCAGCTCGACGAAGACGTTCCACACCAGCCAGTGGCCGATGACCGGCAGCGCGAACTCGGCGTCGAAGAGCTGGCCGAACGCGTTGACCAGGGTGAGCACCAGCGAGAAGAAGCCGACCGCGACGAACCAGTGCGCGACGCCGACCACGCCCCACCGGTTCATCCGGGTGTGACCGAGGAACTCCTTGGCCACGGTGGCCACGCGCTGCGCGGGCTGCCCGAATCGGGTGCTGTCGGCGGAGCCGGTGCGCACCACCTTGTAGATGTACAGCGCCGCCCGGGCGGCGAGCGCGGTGCCGATCACGAAGGTGACCAGCGAGATGACGATCGCTGCTAGCTGCATCGGCTCTCCGTCTCCAGCGGCTTTGGTCCGAAGTCTTCCCCAGAGTGTACTGGTCGGTAACTTTCAGGGTCGACGCGCCGGACATTACCGCGCGTTAACACCCACCCAGAAGATGTTCAAGGTATGGCGGCAGTCACTAAGCCCAGACTCACCCGCCCGGAGCACCCCGGAACGCCCCTCCAAGCAGCCGGCGACATAAGCGCTCAGTAAAGTTGAGCGCGCCAGACTCAAAGGTGTTGACGCTTCCGATCCGGTCATGCATCCTTGAGCCTGTACTGCTCAACTTCTCCCCGGAGGTATTCACGATGGCACGCGCGGTCGGCATCGACCTCGGTACGACGAACTCCGTCGTCAGTGTTCTTGAGGGCGGTGAGCCCACGGTCATCACCAACGCCGAGGGCGCTCGGACCACGCCGTCCGTCGTCGCCTTCGCCAAGAACGGCGAGGTGCTCGTCGGCGAGGTCGCCAAGCGCCAGGCGGTCACCAACGTCGACCGGACCATCCGTTCGGTCAAGCGCCACATGGGCACCGACTGGAAGATCGGCATCGACGGCAAGGACTTCACGCCGCAGCAGATCTCCGCCTTCGTCCTGCAGAAGCTCAAGCGGGACGCCGAGGCCTACCTGGGCGAGACGGTCACCGACGCCGTCATCACCGTCCCGGCCTACTTCAACGACTCCGAGCGCCAGGCCACCAAGGAGGCCGGCGAGATCGCGGGCCTGAACGTCCTGCGCATCGTCAACGAGCCGACCGCCGCCGCCCTGGCCTACGGCCTGGACAAGGACGACCAGACCATCCTGGTCTTCGACCTCGGTGGCGGCACCTTCGACGTCTCCCTGCTGGAGATCGGCGACGGCGTGGTCGAGGTCAAGGCCACCAACGGCGACAACCACCTCGGCGGCGACGACTGGGACCAGCGCGTCGTCGACCACCTGGTGAAGGTCTTCCAGGCCGGCCACGGCGTCGACCTGTCCAAGGACAAGATGGCCCTGCAGCGTCTGCGCGAGGCCGCCGAGAAGGCCAAGATCGAGCTGTCCTCCTCCTCGGAGACCTCGATCAACCTGCCCTACATCACGGCCTCCGCCGAGGGCCCGCTGCACCTGGACGAGAAGCTCACCCGGGCCCAGTTCCAGCAGCTCACCTCGGACCTGCTGGACCGCTGCAAGGTCCCGTTCCACAACGTCATCAAGGACGCCGGCATCCAGCTGTCCGAGATCGACCACGTGGTCCTGGTCGGCGGCTCGACCCGCATGCCGGCCGTCGCCGAGCTCGTCAAGGAGCTGACCGGCGGCAAGGACGCCAACAAGGGCGTCAACCCGGACGAGGTCGTCGCCATCGGCGCCTCCCTGCAGGCCGGTGTGCTGAAGGGCGAGGTCAAGGACGTCCTGCTGCTCGACGTCACCCCGCTGTCCCTGGGCATCGAGACCAAGGGCGGCATCATGACGAAGCTCATCGAGCGCAACACCACGATCCCGACCAAGCGCTCCGAGATCTTCACCACCGCCGAGGACAACCAGCCCTCCGTGCAGATCCAGGTCTACCAGGGCGAGCGCGAGATCGCGGCGTACAACAAGAAGCTCGGCATGTTCGAGCTGACCGGCCTGCCGCCGGCCCCCCGCGGCCTGCCGCAGATCGAGGTCACCTTCGACATCGACGCCAACGGCATCATGCACGTGGCCGCGAAGGACCTCGGCACCGGCAAGGAGCAGAAGATGACCGTCACCGGCGGCTCCTCGCTGCCGAAGGACGAGGTCAACCGCATGCGCGAGGAGGCCGAGCGCTACGCGGAGGAGGACCACAAGCGCCGCGAGGCCGTGGAGACCCGCAACCAGGGCGAGCAGCTCGTCTACTCGACCGAGAAGTTCATCGCCGACAACGCCGACAAGCTCCCGGCCGACGTCAAGACCGAGGTCGAGACCGCCATCGGCGAGCTCAAGGAAGCCCTCAAGGGCGAGGACATCGCGGCCATCCGCACCGCCACCGAGAAGGTCTCCACCACCGCGCAGAAGCTCGGCGCGGCGCTCTACGCCCAGGCCGACGGCGCGGGTGCGGCCACCGGTGCGGCCGGTGCCGGCGAGGCCGGCGCCAAGGACGACGACGTGGTCGACGCCGAGATCGTCGACGACGAGAAGCCCAAGGGCGGTGCGGCATGACGGAGAAGCCGCAGGGCGAGCAGCCCGGCGACGACTCCGCCGCCGAGGAAGCCGTGCTGAAGGCCGCCGAAGAGGCCGTCTCGGGCGCGGGTGCCGACGAGCTGGCCGCCGCCAAGCGCGAGGCCGGCGAGCGCACCGCCGACCTGCAGCGCCTCCAGGCGGAGTACCAGAACTACCGCAAGCGGGTCGAGCGCGACCGGGCCACCGTCCGCGAGATCGCGGTCTCCAACATCGTGGAGTCGCTGATCCCGGTGCTGGACGACATCGGCCGCGCCCGCGAGCACGGCGAGGTGACGGGCGGCTTCAAGTCCGTCGCCGAGTCGCTGGAGACGGTCGTCGCCAAGCTCGGGCTGCAGCAGTTCGGCAAGGAGGGCGAGCCCTTCGACCCGACCATCCACGAGGCGCTGATGCACAGCTACTCGTCGGACGTCACGGAGGACACCTGCGTGCAGATCCTCCAGCCCGGGTACCGGATCGGCGAGCGGATCATCCGCCCGGCGATGGTCGCGGTCGCGGAGCCCCAGCCGGGCACCCAGACCACCGGCGAGCCGGACGGCGACAAGGCTGACGGCTCGTCCGACAGCTGAGTAGAGTCCCCGTGCGCTGCGGAGTCGTACGTCGTCCAGTACGGCGGCCGGCTCCGCAGCGCCGTATCCCGGGCTCTTCACAACAACACGCTTCACCAACAGACTTCAGGATTACGGGAGGTGGCGGTCAAAGGCCATGAGCGCTAAGGACTACGTGGAGAAGGACTACTACAAGGTCCTCGGCGTGCCCAAGGACGCCACCGCCGCCGAGATCAAGAAGACGTACCGGAAGCTGGCACGCGAGTTCCACCCGGACGCCAACAAGGGCGACGCCAAGGCCGAGGAGCGGTTCAAGGACATCTCCGAGGCGTACGACGTCCTCTCCGACGAGAAGCGCCGCAAGGAGTACGACGAGGCGCGCTCGCTGTTCGCCGGCGGCGGCTTCCGGCCCGGCGGAGCGGGCGGCGCCGGCGGCTTCGACTTCGGCGACCTGTTCAGCGGCGGCGGGGCGACCGGCGGCGGCGGCCTCGGCGACGTGTTCGGCGGCCTGTTCAACCGCGGCGGCCGGCAGACCGCGCAGCCGCGCCGCGGCGCGGACGTCGAGACCGAGGTCACGCTGAACTTCGAGGAGGCCG
Organism: Kitasatospora sp. NPDC059646; assembly: GCF_042734615.1. Taxonomy (NCBI): domain Bacteria; kingdom Bacillati; phylum Actinomycetota; class Actinomycetes; order Kitasatosporales; family Streptomycetaceae; genus Kitasatospora; species Kitasatospora sp. NPDC059646. The sequence continues at coordinate 140,196 of NZ_JBHWDS010000016.1, forward strand.
TGGACGGCGCGACCGTGCCGCTGCGGATGACCTCCCAGGCCGCCTGCCGCGCCTGCGCCGGCACCGGCGCGAAGGCCGGCACCACCCCCCGGGTCTGCCCGACCTGCGTCGGCGCCGGCACCGTCAGCCGCGGCCAGGGCGCGTTCGCGCTGTCCGAGCCGTGCCGTGACTGCAAGGGCCGCGGCATGATCGTCGACGACCCGTGCACCGTCTGCCACGGCAGCGGCCGGGCCGCCTCGGCCCGCACCATGCAGGTCCGGATCCCGGCCGGCGTGCAGGACGGCCAGCGAATCCGGCTCAAGGGCAAGGGCGCCCAGGGCGAGCGCGGCGGCCAGCCCGGCGACCTGTACGTCACCGTGCACGTCGACCCGCACCCGGTGTTCGGGCGCAAGGGCGACAACCTCACCGTGACGGTGCCGGTCAGCTTCCCCGAGGCCGCGCTCGGCGGCACCATCGAGGTGCCGACGCTGAACGGCCCGGCCGTGAAGCTCAAGCTGCCCCCGGGCAGCGCCAACGGCCTGACCATGCGGGCCCGCGGCAAGGGCGCCACCCGCAAGGACGGCACCCGTGGCGACCTGCTGGTCACCGTCGAGGTCGCCGTTCCCAAGATCGTCAGCGGCGACGCACTGAGCGCACTGGAGCAGTACCGCGAGGCCACCGCCTCGGACGACCCGCGAGCCGCCCTCTTCAAGGCGGCGGAGGGAGCGTGAGATCCCGATGAGTCCCCACCCCGACAGCCCGCACGGCACCGACGGCCGGATCGGCGCCGGCATCGGCGAGGGCCTGCCCGGCGCCGGGCGCGCCCGCCCCGCCGGCCCGCCGACGTACGTGCTGACCGAGGACACCCCGGTCTACGTGATCTCGGTCGCCGCCGAACTGTCCGGGCTGCACCCGCAGACCCTGCGCCAGTACGACCGGCTCGGCCTGGTCAGCCCGGACCGGACCGCCGGCCGCGGCCGCCGCTACTCCGCCCGGGACATCCAGCAGCTGCGCGAGGTCCAGCGGCTCTCCCAGGACGAGGGCATCAACCTGGCCGGCATCAAGCGGATCATCGAACTGGAGAACCAGGTCGCCGCGCTGCAGTCCCGGGTGTCCGAGCTGGTCGACGCCCTGGAGGGCGCCGCCGCCACCCTCCAGCAGCGCGAGGCCGCCGTGCACGCCTCCTACCGCCGGGACCTGGTGCCGTACCAGCAGGTCCAGCAGTCCAGCGCCCTGGTGGTGTGGCGCCCGAAGCGCTGAGGCCCGCGAGCCGCCGACATCCCTGCCCACCGGGGGGTATCGGCGGCTTTGCCATGATGAGAGAGTGCGTCTGGCGATCCGTCGGTGGTTCCCGGGTGGCACGGCGGACCGTCCCGGGTGATCGCCGCCTAGGATCACCCCCACAAGAGGATCGTGGCGCCGTTCGAGCTAGGGCAGGGGCAACAGATGGACAGGGCTGAAGTGCCAGGTCTCACCACCGCCGGCCTCGGTGTCGTGTCTGCCGAGGCCCGCGAACTCTACAAATCGATCCTCGGGACCGCCGGCCGCTCGTGCCCCGCCCGACCGGAGGACCAGCGTCCGGCGGCGCTCCAGGAACTGCTGGACATCGGCCTGCTGGTCCCGGACGTCAACGACCCCAAGCTGCTGATGGCGGTCGACCCGCAGCAGCTGGCCGCCGGCCTGAGCGCCTCCTGGCAGCGCAGTGCCCTGGAGCTGCTGACCAGGGCCGCGAACCTGCCCGCGGACCTCCAGGAGCTGAGCCAGGCGTACGGCGGCGGGCTGGCGTCCGACCAGACCGGCGGGATCGTCGAACACATCTCCGGAAAGGCCGAGATCAACCGGCGGTTGGCCGAATTCGGCCAGTCGGCCAACCACGAGGTGCTCAGCGCGCAGCCCGGCGGCGGTGCCCGGTCGTTCCCGCCGGCCACGGCGATAGCCCTGGACACCGGAATGCTCCGCCGGGGCGTCGCACGCCGGACGATCTACCAGCCGAGCACCCGCTATTCGGCGCCGGTCCGCGAGTACGTCGCGGCGGTGACCAGGGCGGGCGGCGAGGTGCGGACGCTGGGCGAGCCGTTCACCAGGCTGATCGTCATCGACCGCAGAATCGCCATCATTCCGTTCGCCGACGACAACGAACGGGCGGCGGTCGTCCGCGACGAACCGGTGATCGCCTATCTGGTCAACACGTTCGAGCTCTGCTGGGAGCGCGCGATTCCGTTCCTCGACGGAAACGACGTGCCGGTCGAGGTCGTCTCACTGCTCCGGCAGAACATCATCAGAATGCTGCTGCAGGGCGTGGGCCACCGGGTGATAGCCAGGAACCTGGGCCTCAGCGAACGGACGCTGGCCCGGCACATCGCCGAACTGCGCGAGGAATACAACGCGGAGACGCTGTTTCAGCTGGGCTGGAAGCTGGCCGAGGGCCACCGCAGCAATCCGATGATGGATGCGATGGATGCCGAGGGAGCCCTCGACTAGCGACGTCCGGCGTTCATCACGTCCAGATGATGTCGGACGTGAGGGACTGGACCTTCGGCAGCGGCAGCGGCGCCGAGGCGGCCTCCGCCGTGACGGGGTCCGACTTCGAACCGGTCCAGATGATGTCGGTGGCGTGGGCCGGGGCAGCCCCGAACACCACCGCTGTCAGCACGAGTGCGGCCGATGCCACGAAGTGGCGCGTCCTGCGCATTGGGACTCTCCTTCCCCCAAGCCGGTCCGACGAGTCGGGCCTGCTCCGGCGACCAGTCATATCAGCGTCCAGAGTACGACGGTCAGTCAAGCACACCCCGACTCCTACCAATTCACCGTCGACAACTTTCGCAGACCGACAGGCCGCAGCCCAAGGGGTGCCCAGTGTCATCTCGCTGCCAGGCAGGGAGATGACACTGGGCACCAGTGGACGGCCGGGCCCCCCTACCGAGACGATCAGTCCACCATCGATCGGCAACGGCAAGTCCCGTGCACGGGGGAACCGCAGATGGCATGGGCGCGCCAATTTTGTCGAGACGATAGCGGATGCTCAGCAGCATTCCCAAACAACGAATGCCTGACCGGACCACACCCGGGCCAGGCCTTTCCCCCGGAGTCGAAATGAGTGAGCCAGATCTGCGTCACCAGACGGTCAGCAGCAGTGAAGGCCGACGGGCACGGGTGTTCCTGGCCGCGCCCCTGATGCGGCTGACCGGGCCGGCCGACAGCGTCGTGACGCTGGCCAGCCGGACCAGGCTGACCACCCTGCGGAGCACCCTGCTGCGCAGCGGGGCCGCGGTGTACAGCGCCCACCACAGCGACGCGTGGACGGTGGCCGGCCGGGCCCCCGAGCCGCGGGTCCCCTCGGACTTCCGGGCGATGCAGAGCGCCGACCTGGTCTTCGCCTACATCGGCGCCCCGCTGTCGGCCGGCGTGAGCCTGGAGCTCGGCTGGGCCTCGGCGCTGCGCAAGCCGATCGTGCTGCTGGTCGACGAGGCGATCACCCACAACCCGCTGATCGCCACCATCGAGCAGGTCTCCCCCGTGCTGCCGCTGGTGTTCGACGACACCTGGTCGCAGGAGGCCCTGCACCACACCGTGGAGACCGCACTGGACTGGGCCGGCATGGCGCTGTCGCTGCGCAGCGGCTTCTGGACCGCGCCCGGCGAGCAGTTCCCGCGGCCGCGCCGCGAGCACACCGGCCCGTACGGCTTCTGGTCCCCCGAGATCGCCACCGGCTGACGCCCGGTCAGTCCGACGCCGCGGCCCGGGGCGGGTCCTCGGCCCCCCGCATCTGCCAGCCCAGCTGGAACAGGGTCTCCGCGTCGTGCAGTTCGCGCAGCCGGGAGATGTGGCCCGCCACGGTCCGTTCGGACAGGCCGAGGCGGGTGGCGATCGAACGCTGCGTCAGGCCCTGGGCGAGCAGGCGGCCGACCTGCTCGTGGACGGGGACGGCGCTCTCCTCGCCGTAGTCGGCCGTGCGCCACTGGACCCGATCGGCCCGCGCCCAGTCCCGCTCGAACGCCGCGACCAGGAACTCCACCACCGCCGGATCCTCCACCACCGCGGCGCTGGAGTTGTCCGCCGACGCCGGGACGACGGCGATCCGCCGGTCGAAGACCAGCATCCGGCCGAACGGTTCGCTCAGCGTCCGGAACCGGCCGCCCCACGCGGTGACGGACTCCGCCCAACGCACCGTCGGCTCGTCCAGCAGCGCGGCCGGCTCGTAGACGGTGTGCAGCGAGGCGCCGCTCGCCAGGAAGTCGCGGGTGCGCTCCAGGGAGTCGGCCTGGAAGTCGCTCCGGCACACCCGCCCGGGCCGCATGGCGAGGATCTCCTCGGTCGCCGCGGTCTCCAACTGCCGTACCCGCTCCCGGATCCGGTCGGTCCGCTCGACGTGCTGCACCACGCTGGAGCGGTCGGCGCGGCGCGGGGTGGCGTCGTAGGCGTGGGTGAGGTCCTCCAGCAGCGCGGGCATCTCCTCGGCGCGCAGCAGCATCCGGGTGCCCTCGGCGCGGAGCTCGGCGCTGATCCGGTCGCCGACCGTGCGCGGGTTGACCGCCGTCAGCGACTGGTCGGCGCCGTCGTGCACCAGCAGTCCGAGGTCCAGCAGGCGCAGCACGCCCGCCGGGTCCTGTTCGACCGCTTCGCGGAACGCCACCCGTCCGCCCTGGTCCAGGATCCGCTGGTAGAGCCGCCGTTCCGAGGCGCTCGGCAGGGCGGCTCCGTTCGGCTCGCTCACAGCTCCCACTCCTTCCGGGCCGCCCCGGGCGGGCCCCGGCGGTCGGCTCCGATCGTCACTCCGGCGTCCCGCGCAGCTGCCAGCCGAGCTGGAACAGGGTCTCCGCATCGTAGAGCTCCCGCAGGCGGGCGATGTGGGCGGCCACGGTCCGCTCCGACAGGCCCAGCCGGGAGGCGATGGCGCGCTGGGTGAGGCCCTGCGCGAGCAGGGCGCCGACCTCCTTCGGGACGCCGGTGTCGCGCGGGCGGCCGGCCAGCGCGTGCCAGTCGATCCGGGCGGCGCGCGCCCAGTCGCGTTCGAACAGGTCGATCAGGGTGGCCAGGACGGCGGGGTCCTCGACGAAGGCGGCGTGGTTGTCGTCCGGCGAGGCGGAGATGATCGCGATCCGCCGGTCGAAGATCAGCATCCGCCGGAACGGCTCGTCCAGGACCCGGATCCGTTCGCCGCCGGCCGAGACCGTCGCGGCGTAGTCGACGGTGGGCGGGTCGGCGAGGGCGCCCGGCTGGTAGAGGGTGCGCAGGCCGATGCCGCGGGCGAGGAAGTCCAGCGAGCGCTGGAGGGCCTGCCGCATCTGGCCGACCGGGCGGGCGCCGCCGGGCTGCGCGGCGAGCGTCTCCTCGTGCATCTCGGACTCGATCTGCATGATGCGGTGCCGGATCTGCCGGCGGTCGTTCACCCGCTCCACCGCGTGCGCCCGGTCGGGGCGGCGCAGCGCCAGGTCGTAGGCGTGCACCAGGTCCTCCAGCTGGGCCGAGGTCCGCTGGGAGTTCGCCAGCTTGCGGATCGCGGCCTCGCGGAGGTCGGCGCTCAGCCGGTCGGCCACCGCGCGGGGGTTGACGGCGCTCAGCGACTCGTCGACGGCGTGGTGGATCAGCAGGCCGATCTCGATCAGCCGCAGGGTGGCGGCGGCGTCCTGCTGCATCGCCTCACGGAACATCACCCGGCCGCCCTGCTCCAGCACTTGGCGGTACAGCGCCCGCTCGGCGTCGCTCGGCAGCCGGTCCGTCACCGCGCACCGTCCCGCATCAGCCAGCCGAGTTGGAAGAGCGTCTCGGCGTCGTAGCGTTCGCGCAGGCGGGCGATGTGGGCGGCGACGGTGCGCTCCGACAGGCCCAGCCGGGTGGCGACGGCGCGCTGGGTGAGGCCGGTGGCGAGCAGTTCGCCGATCCGGCGAGGGGTCTCGGGGACCCGGCGGCCCGTCAGGTCGTGCCAGGGGACGCGGACGGCGCGGGCGAAGTCGCGCTGGAAGACGGTGACCAGGTGGTCGACGACGACGGGGTCCTCGACGAAGGCGGCGACGGCGTTGTCGGCGGCCGCCGGGATGACCGCGACCCTGCGGTCGAAGATCAGCATGCGGGCGAACGGCTCGTCCAGGACCCGCACCCGCATGCCCCACTCGGTGGCCGCAGCGGCGTAGCAGGCGGTGTGCTCGGTGTGCCGGGAGACCGGCTGGTAGAGGATGTCGGCGGTGACGCCGCGGGCCAGCGCCTTGCGGATCCGGGAGTCGTCGTCGAGGAACTCCGGCGGGCGCGGCCCGGGTTGGGCGGCCAGGCCCTCCTCCCGGTACTCGTCCTCGATCACCAGCAGGCGGTGCTGGATCTGTTCGAGGCCGGTCACGTGGGTGATTCCGGGGCCGGGTTCGGCGCGGCGCTGCGCGGAGTCGTAGGACTCGGCCAGCTCGTCGAGGTCGTCCGCCACCCGGTCGGCCCGGGCGAGCAGGCCGGTGGCGTGTTCGCGCAGGGCGGCGCCGAGCCGCGTGCCGACGGTGCGCGGGTTGGCGGCCGCCACCCAGCCGTCGACCTGGTAGTGCGCCAGCAGGCCCAGTTCCAGCAGCCTGGCGGCCGCGGCGGCGTCCTGTTCCATCACCTCGCGCAGCGAGACCCGGCCGGCCTGCAGGACGGCGTGGAAGAGGGCCTTCTCGGCCTCGGTCGGCGGGGCGACGTCCGGTTCGGTCACGGGGCCTCGCCCCCGCGCATCAGCCAGCCGAGCTGGAACAGCGTCTCGGCGCCGTGCTGGTCGCGCAGCCGGGAGATGTGGGCGGCGACGGTGCGCTCGGACAGGCCGAGGCGGGCGGCGACGGCGCGCTGGGTGAGGCCCTGGGCGAGCAGGCGGCCGATCTGGTCGGCGGCGGCCCGGGTGGGGGCGGTGTCGATCAGCAGGTCCCAGCGGACGCGTTCGGCCCGCGCCCAGTCGCGTTCGAAGCCGGCCACGATCATCGCGACGGTGGCGGGGTCGAGGATCAGCGCGGCCCGGCCGGGGTCCTCGGCGGCGGGGACCACGGCGGTGGTGCGGTCGAAGACCAGGGCGCGCTGGAACGGCTCGTCGAGCAGCCGGACCTCGCCGCCGGCCTCGGTGAGCGCGGCGGCGTAGCGGACCGCGGCGGGCTCGGCGAGCACGCAGGGCCGGTAGAGGGTGCGGATCCGGCAGCCGCGCCGGAGCACCGGCAGTTCCTGGTGCAGCGAGGTCTCCAGGGCGGCGGGGGCGAGTGCCCCGGGGTGCGCGGTGAGGGCCTCCTCGCGGCAGTCGGCGCCGAGCTGGGCGATCCGCTGGCGGATGTGTTCGAGGCCGACCATCTGGACGTCGCAGCTGACCGGCTCGATCGGCCGGGGGACGCTCTCGTACGCGGTGATCAGCGGTTCGAGGCGGGCGGGCAGGCGCTCGGCGCGGTTGAGCAGGCGGGCGGCCTGGGCGTTCATCTCGGCGCCGAGGGTCTCGGCCACGAAGCGCGGGTCGACGGCCAGGTAGGCGCCGTCGAGGCCGTCGGAGACCAGCAGGCCGGTGCGGAGCAGTTCGGCGAGGGCGGTCTGCCGGTCGGCGACCAGGTCGGCGGCGATCCGGCCGCCGGCCTCCAGGACGTCCAGGTAGAGGCGCTGCGCCGGGTCGTCGACCGGCGCGGCCCCGGGGGCGGGGTCAGCCACGTCCGCCGCCTCTCATCAGCCAGCCGAGCTGGAACAGGGTCTGGGCGTTGTGCAGTTCGCGCAGCCGGGAGATGTGGCCGGCGACGGTGCGCTCGGACAGGCCGAGCCGGGTGGCGACGGCGCGCTGGGTGAGGCCCTGGGCGAGCATCCGGCCGACCCGGTGGGTGACGGTGCGGGTGAGGGTGCGGCCGTCCAGGCTGTGCCAGTGGACCTGGTCGGCGCGTGCCCAGTCGCGTTCGAAGCCGGCCACCAGGTAGGCGATGGCCGCGGGGTCCTCGACGAACGCGGCGCGGCTGTGGTCGTCGGCGGCGGGGATCACGGCGATCCGCCGGTCGATGACGATCAGGCGCAGGAACGGCTCGTCCAGGACGCGGAGTTGGGCGCCCTGTTCGGCCATCGCGGTGGCGTGCCGGACGGCGCTGTCCTCGGTGAGGGCGACCGGCTGGTAGAGGGTGCGCATGGTGCCGCCCCGGCGGAGCATCAACTGGTCCTGGGTGTGGGCGAGTTCGAGCACTCCGGGCGGGCGCAGGCCGGGCTGGGCGCTGAGCAGTTCGAGCCGGCAGTCGGAGACCAGCTGCGCGATCCGGAGCCGGATGCTCTCCTGGCCGTCCACGTACACCGCCCGGCGGGCCCGGTCGGCGGGCCGCGGGACGGCGTCGTAGGCGCGGGCCAGCGGGTCGAGGGCGGCGGGCAGCCGGTCGGCGTCCAGCAGCAGGCGGGTGGCCTGGGCGCGCATGTCGGCGCCGAGGCGTTCGGCGACGGCGCGCGGGCTGACCGCGACGTAGCAGCCGTCGATGCGGTTGGGCAGTACCAGGCCGACGGCCACCAGCTGTTCCAGCAGGGCCTGTTGGCGCTCGAGGTCGAGGTCGGTCCCGGGCAGCGCCGGGTTCTCGAGCGGGATCCGGCCGCCGGCGGTCAGGATGGCCAGGTACAGCCTGGCGGCGTCGTCCTCCGGCAGCGTGTCGTCCGGGTCGGACTTCGGGTGGTCCGCAGCCACGTCGAGCTCTCCCTGCCGTGTTCCTCCGTTGCGGACGATGATCTCAGCAGGGCCGTCCGGCTCGACGGCGGGAGTCCCCGCGGACGGGCGCGTCCCCCGGGGCGGACGCCGTAGCGTCCGGCTCCCGGAGGACCCGCTCGTGTCACGCCAAGCGTCAAGGCGCTTTCGGCGAGGCGGAGCAGCAACGCCTCACCGATACCTGGTCCGTCCGCCATCACCACACATGGCGTCCGGGCCGGTGCTCTTCCCCCCGTTGCGCAGATACGAACGCACCTGTCGCCCCCACGCGAAGAGCAAGTCGCCGACTCGGGCTGCGGCGGCCCGGGACGACTTGACGTGTCTACACCTTCACAGCGCGGGCAACGCCGAACAAGTGCTCTCCGACTGCAGGTTCCCGCAAGTGCAGGAACCTGCAGCAAACTGCTCGGCCGAGTGGCCGGAATCCCGGTATTCGAAGCATTTCCCCCCTCCCCGAACAGGCATTCGGCACCTGGGGCGGTAGCGTCGCGGCCTGCCGAAATGTCACTGCCGTCACCGGGAATTCCGCAATCTTCGCCGAATCCACCGATCCGGAACGGCCTGCGCCGAATCGACCGCCCCGATTCCCGGCCGAGAATGCGGCCGCCGCGCCCGCTACAGCAGCCGGCCCGCCCGCAGCCCGGCCACGGTGTGCACGCCGGCCACCGCCCAGGCGGTGGCCAGCAGCAGCCACAGCGCGCCCGCCAGCACCGTGAACCCGCCGAACCCGGTGTGCCGGGCCAGCGCGGCCGTGCCGGTGACGAGGGTGCCGACCGGGAAGGTGAACGCCCACCAGGTCATCGCGAACGGCATCCCGGCGCGCAGCGCCCGCCCGTTCGCCACCAGCGCCACGGCCAGCCACAGCAGCGCGAAGCCCATCACGGCCACCCCGTAGACCTCGGCCAGCCCGCGGGCCGTCTCGGCCGCCGCCCGCCCGGCGCCCGGCAGCGCGGACGGCAGCGCGTCGGCGAACTGGTGGACGGCGGTGGTGGACTGGCCGAGCGGGCCGAGCACCAGGAACAGCGACGGCGTCAGCACCACCGCGGGCAGCTTGCTGTGCACCAGCCCGCCGAACACCACCGGCAGCAGCACCAGGGTCGCCAGCAGGCTGGCCCCGAACATCGCCACGCACCCGTACAGCAGGGCCTGCCGGGCCGCCCCCTCCGGCAGGTGCGGCACCAGCGCCGGGCCGAGCGCGGCGGCCACCATCGGGGCCACCACCGGCAGCAGCCAGGTCGGGTTGGCCTCCAGCGCGGACAGCCGGTGCCGGGTGATCATCAGGTACGGCAGCCCGGCGGCCACCGCGAGCGCGTACAGCGTTCCGGCGCTCCACAGCACCGCGTCCAGCGCCAGGCCGGCCCGCTCGCCGACCACCGGGCCGCCGACCGCCAGCGCGCCGTAGCCGACGGCCAGCAGCGCCATCGGCGGGCAGCCGTAGAACACCGCGGCGGACGGGTCGTCCAGCAGGGTGCGGCGGGCCTGCTCGCGGTGGCGCACCAGGTGCACGGCGCGGGCCGTGAGCAGCGCGGCGAGCAGCAGCAGCGACAGCGTCCACACCGCCTCGGCGAGGACCAGCCGGCCCGGCAGGTCGATCGGCAGCGCGGCGGCGCCGTTGCCGGTGATCGCGGTGCCCATCACGGCGGCGTACCAGTTGGGGCCGAGCCGGGACAGGTCGAGGGTGCGCAGGCGGGTGGTGCGCGGCGCGAGGAGGGTTGCCATGGTTCCCACCCTCGGCGGGCGGGCGGGACGGCGGTAGCGAGGCGTCCGCTATGAGGACATAGCCTGGGCCTATGGCTCTCTCCCCGCACGTCCCGGAAATCGGCGCCCTGGAGCTGCTGCTCGCGGTGGCCCGGCTGGGCAGCGTCGGCCGGGCGGCGGCCGAGCTGGGGGTCAGCCAGCCCGCCGCCAGCGCCCGGATCAAGGGCATGGAGCGGCAGATCGGGGTGGCGCTGCTGGAGCGCTCGCCGCGGGGCTCGCGCCCCACCGAGGCGGGCCGGCTGGTGGTCGAGTGGGCCCGGCAGGTGGTGGAGGCCGCGCAGGCGCTGGACGCCGGGATCGACGCGCTGCGCGAACGCCGGGACGCCCGGCTGCGGGTGGTGGCCAGCCTGACCGTCGCCGAGTACCTGATGCCCGGCTGGCTGCTGGCCCTGAACGAGGCCAGCCCGGGCACGGCCGTCACGCTGCGCACCGCGAACTCCGCCGACGTCGCCGCCCGGGTGCTGGCCGGCGAGGCCGACCTCGGCTTCGTCGAGGGCACCTCGACCCCGGCCGGACTGTCCGGCGCGGTGGTCGCCGCGGACCGGCTGGTGGTGGTGGTCTCCCCCGACCACCGCTGGGCGCGCCGGCGCGCCCCGGTCACCGGCGCCGAACTGGCCGCCACCCCGCTGGTGCTGCGCGAGGTCGGCTCCGGCACCCGGGAGGTGCTGGAGGAGGCGCTCGCCCCGTACGGCGGGCCGGCCGCGCCCCGGCTGGAGCTGGCCTCCTCGACGGCGCTGAAGGCCGCCGCGATGACCGGCGCCGGCCCGGTCTGCCTGAGCGAGCTGGCGGTCACCGAGGAGCTGGCCACCCGCCGACTGGTGGCCGTGCCGCTGGCCGGCCTGGACCTGGAGCGCCCGCTGCGGGCGGTCTGGCCGGCCGGGCAGCGCCCCGCGGGCCCGGCCCGGCAGCTGCTCGGGCTGACCCGGGGCGCCTCCACCGATCCGGTTCGAAAAAGTTGAGCGGAATAGACTCAACTTAGTGCATGCTGTACTCAGCAGAGTTGAGATGTCCCGAAGACGAGAGGGGTATGCCCGCAGTGGACGCCAGTAAGTTCACCAGCAAGACGCAGGAGGCCCTGTCCTCCGCCATCCGGCAGGCAGGCGCCGCGGGGAACCCGGACGTCAAGCCGGTGCACATCCTGCTGGCCCTGCTCGACCAGCCCGAGGGCCTGGCCCGCCCGTTGCTGAAGGCCGTCGGGGCGGATGCCGCGCCGATCGCCCTCGCCGCCCGCCAGCAGGCCGCCGCGCTGCCCGCCGCGCAGGGTTCCACGGTCGCCGCCCCCCAGCTCGCGCGGGACACCCTCGCGGTGCTGGAGGAGGCCGGCAAGCGCGCCGCCGACCTGGACGACCAGTACGTCTCCACCGAGCACCTGCTGGTCGGCCTGGCCGCCGAGGGCGGCCCGGTCGCCGACCTGCTGAAGCAGCACGGCGCCACCCCGAAGGCCCTGCTCGCCGCGTTCAAGGACGTCCGGGGCAGCGCCCGGGTGACCTCCCCCGACCCGGAGGGCACCTACAAGGCGCTGGAGAAGTACGGCTCCGACCTCACCCAGGCCGCGCGGGACGGCAAGCTCGACCCGGTGATCGGCCGCGACCAGGAGATCCGCCGGGTCGTCCAGGTGCTCTCCCGCCGCACCAAGAACAACCCGGTGCTGATCGGCGAGCCCGGCGTCGGCAAGACCGCCGTCGTCGAGGGCCTGGCCCAGCGCATCGTCGCCGGCGACGTGCCGGAGTCGCTGCGCGGCAAGCGCCTGGTGGCGCTCGACCTCGCGGCGATGGTCGCGGGCGCCAAGTTCCGCGGCGAGTTCGAGGAGCGCCTGAAGGCCGTCCTGAACGACATCAAGGACTCCGACGGCCAGGTCATCACCTTCATCGACGAGCTGCACACCATGGTCGGCGCGGGCGCCGGCGGCGACTCCTCGATGGACGCGGGCAACATGCTCAAGCCGATGCTGGCCCGCGGCGAGCTGCGCATGGTCGGCGCCACCACGCTGGACGAGTACCGCGAGCGGATCGAGAAGGACCCGGCCCTGGAGCGCCGCTTCCAGCAGGTGCTGGTCGGCGAGCCCACCGTCGAGGACACCATCGCCATCCTGCGCGGCCTGAAGGGCCGCTACGAGGCGCACCACAAGGTGGAGATCACCGACGCCGCGCTGGTCGCCGCCGCCACCCTGTCCAACCGGTACATCACCTCCCGCTTCCTGCCCGACAAGGCGATCGACCTGGTCGACGAGTCGGCGTCCCGGCTGCGGATGGAGATCGACTCCTCCCCGGTGGAGATCGACGAGCTCCAGCGCGCCGTGGACCGGCTGCGGATGGAGGAGCTCGCGCTGGACAAGGAGTCCGACCCGGCCTCCGTCGAGCGCCTCGGCCGGCTCCGCCGAGACCTCGCCGACAAGCAGGAGCAGCTGAGCACCCTCAACGCCCGCTGGGAGCAGGAGAAGAAGTCCCTGAACCGGGTCGGCGAGCTCAAGGAGCGCCTGGACGACCTGCGCGGCGCGCTGGACCGCGCCCAGCGCGACGGCGACTTCGAGCGCGCCTCCAAGCTGATGTACGCCGAGATCCCGGCCGCCGAACGCGAGTTGACGGAGGCCCAGGACCGCGCGGCGGACGAGCCGAACACCACCATGGTCAAGGAGCAGGTCGGCCCGGACGACGTGGCCGACGTGGTCTCCTCCTGGACGGGCATCCCGGCCGGCCGCCTGCTGGAGGGCGAGAGCGCCAAGCTCCTGCGCATGGAGGAGGAGCTGGGCAAGCGCCTGATCGGCCAGCGGGAGGCCGTCCAGGCGGTGTCCGACGCGGTGCGCCGCACCCGCTCCGGCATCGCCGACCCGGACCGCCCGACCGGCTCGTTCCTGTTCCTCGGCCCGACCGGCGTCGGCAAGACCGAACTGGCCAAGGCGCTCGCCGACTTCCTGTTCGACGACGAGCGGGCGATGGTCCGGATCGACATGAGCGAGTACGGCGAGAAGCACTCGGTCTCCCGCCTGGTCGGCGCCCCGCCCGGGTACGTCGGCTACGAGGAGGGCGGCCAGCTCACCGAGGCGGTCCGCCGCCGCCCGTACAGCGTGGTGCTGCTGGACGAGGTGGAGAAGGCCCACCCCGAAGTGTTCGACGTCCTGCTCCAGGTGCTGGACGACGGCCGCCTCACCGACGGCCAGGGCCGCACGGTCGACTTCCGCAACACCATCCTGATCCTCACCTCCAACCTGGGATCGGTGCACCTGATCGACCCGACCACCCCGGAGGAGCGCAAGAAGGAGCTGGTGCTGGAGACCGTCCGGCAGGCGTTCAAGCCGGAGTTCCTGAACCGGCTCGACGACATCGTGGTCTTCGACCCGCTGGGCACCGCCGAGCTCAGCCGGATCGTCGACCTCCAGGTCGCCGCGCTGGCCCGCCGCCTGCACGAGCGCCGGCTCACGCTGGACGTCACCCCGGCCGCCCGGGACTGGCTCTCGCTGACCGGCTACGACCCGGCGTACGGCGCCCGCCCGCTGCGCCGCCTGGTGCAGTCCGCGATCGGCGACCAGCTGGCCAAGGAGATCCTCTCCGGCCGGGTCCACGACGGGGACACCGTCCTGGTCGACCGGGACGAGACGGGGGACCGGCTCAGCGTCGGCCCGAAGCCCTCGCTGGTGAAGTGACGTCCGTCCGGCGGGCGGAGCCCCTCGCGGCTCCGCCCGCCGGCGCGCGTGCGCACCCGCCGGGAGCAGGCGATCACGCCGCGGCGCCGCTCTGTGCCGCGGGCCCCGAATGCGGCAGGATGGGGGCAGGAGAAGGCGGCCCCCATCGGCAGCCGAACTTGTGCACCGTGAAAGGGACACCCCCGTGAGCATCGACCCGTCGTCCATCCCGTCCTTCGGCCTGCCGCAGCCGCCGCAGGGCGGACAGCCCGGTGGCGCTCCGGCCGGGCCGCCGCCGGTGATCGTCCCGGACCAGAACCTGGTCGCCCAGCTGCTCGACCAGATGCAGCTCAAGCACGTGGTGGACGAGGAGGGCGACCTCACCGCCCCCTGGGAGAACTTCCGCGTCTACTACATGTTCCGCGGCGACCACAAGGAGCTGTTCGCGGTCCGCGCCTTCTACGACCGGGCGTTCCCGCTCGAGAAGAAGGGCGAGATCCTCGACCTGATCGACGAGTGGAACCGCGAGACCCTGTGGCCCAAGGTCTACACCCACACCCACGAGGACGGCGTGGTCCGCCTGATCGGCGAGTCCCAGATGATCGTCGGCAACGGCGTCAGCCTGGAGTACTTCGTCGGCACCACCGCCAACTGGACCCAGGCCGCGGTCGGCTTCGAGCAGTGGATGGTCGAGCGCCTGGGCCTGCAGGAGCAGGTCGAGGACGACAAGGACGCCACCGACGGCGAGGACGGCCCGGCCGAGGCCTGACCCTCCGGAACACGTCGCGGGAGGGCCCGTCCGCCGATCGGCGG
>NZ_JBHWDS010000017.1:0-104417 GCF_042734615.1 Kitasatospora sp. NPDC059646
GTGCCGGGGGGGGGGCCCGCGGTGGGGGCGCGGGCGCCCCCCGGGGGGCGGGCGCGCCCCCCCCGCTCCCCGGGGGGGGCGGGCGCCCCCGGGGTACAGGGGGGCCCCCCGGGCGGCCCTCCGGCGTTTTCCGGGTACCACCTGATCGGGTGAACTGTCCGCGCCGGTCGGTGTTCCCGCCGCGGGCCCGGACGTTGAACCCCCTGATGGTTCGTCGGCGAAAGGACGTACGGATGGCCCGGGTCCAGAAGGCGGTGCTGCTGCGGGCGCTGGCGGCCGCCCTGGCGCTGGCCGCGGCGCTGGCCGGAACCGGCGGCGTGGAACGGGAGTTGGCCCGGCGGGGCGCGGAGCGGGCGGTGGTGTGCCAGCAGTCGGAGACGGTCTGCGAGGCGCCGGGGCGATGATTCGAAAATCGGACGTATGACCGCATAGCGTCGCTCGTACGGCTTAACTCGCCAATGTGGAGGAACCGCCCGCCATCCCCTACGGTTCATCAGGCAGAAAACGGTGGCACGTGCCCGAGGGGGAACTGATGGCCAGTCAGCAGGCCGAACACGACCGGGTGAGCGGGTTTCGCCGGGCGGTGGACGGTCCGGCGGCCGAGTGGTTCGGGCTGGCGGTGCGACTGGGCCTGGCCGTGGTGTGGGGCTGGGCCGGACTGGCGAAGGTCTCCGACCCGGCCGAGGCGGCGCAGGCCGTCCGGGCCTACGAGATCCTGCCGGAGTCGCTGGTCAAGCCGGTCGGCTGGGGGCTGCCGTTCCTCGAACTGGCGCTGGCCGTCCTGCTGGTGCTCGGCCTGGGCACCCGGGTGGTCGCGGTGATCTCCGCGGCGCTGCTGCTGATGTTCATCGCGGGCATCGGCTCGGCCTGGGCGCGCGGCATCTCGATCGACTGCGGCTGCTTCGGCGGCGGCGGGGCGGTGGACGAGTCGCAGACCAAGTACCTCCAGGAGATCCTGCGCGACACCGGGTTCCTGCTGCTGTCGGCGTGGCTGGTCTTCCGCCCCCGCACCAAGCTCTCGGTGGACGCCTGGCTGGCCGCCTGACCCGGCCCGGCCGGGCCGCCCACCCCCCGCAATGAAGAGAGAACCGACCCCGACCATGGCAGAGCACCTCATGAGCGACAAGAACCGAGAAGGCAAGCGCAGCGCCCGTGAGCGGATGCTGGAGGAACGGGCGGAGCAGGAGGCCCGGTCGAGGCGGAACAAGAAGCTGGTGGTCGGCGGCGCGGTGCTCGCGGTGATCGCCGCCGCCGTGGTGGTCGGCGTGGTGGTGCAGAACCAGCGCTCCAAGCCGGAGACCCCGACCGCCGCCCCGGCCGGCACCATCGGCGACAAGAACCTGATCATCCCGGTCGGCGCCGCCGACGCCCCGTCCACCCTCACCGTGTACGAGGACCCGCGCTGCCCGGCCTGCGGCATCTTCGAGCGCACCTTCTCGCCGACCGTCGACCAGCTGGAGGACGCCGGCAAGGTCTTCGTCAACTACCACATCGTGTCGTTCATCGACCGCTCGCTGGGCGGCAACGGCTCCAAGTACGGCGCCAACGCGCTCGGCTGCGCGCAGAACGCCGGGCACTTCCGGGACTACCACGACGTGCTGTACCGCAACCAGCCCGACGAGACCGCGGACACCTTCGGCAACAAGCAGACCCTGATCGACCTGGGCAAGAAGGTGCCGGGCCTGGACAACGCCGAGTTCCAGGGCTGCGTCAACTCCAACACCTTCGCCGGCTGGGTGTCCGCCGTGCAGCAGGACTTCGACAAGTCGAGCTTCAAGTCGACGCCGACGGTGCTGCTCAACGGCACGCCGATCTACCCGAAGAAGGGCGACGAGCAGATCAGCCCGGAGAACCTGGTGAAGTGGGTCGACGAGGCCAACCAGGGCAAGAAGCTGGGCACGCCCGGTTCGCACGGGCAGAGCCCGGCGCCCACCTCGACGGCCGCCGAGAGCAACAACCCGCCCTCGCCCTGACCCGCCGGGAGGAGTGACGCTTCCGTGACCCGCTCCGGTGCCGGTGCGACGGGCGGGACACGGTAGCGTCGAGGGTGCCATGGATCTCGCATACATTCCGAGCCCGTCGCGGGGCGTCCTCTACCTGGGACCCATCCCGCTGCGCGCCTACGCGTTCTGCATCATCATCGGTGTCGTCGTGGCCGTGTGGCTCGGCAGCAGGCGCTGGGTCGCCCGCGGCGGCGGCCGGCACACGGTCGGCGACATCGCCGTCTGGGCGGTGCCGTTCGGCCTGGTCGGCGGCCGGCTCTACCACGTCATCACCGACAACCAGCTGTACTTCGGCGAGGGCAAGCACCCGCTCGACGCGCTGAAGATCTGGGAGGGCGGCCTCGGCATCTGGGGCGCCATCGCGTTCGGCGCGGTCGGCGCCTGGATCGGCGCCCGCCGCCGCGGCGTCCCGCTCCCCGCCTACGCCGACGCGATCGCCCCCGGCATCGCCCTCGCCCAGGCCTGCGGCCGCTGGGGCAACTGGTTCAACCAGGAGCTGTACGGCCGGCCGACCACCCTGCCGTGGGGCCTGGAGATCGACAAGACCCTGCCGAACGGCGAGGTCGTCAGCGGCATCTACCACCCGACCTTCCTGTACGAGTCGATCTGGTGCGTGCTGGTCGCCGTGCTGGTGATCTGGGCCGACAAGCGCTTCACCCTCGGCCACGGCCGGGCCTTCGCGCTGTACGTCGCCGCCTACACCGCGGGCCGGTTCTGGACCGAGTGGCTGCGCATCGACGAGGCGCACCGCTTCTTCGGCCTCCGGCTGAACGACTGGGTGGCGATCGCCGTCTTCATCGGCGCCGTGGTCTACCTGGTGGTCTCGCCCCGGCTGCGGCCCGGCCGCGAGGACCCGGACGAGATCGACCCGCAGGCCACGCGCGAGCGGGCCGAGGCGGCCGCGGCGGCGGGCGCCCCCGCGGGCGACGCGCCGAAGGACGCCCCCGCGCAGGCACCGGAGGACGGCGCGGCCGCCGAGGACGGCAAGGACGCCGAGGTCGCCAAGGACTCCGAAAAGTCCTCCTGAGCACGCTGATCGACCCCGTCGGGGCCGCTCCCGCCGGTTCCGGCGGGGGCGGCCCCAACTGCCTTTGGGCAGGCTTACTTTGCTGGAAAGTCGCAGGTCAAACGGCTACGTTCGGAAGGCACGAGCAGCCCGGCCGGAACCCGGCGAGGGGGTCGTCCGCCGTGCCCGGAAGGGGAGCCGCCAGCATGAGCACCGTCACCGTCGACCCGCACACCGACAGCCCGCAGCCCCGGATACCCGCCGACGGCCACCACCGGGACGTCAACGGCGGCTGGCTGCGTCCGGCCGTGTTCGGGGCGATGGACGGCCTGGTGTCCAACTTCGCGCTGATGACCGGCGTGGTCGGCGGCGACGCCACGCCGAGCACCGTCGTGCTGACCGGCCTGGCCGGACTGGCGGCCGGCGCGTTCTCGATGGCGGCCGGCGAGTACACCTCGGTGGCCTCCCAGCGCGAGCTGGTGGAGGCCGAGCTGGAGGCCGAGCGGATCGAGCTCAAGCGCAACCCGGGCGGCGAGCTGGCCGAACTGGCCCAGATGTACGTGGAGCGCGGCGTGGACCCGGAGCTGGCCCACGAGGTGGCCCGGCAGCTGTCCGCCGACCCGAACACGGCGCTCGCGGTGCACGCCCGCGAGGAGCTCGGGATCGACCCGGACGACCTGCCCTCGCCGCTGGTCGCCGCGGTCTCCTCGTTCGGCTGCTTCGCGCTCGGCGCGCTGCTGCCGGTGCTGCCCTACCTGCTCGGCGCGACCGCGCTGTGGCCGGCCGCGCTGCTGGCCGTGCTCGGCCTGTTCGGCTGCGGCGCCGTGGTGGCCCGGGTGACCGCGCGCAGCTGGTGGTTCAGCGGCGTGCGCCAGCTGGTGCTGGGCGGCGCGGCGGCGGCCGTCACCTTCCTGCTGGGCCGGCTGATCGGCGGGGCGATCGGCTGACCGGCCCCCCGGACGGGCCTGTACGAACACCCAGACCTCTGCATGATTATGCGTTGCAGCGCGTGATGTTCCACACATGGGCACGGGTCGCCGCCTTGCCCTAGTCTCATCATCCGGTCGCCGACCCGCACAATCCCAACCGCGGTCGGCCTCCGGGTCGGGGAATCCCAGGTCGACCCCCGGCGGGGATCGTTCCAAGGGCGTTTCGCCCCTGTTTCGGCCCCCCGGACACCGGGCACACTGGACTGGACGCGCGACGCTGCGCCTTCCCTCCATTCGCCCTGTGACCTGCGGTTGTGTCCGCGATATGGACGCAGAATTCCACTTCCCGGGATCACGGGCATCATGTAACCTGCACCGACAAATCGCATCAGGGCCAACGTCGTCCCTTTGCATCAAGCAACTGATCACGACGACGGGAGAGCCGATGCTGTCTGCATCCATGCACTCCGGCCACGAGGGCGACCAGGCCGCCGGCGGCCCCTACGCCCTCGTTCCGGACGCGCGTCCCCAGGCCCAGGGTCTGTACGACCCGCGCAACGAGCACGACGCCTGCGGCGTCGGCTTCGTGGCCACGCTGACCGGCATCGCCGACCACAGGATCGTCGAGCAGGCGCTGACCGTGCTGCGCAACCTGGAGCACCGCGGCGCCACCGGCGCCGAGCCCGACTCCGGCGACGGCGCCGGCATCCTGACCCAGATCCCGGACGCGTTCCTGCGCGCCAACGTCGACTTCGAACTCCCCGCCGCCGGCTCCTACGCGGTCGGCATCGCCTTCCTCCCGGAGGACGACGAGGCGGACGCCGCCGCCGTCGCCCGGATCGGCGCGATCGCCGCCGAGGAGGGCCTGACCGTCCTCGGCTGGCGCGAGGTCCCCACCGCCCCGGAGCTGCTGGGCGCCACCGCCCGCAGCGTCATGCCGCGCTTCCGCCAGCTGTTCCTCTCCCACGGCGAGCGGACCGGCATCGAGCTGGACCGGGTCGCGTTCGTGGTGCGCAAGCGCGCCGAGCGCGAGGCCGGGGTGTACTTCCCGTCGCTGTCCGCCCGGACCCTGGTCTACAAGGGCATGCTGACCACCGGGCAGCTGGAGCCGTTCTTCCCCGACCTGTCGGACCGGCTGTACGCCTCCGCGATCGGCCTGGTGCACTCGCGGTTCTCCACCAACACCTTCCCGAGCTGGCCGCTCGCCCACCCGTACCGCTTCGTCGCGCACAACGGCGAGATCAACACGGTCAAGGGCAACCGCAACTGGATGACCGCCCGGGAGTCCCAGCTCGCCACCGACCTGATCCCCGGCGACCTGAGCCGGATCTTCCCGGTCTGCACCCCGGACCACTCCGACTCGGCGTCCTTCGACGAGGTGCTGGAGCTGCTGCACCTCGGCGGCCGCTCGCTGCCGCACGCGGTCCTGATGATGATCCCGGAGGCGTGGGAGAACCACGCCACCATGGACCCGGCCCGCCGCGCCTTCTACCAGTACCACTCCAACCTGATGGAGCCCTGGGACGGCCCGGCCTGCGTCACCTTCACCGACGGCACCCGGATCGGCGCCGTCCTCGACCGCAACGGCCTGCGCCCCGCCCGGTACTGGATCACCGAGGACGGCCTGGTCGTGCTCTCCTCCGAGGTCGGCGTGCTCGACATCGAGCAGGAGAAGGTCGCCAAGAAGGGCCGCCTGCAGCCCGGCCGGATGTTCCTGATCGACACCGCCGAGCACCGGATCGTCGAGGACGAGGAGATCAAGTCCGCCCTCGCCGCCGAGCACCCCTACGAGGAGTGGGTGGCCGCCGGGCAGATCCAGCTCGCCAAGCTCCCCGAGCGCGAGCACATCGCCCACACCCACGCCTCGGTGACGCGCCGTCAGCAGACCTTCGGCTACACCGAGGAAGAGCTGCGGGTCATCCTCGCACCGATGGCGAAGACCGGCGCCGAGGCGCTCGGCTCGATGGGCACCGACTCGCCGATCGCCGCGCTCAGCGAGAAGCCGCGCCTGCTGTTCGACTACTTCACCCAGCTGTTCGCCCAGGTCACCAACCCGCCGCTGGACGCCATCCGCGAAGAGCTGGTCACCTCGCTGCACAGCAACCTCGGCCCCGAGGGCAACCTGCTGGACGCCTCCCCGGCGCACTGCCGCTCCGTCGGCATCACCTTCCCGGTGATCGACAACGACGAGCTGGCCAAGCTGATCCACATCAACGCGGACGGCGACCAGCCCGGCCTGAAGGCCGTCACCCTGTCCGGCCTGTACAAGGTCGCGGCCGGCGGCGAGGGCCTCGCCGCCCGGCTCGCCGAGATCGCCGCCGAGGCCGACGCCGCGATCGCCGACGGCGCCCGCATCGTCGTCCTCTCCGACCGGCACTCGGACGCCGAGCACGCGCCGATCCCGTCGCTGCTGCTCACCTCGGCGATCCACCACCACCTGATCCGCACCAAGCAGCGCACCCAGGTGTCGCTGCTGGTCGAGGCCGGCGACGTCCGCGAGGTGCACCACGTCGCGCTGCTGGTCGGCTACGGCGCCGGCGCGGTCAACCCGTACCTGGCCATGGAGTCCGTCGAGGACCTGGTCTCCCAGGGCGTCTTCGTCTCCGGCATCGAGGCCGAGAAGGCGATCAAGAACCTGATCAAGGCGCTCGGCAAGGGCGTCCTGAAGGTGATGTCCAAGATGGGCATCTCCACCGTCGCCTCCTACCGCGGCGCGCAGGTCTTCGAGGCCATCGGCCTGTCCCAGGAGCTGGTGGACGCCTACTTCGCGGGCACCACCACCAAGCTCGGCGGCATCGGCCTGGACGAGATCGCCAAGGAGACCGCCGCCCGGCACGCCAAGGCGTACCCGGCGTCCGGCATCTCCGCCGCGCACCGCGCGCTGGAGATCGGCGGCGAGTACCAGTGGCGCCGCGAGGGCGAGCCGCACCTGTTCGACCCGGAGACGGTGTTCCGCCTCCAGCACTCCACCCGCAGCAAGCGCTACGACATCTTCAAGCAGTACACGGGCCGGGTGAACGCCCAGTCCGAGCGCCTGATGACGCTGCGCGGCCTGTTCCGGCTCGACGCGGCCGGCCGGACCCCGGTCCCGATCGACGAGGTCGAGCCGGTCTCCGAGATCGTCAAGCGGTTCTCCACCGGCGCGATGTCCTACGGCTCCATCTCGATGGAGGCGCACGAGACGCTCGCCATCGCGATGAACCGGCTCGGCGGCAAGTCCAACACCGGCGAGGGCGGCGAGGACCCGGAGCGCCTGTACGACCCCGAGCGCCGCTCGGCGATCAAGCAGGTCGCCTCCGGCCGGTTCGGCGTCACCTCCGAGTACCTGGTCAACGCCGACGACATCCAGATCAAGATGGCCCAGGGCGCCAAGCCCGGCGAGGGCGGCCAGCTGCCCGGCCACAAGGTCTACCCGTGGGTGGCGAGGACCCGGCACTCCACCCCGGGCGTCGGCCTGATCTCCCCGCCGCCGCACCACGACATCTACTCCATCGAGGACCTCGCCCAGCTGATCCACGACCTCAAGAACGCCAACCCGGACGCCCGCATCCACGTGAAGCTGGTCTCCGAGGTCGGCGTCGGCACGGTCGCTGCGGGCGTGTCGAAGGCGCACGCCGACGTGGTGCTGATCTCCGGCCACGACGGCGGCACCGGCGCCTCGCCGCTGACCTCGCTGAAGCACGCGGGCGGCCCCTGGGAGCTCGGCCTCGCCGAGACCCAGCAGACCCTGCTGCTGAACGGCCTGCGCGACCGCATCGTGGTGCAGACCGACGGCCAGCTGAAGACCGGCCGCGACGTCGTCATCGCCGCCCTGCTGGGCGCCGAGGAGTTCGGCTTCGCCACGGCCCCGCTGGTGGTCTCCGGCTGCATCATGATGCGGGTCTGCCACCTCGACACCTGCCCGGTCGGCGTCGCCACGCAGAACCCGGTGCTGCGCGAGCGGTTCACCGGCAAGCCCGAATTCGTGGTCAACTTCTTCGAGTTCATCGCCGAAGAGGTCCGCGAGATCCTCGCCGAGCTGGGCTTCCGCTCCATCGAGGAGGCCGTCGGCCACGCCGAGCACATCGACGCGCAGGCCGCGATCGACCACTGGAAGGCCGCCGGGCTCGACCTGGCCCCGCTGTTCCACGTGCCCGAACTGCCCGACGGCGCGGCCCTGCACCGCACCACCGAGCAGGACCACGCGCTGGACAAGGCGCTCGACAACCAGCTGATCGAGCTGGCCGAGGACGCCCTGGAGCGCGGCGACGCGGTCCGCATCCAGCTGCCGATCCGCAACGTCAACCGCACCGTCGGCACCATGCTCGGCCACCACGTGACCAAGCGGTACCGCGGCGAGGGGCTGCCCGAGGGCACCATCGACGTCACCTTCACCGGCTCGGCCGGCCAGTCGTTCGGCGCCTTCCTCCCCAAGGGCGTGACGCTGCGCCTGGAGGGCGACGCCAACGACTACGTCGGCAAGGGCCTGTCCGGCGGCGTCATCGTGGTCCGCCCGGCCCGCGAGGCCGCCGCGATCGGCGCCGACGCGCAGCAGCACGTGATCGCCGGCAACACCATCGGCTACGGCGCCACCTCGGGCCGGATCCACCTGCGCGGCAAGGCCGGCGAGCGTTTCGCGGTCCGCAACTCCGGTGCCACCCTGGTGGTGGAGGGCGTGGGCGACCACGGCCTGGAGTACATGACCGGCGGACGGGTGGTGATCCTCGGCGAGACCGGCCGCAACCTGGCGGCGGGCATGTCCGGCGGCATCGCCTACGTGCTGGACCTGCGCCCCGCCAACGTCAACAGCGGCATGGTGGGCATCGAGGCCCCCAGCGCCGCCGACCGCGAGTGGCTGCGCGAGACCGTGCAGCAGCACTACGAGGAGACCGGCTCCACCGTCGCCGCCGAGCTCCTGGCCGACTGGGGCAGCGGGGTCTCCCGCTTCTCCACGATCATGCCGACCGACTACAAGGCAGTGCTCGCCGCCAAGGACGCCGCTGAGCGCGATGGCCTCTCCGAGGCCGACACCACCGCGAAGATGATGGAGGCGGCACGTGGCTGACCCCAAGGGCTTCCTGACCACGCCCAAGCAGCTGGCGGAGCGCCGTCCGGTGGACGTGCGACTGCGCGACTGGAACGAGGTCTACGTCGAGCGCAGCCTCCTTCCGATCATCAGCAAGCAGGCCGGCCGCTGCATGGACTGCGGCATCCCGTTCTGCCACAACGGCTGTCCGCTGGGGAACCTGATCCCCGAGTGGAACGACCTGGCCTACCGGGACGACTGGGCCGGCGCGATCGAGCGGCTGCACGCCACCAACAACTTCCCGGAGTTCACCGGCCGCCTGTGCCCGGCTCCGTGCGAGTCGGCGTGCGTGCTCGGCATCAACCAGGACGCGGTGACCATCAAGAACGTCGAGGTCACCATCATCGACAAGGCCTGGGACCGCGGCGGGGTCACCCCGCAGGTCCCGGAGCGGCTGTCCGGCAAGACCGTCGCCGTGGTGGGCTCCGGCCCGTCCGGCCTGGCCGCCGCCCAGCAGCTCACCCGGGCCGGGCACACCGTCGTGGTGTACGAGCGGGCCGACCGGATCGGCGGGCTGCTGCGCTACGGCATCCCCGAGTTCAAGATGGAGAAGCGCCACATCAACCGCCGCATCGAGCAGATGCGCGCGGAGGGCACCCGGTTCCGCACCGGCGTCGAGGTCGGCGTCGACCTCACCGGGCAGGACCTGCGCTCGCGCTTCGACGCCGTCGTGATCGCGGCCGGCGCCACCACCGCGCGCGACCTGCCCGTCCCCGGGCGGGAGTTGAACGGCATCCACCAGGCGATGGAGTACCTGCCGCTGGCCAACAAGGTCCAGGAGGGCGACTACGTCGACTCCCCGATCTCGGCCAAGGGCAAGCACGTCGTGGTCATCGGCGGCGGCGACACCGGCGCCGACTGCGTCGGCACCGCGCACCGTCAGGGCGCGGCCTCCGTCACCCAGTTGGAGATCATGCCGCGGCCGTCGGACTCCCGGCCGGCCGCGCAGCCGTGGCCGACGATGCCGATGACGTACAAGGTGACCTCGGCCCACGAGGAGGGCGGGGAGCGGGTCTACTCGGTCTCCACCACGCACTTCGCCGGGGACGAGGACGGGAACGTGCAGGAGCTGCACCTCGTCGAAGTCGCCTTCAAGGACGGCAAGTTCGAGCCCGTGCCGGGCAGCGAGCGGGTCATTCCCGCGCAGCTGGTCACCCTGGCGATGGGATTCACCGGGACGGACGTCAAGAACGGCCTGGTGGAGCAGTTGGGCGTCGAGCTGGACCCGCGCGGGAACGTCGCGCGGGACGGCAAGTTCGGCACCAACGTCCCCGGGGTGTACGTTTGCGGTGACGCCGGTCGCGGTCAGTCGCTGATCGTCTGGGCGATCGCGGAAGGCCGTTCGGCCGCCGCGGCGGTCGACAAGTACCTGGGTGGCAAGACTCCGCTCCCCGCCCCGATCAAGCCGACCGACCGTCCCCTGGTGGTCTGACCACCCCACGGACGCCAGCCCCCCGCACGGGGGGCACGGCCGACAAACACCGACCCGCCAGAGCCGCCGGGATCCGGTCGACGCCTGCCCCTTTCCCCGACCAGGTCTAGGGCAGGCGTCGTTGTCTTGTGCGGGCCGTGCTCCGCTCCGGTCCCGTCCTACGCGCTCGGAACCTTGTCCAGGAAGCCGACCACCGAGGCGATCCGGCCGTCCTCCGTCGCCGTGAGCACGTCGAATCCGACGACGATCGCCTCCTCCGCGCCCTCCGGGGCGAGCTCCCAGGTGAACCGGGCGACGTTGTGATGGGCGTCGACGGGGCCGCCGAGGCGGAAGACGAGGCCGGCGAACTGGGCCTGGACGGCGGCCAGGGTGGCGTCGAACTCGTCGTGGCCGCGGGTGGCGACCATCGGGTCGGTGTAGCTGCCGTCGGCGGCCCAGGCCTCCTCGACGAGCTTGCGGCGGGCGGCCGGGTCGGTCTCGTTCCAGGCGGCGAGGTAGCGCTCGACGATGTTCTGCAGGTCCATGGCGGGCTCCGTTTCGGTGTGGACTTCCTTGCGGGACAAGAAGTTACGGATCTCGCGGGCGGGGCGAATCAGTCACGTATAGGTAGGGTGCTGGGCATGCTGCTGTACGGACGGGGGGCGGAGCAGTCGGTTGTCGACCGGCTGCTGGCGGAAGCGGGCGCGGGGCGGGCCGGGGTGCTGGTGCTGCGCGGGGAGCCCGGGGTCGGGAAGAGCGCGCTGCTGGCCGCGGCGGCCGACGCGGCCCCCGGCCGGGTGCTGCGGGCGACGGGCGTGGAGTCGGAGGCCCGGCTGCCGTACGCGGCGCTCAGTCAGCTGCTGGCACCCGTACTGGCGGGCGTCGAGGGCCTGCCCGGTCCGCAACGGGCAGCGCTGGAACGGGTGTTGGGGCTGGCGGACGGCCCGGCCGGAGACCGGCTGCTGGTGGGCCTGGCGGTGCTGACGCTGCTCGGGGACCTCGCCGAGCAGGGGCCGGTGCTGTGTCTGGTGGACGACGTGCAGTGGGTGGACCGGGAGTCCGCCGAGGCCCTCCAGGTGGCGGCCCGCCGGCTGGGCGCGGAGGCGGTGGTGCTGCTGCTCGCGACCCGGTTGGACGGGCCGGAGCTGCCCGGGCTGCCGGAGCTGCGGGTGGAGCCGCTGACGGAACGGGCCGCGGCCGAGCTGCTGGCCGCCGTCGCGCCCGAACTGTCCGACCCCGCGGCGGTGTTGGCGGTGGCGCAGGGCAACCCGCTGGCGCTGGTGGAGCTGTCGGCGGCCGGGGCGGCGGGCAGCCTGCCGCCGACCGGGCGGTTGCGGCTGGCGTACCACGGGCAGCTGAGCCGGCTGCCCGGCACGGCCCAACGGTGGCTGCTGCTGGCCGCGTTGGAGGAGTCCGGTTCGCTGGAGGTGCTGCTGCGCGCGGCGGGGGAGTGCGGGCTGACCGTCGCCGACCTCGCGCCGGCCGAGCAACAGGGCCTGGTACGGGTGGAGTTGGCGGCCGGCCGGGTGATGTTCCGGCATTCGCTGCTGCGTTCGGCGCTGGTGGACCGGGCGCCGCTGGTGGACCGGCTGGCGGCGCACGCCACGCTCGCGCAGGCGTACGGGGAGCGGGAGCCGCTGCGGCGGGCCTGGCACCGGGCGCTGGCGGCGACCGGCCGGGACGCGGCGGTGGCGGAGGAGCTGGCGGCGGCGGCCGCCGGGGCGGCGTCCCGGGGCGGGCACACGGGCGCGTCGGCGGCGTACGAGCGGGCCGCCCGGCTGAGCCCGGACCCCCTGCGGGCCCGGGAGTTGACGGTGGAGGCGGTGGAGGCCGCACTGGAGGCGGGCGAGGTCGGCCGGGCCGAGTCGCTGGCCGCCGCGGCGGACGGCCCCGGACTGGACCCGGTGACCCGGGCGCACCTGCTGTTCGCGCGCGGCGTGGCCGAGTTCTGGCGCGGCGAGCACCGCTCCGCGCACCTGCGGCTGACCGAGGCGGCGGCGCTGGTCGCGGAGTCCGCGCCCGGCCCGGCGGCCCGGGTGCTGGTGCAGGCCGTGCACGCCGCCTGGTACCTCGACGCGGAGGCGGTGTGCGCGACGCTGACGGCGCTCGGCGCACTCGCCCTGCCCGCCGACGACTCGCTGGCGCCGGCGGTGCGGTACGTGACGGCGGCGCTCGGCGACGCGCCGGACGGGCCGACGCTGACGGAGGCCGAACGGGCCGCGCGGACCGCCGGGGCGGTGGCCCCCGTGGACCTGGCGCTGCCGTGCGGGGCCGCGCTGCTGCCGGGCCGGGACGAGGAGGTGCTGGACCTGGCCGGCCGACTGGTCCGGGAGGCCCGGGAGGGCGGCGCGTTCGGGACGCTGCCCACGCTGCTGTTCTTCCTGGCCGAGGCCGAGCTGTTCACCGGCCGCCCGGACACCGCCGACGAGCACGCCGGGGAGGGACTGCGGCTCGCCGAGGACTGCGGGCAGCCGATGTGGACCGGGCAGCTGCACGGCTTCCTGGCCTACCTGGCGGCGTCCCGCGGCGAGGACGCCCGCTGCCGGGAGCACGCCGCGCAGGCCCGCGCCCGGGGCGCCTTCGGGGCGCCGTGGGCGCAGTGGGCGGTCGGCGTGCTGGAGTTGGGCGCGGGCCGGGCCGAGGACGCGTTCGGCCAGCTGGCGGCGCTGGCCGGCAGCGGGCAGAACTTCCAGGTGTCGGCCGTCCGTTCGGTGCCCGACCTGGTGGAGGCGGCGGTGCGGCTGCGCCGGCCGGAGGAGGTCGCCGAGCCGCTGGCCCGGTTCGAGCACTGGGCGGACCGCAGCGGGCAGCCGTGGGCGCGGGCGCTGGTGCACCGCTGCCACGCGCTGCTGGCCCCCGACGAGCTGGCGGAGGAGCTCTACCTGTCGGCGCTGGCCCGGCACGCCGAGCAGCCGCGCCCGTGGGAGCAGGCCCGCACCGAGCTGCTGTACGGCGAGTGGCTGCGCCGGGGCCGGCGGCGGACGGACGCCCGGGTGCCGCTGCGGGCGGCCGAGCGGACGCTGCGCCGGCTGGGCGCGCTGCCCTGGGCGGAGCGGGCCCGGCTGGAGCTGGACGCCACCGGGGCGCCCGCCGCGCGCGGCCCGGCCGGCGCGGTGGCCGGCCTGACGCCGCAGGAGTCGCAGATCGTCCGGCTGGCCGCGCAGGGCCTGTCGAACCGGGACATCGCCGCGCAGCTGTTCCTGAGCGCCCGCACCGTCGGTCACCACCTGTACAAGGCGTACCCGAAGCTCGGGGTGAGCTCGCGGACCGGTCTCGCCGAGGTGCTGCCGGCGCTCTCCTGACCGGGTGTGAAACGCACAACTCTGCAACGGCTTGGCCAAATGCCGGAAGGCCCTCGCGGAGTGTCGCCGCGCAGTGGCAGACTGCATCCCACAGGGTCCAACTGTTGGTTCGGGGCGGAGGTTTGCATGACGGGCCTGCAGACGGGCAGCGGTGCGACCGCTCGTCGCATCCAGTTGGGCGCCCAGTTGCGCCGGCTGCGCGAGGCCCGGGGCGTGACCAGGGAGGACGCGGGCTACTCGATCCGCGCCTCGGAGTCGAAGATCAGCCGGATGGAACTCGGCCGGGTCGGCTTCAAGCAGCGTGACGTGGCGGACCTGCTGACGCTGTACGGCGTGGAGGACGAGCAGTCCCGCGCCGCGCTGCTCGGCCTGGTCGGCGAGACCAACGCCCCGGCCTGGTGGCACGGCTACGGGGACGTCATCCCCGGCTGGTTCCAGACGTACCTGAACCTGGAGGACGCGGCGAACCTGGTGCGCAGCTACGAGGTGCAGTTCGTGCCCGGGCTGCTGCAGACCCCCGAGTACGTGCACGCGGTGATGCGGGCCGGCAGCCCGGGCGTCCCCGAGGAGGAGATCGCCCGCCGGGCGGCCGTCCGGCTGCGCCGGCAGGAGCGCTACCTCGCGCCCGACACCACCGCCCGGCTGGACCTGATCGTCGACGAGACGGCGCTGCGCCGGCCGTGCGGCGGGCCGGAGGTGATGCGAGGTCAGCTGGCGCGGCTGGCCGAGCTGTCGCTGCGGGAGACCATCGGCCTGCGGGTGCTGCCGCTGGGCATGGGCGCGCTGGCGGCGGACAGCGGGGCGTTCACGGTGCTGTCCTTCCCCGAGCCGGACCTGGCGGACGTGGTGTACGTCGAGCAGTTCACCACCGCGCTGTACCTGGACAAGCCGAGCGAGGTCGCCGAGTACACGGCCGCGCTGGACCGGGTGTCGGCGGCGGCGCTGTCCGAGGAGGAGACCAGGACGCTTCTGGCGGAGATCCTCCAAGAGAGCTAGCCCACAATTAAGATGATGATCCGTCAGTAGGTGATCACCACCGAGAGGGATCAGATGTCCTTGATCGCGGAACTCGCCCAGCAGTACATCGACGGCCAGTGGCGGCCGGGGACCGGCTCCTGGGACATCGTGGACCTCGACCCCTACAGCGGGGAGAAGCTGGCCTCGTTCACGGTGGCCACCGTCGAGGAGATCGACCAGGCCTACCGCGCCGCCGAGCGGGCCCAGCCCGGCTGGGCCGCCGCCAGCCCCTACCAGCGCCGAGAGGTGTTCGAGCGGGCGCTGCGGGTGGTGGAGGCCCGCGAGGCCGAGATCCTCGACGTGATGACCGTCGAACTCGGCGGCACCCTCGGCAAGTCCGCGTTCGAACTCGCCCTGGTCAAGGACATGCTCCGCGAGGCGATGGCGGTGGCGCTGCGCGCCGAGGGCCGGATCCTGGCCTCGCCCGTCCCGGGCAAGGAGAACCGCGTCTACCGGCTGCCGGTCGGCGTGGTCGGCGTGATCAGCCCGTTCAACGCGCCCGTCTTCCTGTCGCTGAAGGCCGTCGCGCCCGCGCTCGCGCTCGGCAACGCCGTCGTCCTCAAGCCGCACCAGGACGCGCCGGTGGCCGGCGGCACGCTGATCGCCAAGATCTTCGAGGAGGCCGGGCTGCCCGCCGGCCTGCTGAACGTGGTGCTCACCGACATCGCCGAGATCGGCGACGCGTTCATCGAGCACCCGGTGCCGAAGGTCATCGCGTTCACCGGCTCCGACAGCGTGGGCCGGCACGTCGCCACCGTCGCCGCGAGCCACCTCAAGCGGACCGTGCTCGAACTCGGCGGCAACAGCGCCCTGGTGGTGCTCGACGACGCCGACCTCGACTACGCGGTGGACGCCGCCGTCGCCAGCCGCTACACCCACCAGGGCCAGATCTGCATGGCCGCCAACCGGATCCTGGTCGACCGCAGCCTGTTCGCCGAGTTCAGCGAGAAGTTCACCGCGAAGGTCGCCTCGCTGCGGGCCGGCGACCCGTCCGACCCGGCCACCCAGATCGGACCGCTCATCAACTCCGCGCAGGCCGAGGCGATCACCGCCGAGGTCGACGCGGCGATAGCGGGCGGCGCCCGCCCGCTGCTGCACGGCGCGACCGTCGGCACCCTGGTCAAGCCGACCGTCCTCACCGACATCCCGGCCGACGCGCCGATCCTGCACCGCGAGGTGTTCGGCCCGGTCGCCCTGCTGATCCCCTTCGACGGCGAGGACGAGGCCGTCCGGATCGCCAACGACACCCCCTTCGGGCTGTCCGGCGCCGTCCACACCGCCGACATCGAACGCGGCGTCAGGTTCGCGCAGCGCATCGACACCGGCATGATCCACGTCAACGACGGCACCATCGCGGACGAGCCCATCGTCCCGTTCGGCGGCCAGAAGAGCTCCGGCCTCGGCCGCCTGAACGGCGACACCAGCGTGGACGCCTTCACCACCGTCAAGTGGATCTCCATCCAGCACGGGCGCTCCCGCTTCCCGTTCTGAACCCCACGGACAGCGGCCCCGCCACCCGAGCCGGGCGGCGGGGCCTCGCGGTGCACGAGATCGCCAGAGGGCGGCGGACGGCGGGGGATACGGTCGGTGGGTGTCCTTGGCCTCCCGCCCGACCCGTCCACTCAATGCGCTTCCGGCTCCTGTGCGTTGGCTGTCGCTGCCGCTCGTGCCGCCGGCGTGGCCATCCCCGAGCGGCCCTGGGAGCCCCCGTTGACGCCGACCCGTCCGGAGCCTGCCTCGGCCGCCTACTGCGGCACCCTGCTGGGCGCTCTTCCCCGTGGCGTTCATGGAACGCGGGCGATTTCCGCTGAATGTCGTACGGTCCGCCCCGTACGGCGGGAGGCCGGGCGGCGGTCAGCTCTGGTGGAAGACCTCCAGTTCGGTGCCGTACCAGCGGTCGGTGCGGCCCAGGGGGGTCATGCCCAGGCGGCGGCAGAGGGCCAGGGAGCGGGTGTTGTCCGGGCGGACGACGGCGTGGAGTTCGGGCAGGCCGTCGGCGAAGGCGCGGTCGCGGACGGCGGCGGCGGCCTCGGTGGCGTAGCCGTGGCCCCAGCTGTCCGGGTGGAAGTGCCAGCCGATCTCGATCTCGCCGTCGCCGTCCGGGATCGGGATCAGCAGGACTGTCCCCGCGATCACCCCGGTCTCGCGGATCTCTGCCGCCCAGACGCCGTACCGGCCGTCGGGGGTGCAGCGGGAGCGGAAGCGGGCGATCAGCTCGTCGGCCTCGGCGGGGTCGGCGAGGGCGCGCGGCTCCCGGCCGAGCCAACGGGCCACCTCCCACCGGGAGTAGAGGGAGAAGGCGCGGTCGCGGTCGGCGGGTTCCCAGGGGCGCAGCAGGAGGCGGTCGGTCAGCATCGGGCCAGACTACTGCGTGGCGTGGTACGGGAAGCGGAGCGAGACCGCGACGACGGCGCTGTGCGCGGGGTAGGCGGCGGCCAGTTCGGCGCGGCTGCAGGGCTGCCAGTCGACGAACCAACTGGTTCTGACCGTCGGGTACTTGAGTGTCAGGTCGTGCGCGGACGTCCCGTCGTCGAGGGCGGGCAGGTGCGGGGCCCGGACCACCTCGACGGTTGCGCCGGGGCCGGCCGGTGCGACGTCCGCGCCGGGGGGCGGTGCGTAGCCGGTGCCGTTCGGCAGGGTGTACCGGACTGTGGCGACGTCGGGGCGGGCGGCCGCCTCGGCGATCTGTGCCGCCGTCGCGTCGCCGGGCGGCTGGTGGCCGTAGTCGAAGGCGGCGGCCAGGCCCGGCGGTTCGGGCGTGCGGAGCGGGAGCCGGTCGTCGGTCCTCCAGCCCGCGCCGGCCAGGGCCGTGTCCAGCAGCACGAGGTGCTGGCGGAAGTCGCCGTCGAAGGCCAGGTAGGCGGTGCTGGTCCTGGTGCAGGTCACCGGGTTCCACCGCTGCCGGGCGAAGCCCATGTGGTTGACCGCGGACGTGGTGCAGACGTCCGCCACGGTCGTTCCCAGCGGGCTCGCCCAGGGCAACGCTGCTTTCAGCCGGTCGAGTTGACGGTCCGACTCGGCGGTCGCCGTCCGGTCCGCGGCCCGGGCGGCGGGTGAGCGGGCGGCCTTCTCGACGTCGGGCTGCGGCTCGGGCCGGACGGCCGCCCAGAAGCAGACCGCCAGCCCGAGGAATCCCGCGAGCAGCACGGACGCCACCACTGTGCGGCCGCGTCCCACGCCTCCGCGTCCGGACATGAACCCCCCCGATTCCCCGACCTGTGTGAGGTCGGACGCGCGCCCCCGGCCGTTCGGTTGCGGGGTGCGGGTGTCAGTGTGCGGCCGGCAGGGTCTGCGGGCGGCCGTCGGCGAGGCCGAGGACGGCGCGGGCGCCGAGCGGGCGGGCGAGGCGGAACTCGACCGGGGTGACCCGCAGGGCGAGGTCGCAGGCCTGGCCCGCCGGGAGGCTGCGCGCGGCGATGCGGCCGATCAGGACGACGGCCAGGTCGGTCTCGTACACCTCGCCGGGCTGGACGGTGTCGCAACTCCCGTGCGGCACGCCGGCGGTGAGCACCAGGCCGTCGGCGGAGACGGAGCGCAGCGTGGTGGCCCCGGCGGGGCCGGGGCCGGGCGCGGGCCGGTACGGGTCCTGGGAGCGGACGGCGGGGTAGCGGAACGGCCCGTCGTAGCCGGCGACGGTGAACTCCCAGACGGGGATGGTGGCCTGGCCGCGCGAGGTGGGCACGGTGGTGGTGCCGGGGCGGACGCCGGTGACGGTCAGGCGGGCGTCGCAGTGGCCGGAGCAGGGCCGGTCGGAGCGGGTCAGCTCCTCGAAGACCTCCTTCGCGGAGCGCTGCGGCAGCACGAGCCGGGAGCCGTCCGCGAACTGCACCTCGGCGGTGTCGGCGACCGACACCGGCAGGGTGGCCTGAAGGTCGAGGTGGCCGGCCGTGTACGCGGCCTTGTCCTCCCCGCTGCGGAACGCCCCCGGGGGCAGCCACTCGGAGGTGTCGGCGGTGGGGAAGTACCCGTGCTCCCAGGCCTGTTGGGCGGCCGAGCCGGGCCAGGCGGCCGCCACCGCGGCGGCCTGGCGGGCGGCGTCGCCGGTCGCGGCACGCACCTCGGGTCCGGCTGTGACCAGGCTCGGCGCGACCGCCGGGCCGGGCGGGGCCGGGGTGTCCGAGCACCCGCCCAACAGCAGTCCCGCCGCCACCGCCGCCACCGCGATCCGTCCGCGCATTCGTGCCGCCCCCTCAACTCCTGTGTGCAGTGTGCGGGTTGGACGGACGGGCCGGCGAAGCGGTTCCCGGGAACGCGGCGGGGCCGCGCGGACCCGCGGTCCGAACGGCCCCTGAGCGGCGGGAGACCGGGAGGAGGAGTTAGAAGACGGGAACGCCGGCCCGGACCAGGCGCCAGCCGCTCTGGCCGTAGAAGTCGGCCGGGTCGATGACGCCCTTGGCCTTCACCCAGGCGATCATGGTGTTGCGGATCTCGTCGGAGTTCGCCCACACCTGCTGCGCCTTGGCGACGTGCGGGAAGTTGCCGCCGCCGTTGGCACGGTAGTTGTTGACGGCGAGCACGAACTGCGCGGCCGGGTCGACCGGCTTGCCCTGGTAGGACAGGTTGACGATGCGGCTGCCGACCGGCTGCGCGATGTCGATGTCGTAGCTGACGCCGTAGATCGAGTCGTAGTTGTAGTCGGGCGTGTTGTTGGCCTGGTTGGTCAGGGTGTCCAGGTTGATCGGCGCGCCCGGGGCGACCTGGGCGTAGTACTTCGCGGAGTACTCCAGGTAGTCCTTGATCTGGGCGCCCGTCAGGATCCGGGCCTCCAGGGTGTTCTCGTAGATGTACAGGCCGGCCGCGTCGCGCAGCTTGACCTCGCCGGCCGGGATGACGGCGGTGCGGTTGAACGGCGCGGCCTGGGCCAGCACCGGCAGCTTGGCGTACTGGCCGCCGGAAAGCGCGTCGCGCACCGCGTCGGCCTGGATCCGGCCGATCAGGTCGATGATCGGGGTGTCCTTGAACCGGGACTCGGCGATGGAGAGGCTCTCCTTGCAGGTGCCGATGACCTGGTTGACGTACGCGACGACCTTCTTGTGCTGGGCGTCGACCAGCTTGACGATCTTCGGGTCCTCGGCGACCGTGTTGGAGTTCAGCAGGCGCGAGGTGACGCCGGTGACGGTCCACTGGCCGCGGGCGAACTCGACCTCGAAGTCGAAGCAGGTCAGGCGCTCGCCCCAGCACAGCGGCTCGGACAGGACGACGGTCCGGCCGGTCTGCTGGTTGACGACGTCGCGCTGGACGACCTCCTTGTGGGCGTGGCCGATCAGCACCGCGTCGATGCCGGGCACGGTGGCGGCCATGGTGACGCCCGCGTTCTCCGCGTAGGGCAGCTGGTCGCCCCACGAGGACGGGTCGTCGGCGCCGGTGTGCGCGGAGACCACGACCACGTCGGCGCCGGCGGCGCGCAGCTTCGGCACCCACTTGGCGGCGACCTCGGGGATGCCCGGGAAGGTCAGCTGTCCCTGGACGTTGGCCTTGTCCCAGATCGCGATGCCCGGGTTGGTCAGGCCGAGGATGCCGACCCGGATCGGGCGGCCGTGGCCGAGGTGCAGCTCGCGGATCACGTACGGCGGGAAGGCCGGCTTCTCGTTCTTGGCGTTCAGCGCGTTGGCGCCGAGCAGCGGGAAGTCCAGCTGGTCCTGGTAGGCGCGCAGCAGCGGGATGCCGTAGTTGAACTCGTGGTTGCCGAGCGCGGCGGCGTCGTAGCCGATGGCGTTCATCGCGGCGGCCATCGGGTGGCGCGGGGCCTTCGTGCCGGTGATCGGCTCGACCCGGGCGTAGTAGTAGGACAGCTGGGTGCCCTGGATGGTGTCACCGGCGTCGATGAGCAGGGTGCGGCCTCGGCCCTTCTCCTGGCGGACCTGCTCGACCAGGGTGGAGATCTTGGCCAGGCCGACGTCGTTGTGGTTCTTGTCGTCGAACTCGGAGTCGGTGAAGTACTCCCAGTTGAAGACGTGGCCGTGCAGGTCGGTGGTGCCCATGACGGTGAAGCTCGCCTTGAACGGGACGGGGCCCCGGCCGCGGGACTCGCCCTGGTTCTGGTCCGCCGCGGCGGCGGGGGTGGCCGTGGCGGCGGTCAGGCCGCCGGCCAGGGCGGCCCCGGCCGCGGTGGCGGCGGAGCGGGTGACGAAGTCACGGCGGTTCAGGGACATCAAGACTCCAAGTCGGGCGGTACGGGCCGTCAGGGGGGAGGCGGCGTCGGGGCAGCTGACACCCCGCCACCTGCCGTGACGCGCGTAGAAAAACGCGTGTGGCAGTCTGCCCTCTTCTCGGCTCCGGTACCAGCCCCGAGAGCTGTCCAACAGGTGAGATCTGGGCAACTCTCCCGTGACGCCGGCCCGGCGGACCGCACGTCCGTGCGTCAACCGGAAGCCGCCCAGCTCACCCGGTGCGCCACTGCTTGGAGTGTGTCGGTCCGTTCATCAAATCTTCCGTCAACTGCCGTGGGGGGACTGGCCGGAAGCGCTCTGTTACGGCCGGGTAATGCCTACGCTTCTCAGGTATGCGCCGAGCAAAAATCGTTTGTACCCTCGGGCCTGCCACGGACTCGTACGACCAGATCAAAGCCATGGTCGACGCCGGTATGGACATCGCCCGACTGAACCTCAGCCACGGCTCCCACGCGGAGCACGAGGATCGTTACCACCGGGTCCGCAAGGCCTCGGACGAGACAGGCCGCAGCGTCGGGGTGCTCGCCGACCTCCAGGGCCCGAAGATCCGGCTGGGCACCTTCGCCGACGGACCCGTCCTGCTGGAACGCGGCGACGAGTTCACCATCACCACCGAGGACGTCCCCGGTGACCGCGACATCTGCGGCACCACCTACCCGGGCCTGGCCGCCGACGTGTCGCGCGGCGAACGGATCCTGGTCGACGACGGCCGGGTCTGCCTGGAGGTCACCCACGTCGAGGGCCCCCGGGTCCACTGCATCGTCATCGAAGGGGGCCTGGTCTCCGACCACAAGGGCCTCAACCTGCCCGGAGTCGCCGTCTCCGTGCCCGCGCTCTCCGACAAGGACGTCGAAGACCTGCGCTGGGCGCTGCGGACCGGCGCCGACCTCGTCGCGCTGTCGTTCGTGCGCAGCGGCCGGGACGTCGAGGAGGTGCACCGGGTGATGGCCGAGGAGGGCCGCCGGATCCCGGTCATCGCCAAGATCGAGAAGCCGCAGGCGGTGGACAACCTCGACTCCATCGTGGACGCCTTCGACGGCCTGATGGTCGCCCGCGGCGACCTGGGCGTCGAACTCCCGCTGGAGGACGTGCCACTGGTGCAGAAGCGGGCCGTCAAGCTGGCCCGCCGCAACGCCAAGCCGGTGATCGTCGCCACCCAGATGCTGGACTCGATGATCAACGCCTCCCGGCCCACCCGCGCCGAGGCCTCCGACGTCGCCAACGCCGTGTTCGACGGCACCGACGCGGTGATGCTGTCCGGCGAGACCTCGGTCGGCAAGTACCCGGTCGAGACGGTCAAGACCATGAGCAGGATCGTCGCCGCCGCCGAGAGCGAGATCCTGGCCGCCGGACTGCCGCCGCTCACCGAGGGCAGCAAGCCCCGCACCCAGGGCGGCGCGGTCGCCCGGGCCGCCGCCGAGATCGGCGACTTCCTGGACGCCAAGTACCTGATCGCCTTCACGCAGAGCGGCGACACCGCCAAGCGGCTCACCCGCTACCGCTCGCCGATCCCGGTGCTGGCGTTCACCTACGAGCCCGCCGTGCGCAGCCAGTTGGCGCTCAGCTGGGGCGTGGAGACCTTCCTCGGCCCGTTCGTCACCACCACCGACGAGATGGTCGCCCAGGTCGACGCCCAGCTGCTCAGCCTGGGCCGCTGCAAGCGCGGCGACATCGTGGTGATCACCGCCGGCTCCCCGCCCGGCCTGGCAGGCTCCACCAACCTGGTGCGCGTCCACCACGTCGGCGAACTGGACAACTGACCGCCCGGGGCCGCCCCTCCCCACCGACGGGGCGGCCCCTCCCGGTACCTGTCACACCGTCAGGACGACCTTGCCGCGCAGGTGCCCGTGCTCGCTGATCCGGTGCGCCTCGGCCGCCTCGGCCAGCGGCAGCACCCGGTGCAGCGGCAGCACCAGCCTGCCCGCCCCGTGCAGCTCCAGGGCGGCCGCGAACGCCCGCTGGTGGAAGTGCTCGGTCTCCTGGCCGCCGCTGAACCGGACGCCGTGCTGCTGGGCGCCGACCGCGTTCGCGATCGACAGCACCCGGTCCGCGGCACCGGTCAGCTCGACGGACAGCGGGATCTCGTCGGCCCGGCCGGAGGCGTCCAGCGCGCGGTCCACCCGGCCGCCGGGAGCGGCCGCCCGCACCCGCTCGGCCAGGCCCTCGCCGTACGCCACCGGGATCGCGCCCAGCTCCCGCAGGTAGCCGTGGTTGGCCTCGCTCGCGGTGCCCACCACCGTGATCCCGCGCTCCCGGGCGAACTGCAGCAGCAGCGTGCCGACGCCGCCCGCCGCGCCGTGCACCAGCAGCGTCTCGCCCGGCCGCACCCCCAGGACGCCGAGCACCCGCTCCGCGGTCTCCGCGCCGGTCGGGAGCGCGGCCGCCTGCTCCCAGCTCAGCGAGGCCGGCTTGTGCGCCAGCGACTCGGCCTGCACCAGGGCGTGTTCGGCGTAGCCGCCGGCCATCATCCCGCCGAACACCTCGTCGCCGGGCGCGAAGCCCGTCACGCCCTCGCCGACCGCCGTCACCGTGCCCGCCACCTCGCAGCCCGGCACGAACGGGAAGGCGATCGGGAAGAGCGCCGCCAGCTCACCGGTGCGCAGCCGCCGGTCCAGCGGGTTGACCCCCAGCGTGCGCACCGCGACCCGCACCTGGCCCGGTCCCGGTTCGGGCACCTCGATGTCGATCGGGGCCAGCACGTCCGGGTCGCCGTACTCACTGAAAGCAATGGCCTTGGTCATGGCAATGTCCTTGGTTCGGAGGGAAGTTCGGTCGCTTCGACGTGTCCCATCCTGTGCCCCGGGCGGCCGCCGCCCGGCCCGCCTTCCGGCCAGTTCGACCTGGCCGAAAAGCCAGGGGCGGGGGGCGAGGGCCCGACTAGGCTGGCCGGTATGGACGAGACCGCTCCCTGGAGCAGCCCGCAGGACGCCCTGGCCCGCGCCGCCGAGGTGCTGCGCGAACCCCGCCCCGGCCTGCTGCCGCGGCTCTCGCAGGTGCTCGACCCGCTCGTCCCGCACCTGGCCGCCGCCCAGCTCAGCGGCGTCTGCGCGTACTCCCCGGCGAACGTGGTCGGGGCGCCGGAGTTCGCCGACGCCTTCGGCAGCCTGCTGCTCTCCCGGCTCGGCGAACGCGCACTGGCCGAGGCCGGGCCCGGCCGGCCCTGGCAGGGAACGGCCGAACTCGCGGGCCGGGAACGGCCGTTGGTGGTGGTCACCACCACCCCGGGCAGCGGCAGGGGCGCGGTTCTGGTGCTGGTCCGGCCGGACGCCGCCCCGCTCGCCGCCGGTGCGCCGGAGCTCCTCCAGCACCTGTGGGACCTGGTGGTCGCCCACTCCGAACACCGCGCCACCGACGCCGCGCCCGCCCAGGCCGTCGCCTCCCGGATCTCCGCCAACGCCCGCGCCTGGGCGATCGCCCAGTCCACCGGCGCCCACAGCGCCGCGCTCACCGCCATCCTCGCCCCGCTGCGCTCCGCCGACCTGGACGACGCCGCCGCCCGCCGCGCCGCCACCGAGCTCGCCGTCACCGCCCTGCTCGACCTGCGCCGCTCCGCCGACCTGGACCGCACCCTCAGTGAGGAGCCCGCCGACGCCGCGTTCGCCCGCCTCGCCCGCGATCTTCGCCCGCTGCTGCGCCACACCCGGGTCCGGCTGGACGTCGCACCCCCGGCCGACGCCACCCGCTCCGTCCCCGCCGACCTGGCGCACACCGCCCGGGACGCCGTCCGGGCCGCCGTGCTGATGATGCTCGACCAGGAGAAGCCCACCCGGCTGCACGTCGGTTGGCAGTTCACCGCCGACGGCCGGCTGCGCGCGGTGGTGCGCGGCGACGGCCTCGGTGCGCTCGCCGCCGACGCCCTGGGCGTGCACCGCACCGCCGAGCGGATCGCCGCACTGGGCGGGCACAGCACCGTGGAGGCCGTCCCCGGCTGGGGCACCACGGTCACGGTCGACCTGCCGCTCGCCCTGCCCGAACCCGCCGCCGCCGGCGACCCGCTGGACGGCCTCCAGCCGCGCGAGCACGAGGTGCTGGACCAGCTCGCCCGGGGCCGCCGCAACCGGGACATCGCCGCGGCGCTGCACATCAGCGAGTCCACGGTGAAGTTCCACGTCGCCAACATCCTGACCAAGCTCGGCGTCGCCTCCCGCGGCGAGGCCGCCGCCCTCGCGCACCGGGCCGGCCGGCCCGCCGGGCTGTACGCCGCGTCGTAGGATCGTTCGTCAACTTCCTTGCGGCGGAGGAGACTTCACTGTCGTGGCGCGGTTCGGTCCCGGCCCTGTCACGGCCGGATCGTCCCGCCGGGGCGCGGGTACCACCCGGGCGACGGCGCCCCGCACCCCGTGGCGGCGCCCAGGGAGGGAACCGCCATGAAGAGCAGACCCGCACGCCCGGCCCGACGCCCCGTCAGAACCGCCGCCGCCCTCGCCGCCGCCGTGCTGCTCGCCGCCGGCGCCACCGCCTGCCGGAGCAGCGCCCCGGCGCCCGCCGGGCCGGCCGCCCGTCCGGCCGCCCCCGGCAGCACCGCCGCCCCCGCGAGCACCGGCGCGCAGGCCGCGAAGACCGTGCAGATCGGCCGCAGCGCGTGGTGGGGCGGCCTCCGGTTCGACGTGAAGAGCGCCACCTGGACGCCCGGCCAGGGCGGCGAGTACACGGTCGTGCTGGACACCGCCGTCACCAACACCTTCACCGCCACCGCGATCCGCAGCTGGCCCGAACTGGCCCTCGACCTCGCCGGAACCCCCGTCGACGGAGACCCGGGCAGCGCCGTCCCGCCGGTCCCCGGCGCGACCGACCCGCTGCCGATCACCTTCCGCGGCCACCCGGACCGGGGCCGCCCGTTCGCCTTCGACGGCGCGTCCCTGGTGCTCGGCGGGGCCGGCACCGCGCAGGGCGTCGTCCCGCTCGGGCAGGGCGGCCGGGCCGCGGTCAGCCTGAAGCCCGTCGACCTCAGGCCGTCCGGCACCAGCCTCACCTCGGGCCGGCTCACCCTGAACCTCAAGTCGGCCCAGCTGCGCGCCGACTTCGGCGACGGCAACGGCATCACCACGCTCAAGCCCGGGCAGCGCGCCGTGCTGGTGGTGTTCGACATGAAGGGCGCCGTCGGCCCGGCCGGCATGGCGGTGGACGGCACCGCGCTGCGGCTGAAGCTGCCCGGCGGCCAGGAGGTCGGCCCGACCGCCGCCCCGATCGAGGCGATCTACCCGGACCGGCCGCTGCGCCAGGACCAGGCGGCCTGGTTCGTGTTCAGCGGCGCCACCGACGGCGACTACACCTTCTCGGTCACCGACGCCCCGAGCCCCGCCGCCGCCGTCGAACTGACCGCGAGCGGCCTGGCCGGCAGCGGCCCGCTGTCCTGAGCCGGGGCCGGAAACGGCGGCGCCGCCGTGGTGATCGTCACCGCGGCGGCGCGCAGCCAAGGCCAGTGACCTTGGAATCGAAGAGAAAGTGCCCCGAGTGGGATTCGAACCCACACCGGACGGTGTTTGAGACCGTTGCCTCTGCCGATTGGGCTATCGGGGCCCAGCGGTTCGAAGGTCAAACCCCCCACCGTGGTGAACCAAACATACCGTGTCTGGGTAGGCTCGTGCATGCAGCACCCCGCCGGACCGAGGAGCCCCGTGAGCACCGCCGACGAGCAGGCCCAGCCGCTTGACACCGACCCGCCCCAGATCACCCGAATCGTCATCGCCGAGGACGAGGCACTGATCCGCCTCGATCTCAAGGAGATGCTGGAGGAAGAGGGCTACACCGTCGTCGGTGAGGCCGGTGACGGTGCGACGGCCCTGCGGCTGGTCGAGGAGCTCAGGCCCGACCTGGCGATCCTGGACGTCAAGATGCCGGTCCTGGACGGCCTCTCCGCCGCCGAGCGGATCCACGAGCAGCACCTCGCCCCGGTGCTGATGCTCACCGCCTTCTCGCAGCGGGAACTGGTCGACCGGGCCCGCGACGCCGGCGCGATGGCGTACATCGTCAAGCCGTTCAGCAAGAGCGACCTGGTGCCGGCGATCGAGATGGCGGTCTCCCGGTACACCGAGATGCGCACCCTCGAACAGGAGATCGCGGACCTCTCGCAGCGGCTGGAGACCCGCAAGCTGGTCGACCGCGCGAAGAGCGTGCTGCAGACCAAGTTCGGGCTGAACGAGCCCGCCGCGTTCCGCTGGATCCAGAAGACCTCGATGGACCGCCGGATGACCATGGCCGCCGTCGCCGAGGCCGTCATCGAGGAGGGCGCCGCCCAGGACCGCAAGAAGGCCGAGGCGGCCGAGGGCTGACGGGCCCGGCGCCGACGTGCGAGTGCCCCGCCTCCCGGACCGGGAGGCGGGGCACTCGCCGTGCTGACGGGGGGTCAGTCCTCGCCGAGGTAGGCGCGGCGCACCGTGTCGTCGCGCAGCAGCTCCTCGCCGGTGCCGGAGAGGGTGATCTCGCCGGTGGTCATCACGTACGCCCGGTCCGAGAGCGAGAGCGCGGCCTGCGCGTTCTGCTCCACCAGCAGGATGGTGGTGCCGGCGGAGCGCAGCTCCACGATGGTCGCCATGATCTTCTGCATCATCAGCGGCGACAGGCCCATCGACGGCTCGTCCAGCATCAGCAGCTTCGGGCGGGACATCAGCGCCCGGCCCATCGCCAGCATCTGCTGCTCGCCGCCGGACAGCGTGCCGGCCGCCTGCTTGCGGCGCTCGGCGAGGATCGGGAAGAGCGTGCAGGCCCGCTCCACGTCCTCCGCGATGCCCGCCTGGTCGCGCCGCAGGAACGCGCCCAGCAGCAGGTTCTCCTCGATGGTCATCCGCGGGAAGATGTGCCGGCCCTCGGGCGAGTGGGCCAGGCCCAGCGCGACGATCCGGTGCGCGGGCACCGTGTCGATCGGCTCGCCCTCGAACACGATCCGGCCCGCGGTCGGCCGGAGCAGGCCGGACAGCGTGCGCAGGGTGGTGGTCTTGCCCGCGCCGTTGGTGCCGATCAGGGTGGTGACCTCGCCCTGTTCGACGGTGAAGCTGATGCCCTTGACGGCCTCGATCTTGCCGTAGGCGACGCGGAGGTCCTCGACTTCCAGCAGAGCGGTCACTGGTCGGCCTCCGTTGCGGTGGTTCCTTCGAGCGGGGCGCCCAGGTAGGCGGTGACGACCCGCTCGTCGTTCTGGACGGTCTCCCGGTCGCCTTCGACGATCTTCTGGCCCTGCACCAGCACCGCCGTGCGGTCGCACAGGTTGAAGATGAACTTCATGTCGTGCTCGATCACCAGGATCGCGATCCCGAGGTCCCGGATCGCGAACACCAGCTCCTCGGCGGCCCGGGTCTCCTGCGGGTTCATGCCCGCCGTCGGCTCGTCCAGCAGCAGCAGGCCCGGCTCGGAGGCCAGCGCCCGGGCGATCTCCAGCTTCCGCTGCTCGCCGTAGGGCAGGTTGCGGGCCAGGTGGTCGGCCTTCGCGGCCAGGCCGCAGAACTCCAGCAGCTCCATCGCCCGCTCGCGGCTCTCCTGCTCCGCGCGCCGGTAGGACGGCCCGCGCAGGATCGCCGAGAACAGGCCCTCCTTGGTGCGGGTGTGCCGTCCCACCAGGACGTTCTCCAGCACCGTCATGTTGGAGAACAGCCGGATGTTCTGGAAGGTCCGGGCGATGCCGGCCTCGGTGACCAGGT
This sequence comes from Kitasatospora sp. NPDC059646, assembly GCF_042734615.1. Lineage (NCBI taxonomy): Bacteria > Bacillati > Actinomycetota > Actinomycetes > Kitasatosporales > Streptomycetaceae > Kitasatospora > Kitasatospora sp. NPDC059646. The sequence continues at coordinate 28,538 of NZ_JBHWDS010000017.1, forward strand.
GCGGCTTGGGCGGCAGCACCCGGCCCTTGTACGTGACGGTGCCCTCGGTCGGGACGTACAGCCCGGTCAGGCAGTTGAAGAAGGTGGTCTTGCCGGCGCCGTTCGGGCCGATCAGGCCGACGATCTCGCCCTGACGGACCGTCAGGTCGACCTGGTTGACGGCGGTCAGGCCGCCGAAGCGCATCACCACGCCGGAGGCTTCCAGCACGGGTTCGGCGAGCGGCGCGGGCGCCCCGCCGACGGGGGCGGTGTCGGTGGTCATGGCGGTCACGCCCCTGCCTTGGTGAGTGCGTCGTCGGGCGAGGTGCCCTGCGCGGGCAGCTCGGCCTCGTGGAACTCCAGCTGCTGCCGGCGGTTGGCGATCAGGCCCTCCGGGCGGAAGCGCATCAGCAGGATCAGCGCCACGCCGAACGCCAGCAGCTGGTAGGACTGCAGGAACTGCAGCTTCGCCGGGATCAGGAACAGCAGGGCCGCGCCGACCAGCGGGCCGCTGATGGTGCCCATGCCGCCGAGGATCACCGCGGCCAGCAGGAACGCCGAGTTGGGCGGGACCGGCCCGGCGAACAGGTACTGGTCGGGGGAGACCGCGCCGGCCACGTGCGCCTGCACCGCGCCGGCCAGGCCGGCCAGCGTGGCGCCCAGCGCGAAGGCGATCAGCTTCACCCGGAAGCCGTTGATGCCCATCGCCTCGGCCGCCGTCTCGTCCTCGCGGATCGCCACCCAGGCGCGGCCGATCCGGGAGTTGGCGACCCGGCCGAACACCACCACGACGATCGCGGTGGCCACCAGCATCAGCAGCAGGTAGTTGCCGAACTTGCCGAGCTGCAGCCCGAGGAACTCGTGCGGCTGACCGAAGTCGAAGCCGAACAGGTTGACGTCCGGGATCGCCGCGATGCCGTTCGGGCCGTTGGTCAGGCTCGGACCGGAGCGGCCGTCCAGGTTGTTCATCGCGATCCGGAAGATCTCACCGAAACCGAGCGTGACGATCGCCAGGTAGTCGCCGCGCAGCCGCAGCGTCGGGGCGCCGATCACCACGCCGAACACCAGCGCGGCCAGCGCGCCGATCAGCACCGCGACCGGGAACGGCAGGTGCACGCCGCGGAACACCGAGAACGGCGAGCCGGAGACCAGCGCCGCGGCGTACGCGCCGACGCCGAGGAAGGCCACGTAGCCGAGGTCCAGCAGGCCGGCCAGGCCGACCACCACGTTCAGGCCGAGCGCCACCGTCGCGAAGATCAGGATGTTCGCCCCGATCAGCACGTACGTCTCGCTGCTCTGGGTGAACGGGAACGCGCCCGCGGCGGCGAACGCCGCGCCGGTGGTCACCGAGCGGTGACGGGTCGTCAGCTCGCGCAGCCGGGCGATTGCGCCGGAGGCCAGCAGCGCCGCGGTGGCGAAGACGGTCAGCAGCAGGAAGCCGACGAACAGCTCGCCGTACTCGGTGGAGATGCCGAACTCGACCACGCCCAGGCCGAGCGCGAACACCGCGGTGATCACCAGGATCTCCGCCCAGGACGGCAGGGCGCGGGCGGGGAGCAGCGGGCGCTCGATCCGGCCGATCCGCAGCCAGGCGTCCAGCAGCAGCCAGAGCTTGAAACCGACGATCGCGACCGGCACCGCGACGAAGAACCACAGGTTCTCGGTGAAGATCGGCCGGATGCCGGGCGGCACCGCGTTCAGCGCCCAGCCCTGGCCGAGGCCGACCCGGAGCACCGCCGAGACGGCCGCCACCAGGTACCACCACCAGGCCACGGCGGGCTGCTTGACGGTGCGCCGGCGGTCCAGCGGCAGGCCGAGCGCGCCGACGACGGCGAGCAGCGAGCCGACCGCGGCGACCCAGCCGCCCGGGTCGAGGTTGACCAGGCCGTCGAGCTCGACGGCGATCGCGGCCACCGAGTACCAGCACACCGCGAGGGTGCCGAGGGCGGCGAACAGCACGCCGTTGTGGCTGCCGGACGGGCTCAGCCAGCGCAGGCCCTTCAGGCCGCGGGCGCCCAGCGCCAGCAGCGCCGTCAGCAGGCCGCCGGCCAGCGCCAGCCACTGCAGGCCGGCCGGGGAGCCGTAGTAGGTGAGGTCGCCGGGGAACGCGTCGGTCCAGGTCCAGGACATCGCCGCGGACGCGGCGGCCAGCACGCCGCCGGCCAGCGTCGCGGCGAACGCCGCGACGGCGGGCAGCCGCAGCACCGGAGTGGTCTCGTGGGAAGTCGTCATGGTGCTCACGCCCGATCCGCGACGCGCTCGCCGAGCAGGCCCTGGGGCCTCACCAGCAGCACGACGATCAGCAGGACGAACGCCCACACGTTGGCCCAGGCGCCGCCGCCGAGCTGGTGCATGCCGGGGACGTTCTGGATGTACGCGGTGGCCAGCGATTCGGCGACGCCGAGGACCAGCCCGCCGAGCATCGCGCCGTAGATGTTGCCGATGCCGCCGAGGACGGCGGCGGTGAACGCCTTCAGGCCGGCCAGGAAGCCCATCATGAAGTCGACCTGTCCGTACCTCAGGCCGTGCGCCACGGCCGCGACGGCGGCGAAGGCCGCGCCCAGCGCGAAGGCGACCACGATGATCCGGTCGGTGTTGATGCCCATCAGCTTCGCGGTGTCCGGGTCCTGCGCGGTCGCCTGCATGGCCCGGCCGGTGCGGGTGAACCGCACGAACGACGCCAGGATCAGCATGCACAGCGGAGCGGCGGCGAGCAGGAACAGGTCGTTGCGCTGCAGGTGGAACAGGCCGAGGCTGACGGTGTCGCCCTCGAACTGCGGGAAGGAGATGGCCTTCTTGGCACCCGGGTAGAACGCCCAGACCACCTGCTGCAGCGCGATCGACAGGCCGATCGCGGTGATCAGCGGGGCCAGCCGGGGCGCGTTGCGCAGCGGCCGGTAGGCGAACCGTTCCGCCGCGGTGGCGGTGAGCACGGAGGCGATCACGCCGCCCAGGATCATGACCGGCAGTGCCAGCCACAGGGAAGTGCCGTGCGGCAGGGCCGCGTAGGCGGTCAGTGCCCCGAAGCCGCCGATCATGAAGATCTCGCCGTGGGCGAAGTTGATGAGCTGGACGATGCCGTAGACCATCGTGTACCCGATGGCGATCAGGCCGTACATCAGGCCGAGCATCAGTCCGTTGGCCAGGTTTTGCGGCAGTTCGTGCACCGCGGGCCTCCGTGGATAGGGGGTATGAGGAGGCGGGGGGCACTTGTGGCGCCCCCCGCCGGACATCGGCTGGTGCAGGGAGATCAGCCGGTGTAGGTACCGCTCTTGACGGCCTTCCACTCGGGGCCCTTGACGCTGTAGACCGTCAGCTGCTTGTTGGTGGTGTCGCCGTACTGGTCGAAGGAGACCTGGCCGGTGACGCCGGCGAACTTGACCTTGCCCATCTCCTCCAGCACCTTGGCGCGCAGGTCCGAGGGCACCTTGCCGCCGTTGTGCTCCACCGCGGCCTTGACGGCCTCGATGATCGACCAGGCGGCGTCGTACGAGTAGCCGCCGTAGGCCGCGTACGGCTCCTTGTAGCCCTCGGCCTTGTAGTCGGAGATGAAGGTCTTGGCGGAGTCCAGCTCGTCCACCGGGGCGCCGACCGAGGTGGCCAGGTCGCCCTCGCTGTTGTTGTTGGAGAGCTTGATGAACTCGGGGTCGTAGATGCCGTCGCCGCCGAACAGCGGGACCTTCGCGCCGGCCTTCTTGATCTGGTCGGTGAGCGGGCCGCCCTCCGGGTACTCGCCGCCGTAGTACACCGAGTCGGCGCCGGAGGAGGCGACCTTGGTGGCGACCGCGGAGAAGTCCTTGTCGTCGGGGTTGATGTGGTCGGTGCCGACCACGGTGCCGCCGAGCTTCTTGAACTCGTCCTGGAAGATGGCCGCCAGGCCCGCGCCGTAGGTCTTCTTGTCGTCGATGACGTAGACCTTGGTCTTCTTCGCCTCGTTGAACAGGTACTGGGCGGCGAACTTGCCCTGCACCACGTCGGTGGTGGCGGTGCGGAAGTAGGTGGCGTACTGGCGGGTGAACTTGCTGCTGCCCCAGTCCGGGCCGAGGGACAGCTCGGGGCTGGTGTTGGCGGGGGAGACCTGGGTCAGCTTGCCGTCGTTGAAGACCTTTTGCATGGTCTGCGAGACGCTGGAGTTCAGCGGGCCGACGACGCCGACGACGTCCTTCATGTCGACCAGGGCGGTGGCGTTCTGCTTGCCGGAGGTCGGGTTGGCCTGGTCGTCCTTGGCCTCGACGGAGAAGGTGACGCCGGGGACGAGCTTGTCCTTGTTGGCCTTCTTGGCGGCCAGGTCCGCGGAGTTCTTGATGCCGAGGCCCAGCGCGGACAGCTTGCCGCTGAGCGGGGCGTCCACGCCGATGACCACCTTGGTGGTGCCGCCGCCCGCGTTGTCCGAGCCGGACTTGGCGCCGCGCGAGCCACAGGCCGAGAGGGTGAGCGCTCCGGTAACTGCAATGGTCACGACAAGCAGTGAGCTCTTTCGCACGACTGGGGGTCTCCTTCTGGACGGAAGACACGCGCACAGGGCTGGCGGTGCCGGAACGCGTCGACCGAGCCCGAAAATCGGACAGCCGGTGACTGGGCGTGACTCTAGACCGGGCGCGGCGGCTCGGGCAGAGGGGGAGATGAGGCTGTGATTCTCTTGTTATGACCACGCTGGAAGTTGATCTCAGAACATGGTCGAAAACCCCAGGTGGAGCCCGGAATTCCGGGCTCCGTCCCGAGAAGTGGATGGTTGAGGTTCCCAACTCCCTGGTCACGCTTGGCGTCTCCGCTTATCGGACAGGTTTGTCCGACGATGTCGGGCTGGTCGCAGGTGTCCGATTATCGGGAATGTCGCAGGTCGAATGCAGTGCTCCGGAAAGGTCGCGGGCATACGGGTCGCCGAGAATCTGGCTCACCGTCTCCATGGCGCGCGTGTTACGCAGCGTTACATCGAGAAAGGGCAGCCCGGCGTCCGCCGGAGCCGCCGAACAGTCCGTCACCTTCAGGCCGACCCGCAACGAGATCGTCCGCCCCGACGGCACCGTCTGCGGCAGCCAACCCGCCACCACCACCGACAGGCCGCGGTAACCCTGGCTCACCCCCAGCACGTCCACCGGCCCCGGGCCGTTGTTGTGCACCGTCAGCGACAGCGCGAACGAGTCCTGCCCGGCCGGCAGCGGGCCGCCGTACTCGAACCGGGTGGACTGCGAGGGGAAGGGCTGAACGGGCTGGGACGGCGGCGAGTTCGCCGCGGCCTCGGTGCGCTCCATCGCGTGACGCGCCGTCAGGGAAAGCGCCAAGGCCAGCAACGCCGCGACCGCCAGCGCCTTCTGACGCCTGCTCAGCAGTCGCGGCGGCTCCTCGGCGTACAGCCTGAGCTGCGTCCAGGTGCCCTCGCCCGGCTCCACCGGGCCGAGGAACCCCCCTGGCTCGCCCGGCCGTTCGCACTCTGCGGACATGGCGGCGCCCCCTCGTCCAGCCGAGACTGCCCCTGCCGGGGCGCGGCCAAACCCAGGGGGCGCGCGGGGAGTTGGGGGCGTGCGCCGCTACAGGTCGCGCAGCATGCAGGTCAGCCGGCAGCTGGTGATCCGGCGGCCGGTGTCGTCCGTCACCGCGATCTCGTAGGTCGCCGCGGTGCGGCCCTTGAACACCGCCGTCGCGACGCCCGTCACCAGGCCCGAGGTGGCCGAGCGGTGGTGGGTGGCGTTCAGGTCCACGCCGACCGCGTAGCGGCCCGGGCCGGCGTGCAGCATCGCGCCGATCGACCCCAGGGTCTCGGCCAGCGCGGCCGACGCCCCGCCGTGCAGCAGCCCGTACGGCTGCTGGTTGCCCTCCACCGGCATGGTGCCCACCACGCGGTCCGGGGAGGCCTCCACGATCGTGATGCCCAGCTTCTCGCCCAGGTGCCCGCCCGAGAAGGTCGACGGGCTCACCCCCAGCTTCGCGAAGTGGTCCAGCACGTCCTGGGGCACGTTCAGTACGGGCGCCGAGTCGGTCATGGTGCTCCTGTTCGGGGTTCACTTCGTTGGGCGGGTCGATCGTACGACTGTCTACCCGCCAGTAGGGAGGAGGCCCGCGCCGCGCCGGGAGATGTCGTCCCCGGGCCCTAGGATCGGGGGCGGCAGTGCAATCCGGCAGGAACGGGACGTGACGTGGCGACACAGGGTGCAGGAAAGAGTGCGGCCGGACGGCCCCGGCTGATGCTCCTCGACGGGCATTCGATGGCCTACCGGGCCTTCTTCGCCCTGCCGGTGGAGAACTTCTCCACCACCACCGGCCAGCACACCAACGCGGTCTACGGCTTCACCTCGATGCTCGTCAACACCGTCCGGGACGAGGCGCCCACCCACCTCGCGGTCGCCTTCGACCTCTCCCGGCAGACCTTCCGCGCCACCGAGTTCCCCGAGTACAAGGCCAACCGCGCCAAGACCCCCGACGAGTTCCGCAGCCAGATCCCGCTGATCGGCGAACTCCTCGACGCCATGCGCATCCCCCGGCTCACCGCCGAGGGCTTCGAGGCCGACGACATCATCGCCACCCTCGCCACCGCCGCCGTCGCCGAGGGCTACGAGGTGCTCATCGTCACCGGCGACCGGGACTCGCTCCAGCTGGTCGACGAGCACGTCACCGTGCTCTACCCGACCAAGGGCGTCTCCGAGCTCACCCGCTACACCCCCGACAAGGTCGCCGAGAAGTACGGCGTCCGCCCCGACCAGTACCCCGACCTCGCGGCGCTCCGCGGCGACCCGTCCGACAACCTGCCCGGCATCCCCGGCGTCGGCGAGAAGACCGCCGCCAAGTGGGTCAACCAGTTCGGCTCCTTCGAGGAGTTGGTCAACCGGGCCGACGAGGTCAAGGGCAAGATCGGCGAGAAGCTCCGCGAGCACCTCGACTCCGTCAAGCGCAACCGGATCCTCACCGAGCTCGTCCGGGACGTCGAACTCCCGCTCACCGTCCCCCAGCTGGAGCGCACGCCGTTCGACCGGGAGGAAATCGCCCGGATCATGGAGGCGTTGGAGTTCCGCAACCCCAACTTCCGCGACCGCGTGCAGGGCATCGACCCGGCCGGCGCCGGGACCGCCGCCGCCGAGGTCCCCACCGGCCCCGCCGTCGAGGGCGACCTGCTGACCGTCCCCGGCGCGCTCGCCGCCTGGCTGGAGGAGCACACCGCCGACGGCGCCCGCACCGCCCTCGCCGCCGACTACGAGTGGGCCCTCGGCGCCGGCCGGGTCAAGCAGGTCGCCCTCGCCACCGGCACCGCCGCCGCCTGGTTCGACCCCGCCGCGCTGGAGGAGGACGACGACCGCGCGTTCACCGCCTGGCTCGCCGACCCCAAGCGCCCCAAGGCCCTGCACATCGCCAAGCAGGTCATGCGGGCCTTCGCCGAACAGGGCTGGCAGTTCGCCGGCGTCACCGCCGACACCGCGCTCGCCGCCTACCTGGAGAAGCCCGGCCGCCGCGCCTTCACCCTCGACGTCCTCGCCGAGGAGTACCTGGCCCGCTCGCTCGCCCCCGCCGCCCAGGCCGAGACCGGCCAGCTCAGCTTCGACGCCGACGAGCCCGACCCGAGCGCCGGCGCCCAGGCCCTGATGACCGAGGCCCGCGCCGTCCACGACCTCGCCGAACTCTTCGACACCCGGCTCGCCGAGGTCGGCGCCGTGCAGCTCTTCCACGACATGGAACTGCCGATCGCCGAACTCCTCGCCCGCATGGAGCGCTACGGCATCGCCGCCGACCGCGCCTGGCTGCAGGGCCTGGAGGCCCAGTTCGCCGCCGAGATCCAGCGCTGCGTCGAGGAGGCGCACGCCGCCGCCGGCCGCGAGTTCAACCTGGGCTCGCCCAAGCAGCTCCAGGAGGTCCTGTTCGGCGACCTCGGCCTGCCCAAGACCAAGAAGATCAAGACCGGTTACACCACCGACGCCGACGCCCTCACCTGGCTCGCCACCCAGACCGACAACGAACTGCCGGTCATCCTGCTCCGCCACCGCGACCAGGCCAAGCTGCGCACCACCGTCGAGGGCCTGCTCAAGACGGTCTCCCCGCAGGGCCGCATCCACACCACCTTCAACCAGATGGTCGCCGCCACCGGCCGCCTCTCCTCGCAGGACCCGAACCTGCAGAACATCCCCGTCCGCACCGAGGAGGGCCGCGCCATCCGCCGCGCCTTCGTGGTCGGCGAGGGCTACGAGACGCTGCTCACCGCCGACTACTCGCAGATCGAACTGCGCATCATGGCCCACCTGTCCGAGGACGCCGCCCTGATCGAGGCCTTCGCCTCCGGCGAGGACCTGCACACCACCGTCGCCTCGCAGGTCTTCTCGGTCGCCCCCGACGCGGTCGACGCCGAGATGCGCCGCAAGATCAAGGCCATGTCGTACGGCCTCGCCTACGGCCTGTCCGCGTACGGCCTGTCCCAGCAGCTCGGCATCAAGCCCGCCGAGGCCCAGGGCCTGATGGACACCTACTTCGAGCGCTTCGGCGGCGTCCGCGACTACCTGCACAACGTGGTCGAGGAGGCCCGCGCCGTCGGCTACACCGAGACGCTGCTCGGCCGCCGCCGCTACCTGCCCGACCTCACCAGCGACAACCGCCAGCGCCGCGAGATGGCCGAACGGATGGCCCTCAACGCCCCCATCCAGGGCTCCGCCGCCGACATCGTCAAGATCGCCATGCTCCGGGTCGACGAAGCCCTCCGCGCCGCCGGCCTCGGCAGCCGGATGCTGCTCCAGGTCCACGACGAAATCGTCCTCGAAGTCGCCCCCGGCGAGCGCGAGCAGGTCGAGGCCCTGGTCCGCGAGCAGATGGCCGGCGCGTACCCGCTGCGCGCCCCGCTCGACGTCTCGGTCGGCGTCGGCGCCGACTGGGAGGCCGCCGCACACTGACCGCCCGGCCCCGGGCGGCGCCCGCCAAATCGCTTGCAGGCGCCCGCCCGGGGCTCGGAGACTGGCCGAATGACTGATCAACCCGCCGCTCCCGCTGCCACGTTCGCCGACAAGCCGACGCTGGAGGGGGAGCGGATCGTCCTCCGCCCGGTCCGGCCGGAGGAGGACCTGCCCTGGCTGCGGGTCATGCTCCAGGACCCGGACGTGCTGAAGTACACCTCGCCCGTGCACACCCCGGTGGCGCCCGAGTGGGACGAGGCGATGGAGAAGCGCATCGTCGAGTGGTACTCCACCCGCAACGAGCAGCCCGACCGGCTCGACCTGATCATCGTCGACCGGTCCACCGGCCGCGGCGTCGGCGAGGTCGTCCTGAACGAGTGGGACGAGCCCAACCGCTCCTGCAACCTGCGGATCTGCATCGGGCCCGACGGCCGCGACCGCGGCTTCGGCACCGAGGCCGTCCGGATGGCCACCGACCACGCCATCCGCACCCTCGGCCTGAACCGGGTCTCGCTGGGCGTCTACGCGTTCAACGCACGCGGCCAACGCGCCTACGAGAAGGCCGGCTTCAAGGTGGAGGGGATCCGCCGCCAGGTCCTGCGGTACGGCGACCGGTGGATCGACGACATCGACATGGCGGTCCTCGCCGCGGAGTGGCCGGGGGCGGACCGCGGCAACCAGTAGGCTCCGCACGCCGGTGTTCGAAGGGCAAGGGGGAGCGCAGCGATGACGGTGCCGCAGGGCGGAAGAACGCGGGCGGGGATGGTGCTGGCAGCAGCCGCGCTGATGGCCGGCGGCGCGGCGTGCACGGCCGGACCGGGCCCCGTCCGGCAGCCGCCCCCGCGCCCGGTCGCCCCCGTGCCCGCGGCGGCGCCGAGCGCCGCACCCACCTCCACCTGGTCGCCGTCCCCCGGCGCCCCGCCCACGCCGTCGCCGTCCCGGACCGCCGAGGAGCCGAGGACCACCCCGGCTCCCGCCACCCCTGCTCCCGCCACCCCGCGGACGACGCCGGGGGCGACGCACCCCGACGGCGACCGCAGCACGCCGAGGCGCAACACCCGCACGACCACCCCGACCAGGCGCCGCTGACGCCCCCTCGGCCGACGCGGCGTCACTTGCGCGGATTGGCCCGGCGGGTGGCTTCGGCGGTGGTCGGGTCCTCCGGCCAGGGATGGCGGGGGTAGCGGCCGCGCAGCTCGGCGCGGACGGCCCGGTAGCCCTCGCGCCAGAACGCGGCCAGGTCACCGGTGACGGCCGCCGGCCGGCCGGCGGGGGACAGCAGGTGGACGGTGAGCGGGGCGCGGCCGCCGGCCAGCGCCGGGGCGGCGTCCCAGCCGAACAGCTCCTGGAGCTTGACGGCGAGAACGGGCCGGTCGCCGGAGTAGTCGACCCGGACCCGGCTGCCGCTCGGCACGGTGATCCGCTCGGGGGCGAGCTCGTCCAGCCGCCCCGCCTCGCCGCTCGCCCACGGCAGCAGGCGCTGCAACGCGGCCGCGGTGTCGATCCGTTCCAGGTCGGCGCGGCGGCGGGCCCGGGAGAGCTCCGGCTCCAACCACTGCCCGGCGGCCGCCAGCAGCGCCGCGTCGCCGACGTCCGGCCACTCCCCGCCGAGGGTGCGGTGCAGGAACGCCAGACGCTCGCGCAGCCCCGCCGCGGCCGGCGGCCAGCTCAACAGGGCCGACATGCCCTCCCGTGCGAGTCCGGTCAGCAGCGCCTCGCGCACCAGTGCCGGATCCGGCGCGGTCAGCGGCGCCGCGGCCAGCTCGATCGCGCCGAGGGTCTCCACCCGACGGGCCGTCACCTCCCGCTGCCGGGCCGACCAGCCGACCTCCTCCCGCCCGTCCAGCAGCGGCGCGGCCGCCCGGCGGGCCGTCGCCTCGTCGATCGCGACCGCGCGCAGCACCCGCGCCGACGGCGACCCGGCGGGCCGGTCGGCCACCGCGATCGCCAGCCACCCGCCGGCCGGCAGCCGGGAGCCGCCCTGGAGTTGGGCCGCCGTCCCCGACGCCATCAGGTACGCGCCCTCCGCGCCGTCCCGCGCCCGGGCGACCCGCTCCGGGTACGCCAGCCCGACCACCAGCCCGGCGGCCGCCGCGTCCGACGGCCCGCCACCGCCGCCGGAGGGCTGCCCCACGGCGCGTTCCAGCCGGCGGGTCTCCTCCTTCCAGCGGCGCGCGTACGGGTCGGTGCCCTGCCTGACGGTGCGCCAGATCCCGGCGAGGTCGTCGCCGAGGGCGCGCGGCGGCTCCTCGGAGAGCAGCGCGACGAGTTCGGCGGCGCGCCGCGGGCCGACCGCGGCGGCGCCGTCGAGCAGCGCGCGGGCCAGCCGTGGGTGCAGCCCGGTGCGGGCGATCGCCCGGCCGCGCTCGGTGGGGCGGCCGTCGGCGTCGACCGCGTCCAGCGCGCGCAGCGTGCCGCGGGCGGCGGCCAGCGCACCGGCGGGCGGCGGGTCGGGCAGGGTGAGGCCGGTGGCGTCCGGGGCGCCCCAGCAGGCGGCCTGCAGGGCGAACGAGGTCAGGTCGGCGAGCGCGATCTCGGGCGTCGGGAAGCGGGCGGCGCGGGCGTCCTCCGCCTCCGCCCAGCACCGGTACACCGTGCCGGGGGCCTCGCGCCCGGCCCGCCCGGCGCGCTGCCGGGCCGCGGCCAGCGAGGTGCGGACGGTGACCAGCCCGGACAGGCCGCGGGCGTGGTCGGTGCGCGGCTCCCGGGTCAGCCCCGAGTCGACCACCACCCGCACGCCCGGCACCGTCAGCGAGGACTCGGCGACCGAGGTGCTCAGCACCACCCGCCGCCGCTCGCCGGGGCCCAGCGCCGCGTCCTGCACCGCCTGCGGCGCCTGCCCGTGCAGCTGCAGCACCTCGACGCCGTCCAACTGCGCGGCCACCCGGGCGATCTCGCCCACGCCCGGCAGGAAGCACAGCACGTCCCCGTCGCGTTCGGCCAGCGCCCGGCGCACCGTCGCCGCGACGTGCTCCAGCAGCGCCGGGTCGACCCGCGTCCCGTGCGGCGGCCGGACCGCGCCCGGCGGCGGCGCCCACACCGTCTCGACCGGGTGCGAGACGCCCTCGGCGGCCACCACCGGCGCCCCGCCCAGCAGTTCGGCCCAGGCGTCGGTGTCGGCGGTCGCGGAGGCCAGCAGCAGCCGCAGCTCGGGGCGGAGCGCGGCCCGGACGTCGAGCAGGAACGCCAGCGCGGTGTCCGCGTCCAAGTGCCGCTCGTGGCACTCGTCGAGGACCACCGCGTCCACGTCCGGCAGTTCGGGGTCGCGCTGCAGGCGCTGCAGCAGCACGCCGGTGGTGACCACCTCGACCCGGGTGTCCGGGCCGACCCGGCGCTCGCCGCGCACCGTGAACCCGACCGGTCCGCCGACCGGCTCGCCCAGCAGCCAGGACATCCGGCGCGCCGCGGCCCGCACCGCCAGCCGGCGCGGCTCGGCGACCAGCACCCGGCGCGGCGGCCCGGGAGCGGGGGGAGCGTCCAGCAGCCCCGCCAGGGCGAGCGGCACCAGGGTGGTCTTGCCGGTGCCGGGCGGCGCGGACAGCACGGCCGTGCCGTGCTCCTCCAGCGCCGCCGCGAGCGGTCCCAGCGCGGTGCGGACCGGCAGTTCGCGCCCCCCGGTGCGCACCGTCAGCCGTCCCGGCGGGCGACGAAGATCGCCGTCCCGGGGATGTGCCGGCCGCGCAGCGGGCTCCAGCCGCCCCACTCCTGCTCCAGGTGCTCCGGCCACTCCGGCTCGATCAGGTCGAGCAGCGTGAACCCGGCCCCGACCAGCTCCCGCACCCGGTCGCCCAGCGTCCGGTGGTGCTCGACGTAGGTCGCCACGCCGTGCTCGTCCTGCTCGACGTACGGGGTGCGGTCGAAGTACGAGGAGGACGCCGTCAGGCCCTCCTCGCCGGGCTCGTCCGGGAACGCCCAGCGGATCGGGTGCGTCACCGAGAACACCCACCGCCCGCCCGGCCGCAGCACCCGGTGCACCTCGCGCATCAGCCGCGCGGTGTCCGCGCTGAACGGCACCGCGCCGTACGCCGAGCACGCGTGGTCGAACGAGCCGTCCGCGAACGGCAGCACCGCGCCGTCCGCCTGCACCACCGCGACCGGCTCCAGGCCGCGGCCCAGGTCGATCCGCCGCGAGTGCTGCAACTGCCGGTACGAGATGTCCAGCGCGACCGGCCGGGCGCCCTGCGCCGCCAGCCAGCGCGAGCACTGGGCGGCGCCCGAGCCGATCTCCAGCACGGCCGCGCCCTTCAGCGCCGCCGGGTCGCCCAGCAGCCGCACCTCGGCCTCGTCCAGGCCCTCCGGGCACCAGGTGAACCGGTCGTCGCCGAGGAACTCGCCGTGCTCGTCCTGGTAGTCGTCCGCGTTCCGGTCCCACCAGTGCCGGCTGGCCCGGCTGGACTCCTCCTCGCCGGCCTCCCGCCGCAGCGTCTCGTCGCCGTCGTCGTCCTCGTCGGCATCGGTGTGGTAGGCGCTCGGGACGTCGTACCCGGCCGGGTCGTAGTCGCGGGGCTCGTCGGAACCGGGGGTGGTGGAGTGGGTCATGGAATCCGTCACGTAGGCTGTCGAATGCGGAAGCGCCGCTGCCGCGGAGCCGGTCCTGTACTCCCGTACGGAACCGGGTCGGGCCGTGGCATCCGGGGTAGGGCCGGTGTTCGAGCCGCCGCGAGGTGCGCCTTCGGAGGATATGGCCTGATCCGTCCCGGCCTCTACCGGTCTCGCCGACTTCGGCGTTGACCGTGCCCGGGTGTCCCCGTATGCTACAAGTTGCGCTGCGGGCCTGCGCGCCTCGGACGGAGCAGGTCGCGCTCGCATCTGTCGAAGACCCCACGGTCGTCAGACGGACACCGGGATTCCGATCGCTGGAATCGTTTCGGTGGCCGTTTTCTGGCCTGTACGGCTTTCGGTGGGAGCGATCAGGGCCCTCCGCGTGGCATTACTACGACTTCATGTCCGTACCGGAGCCCTTTTCCTAATGACGAGCCCCACCGACACCTCTGTCAGCACCACCCCGCAGGTTGCGGTCAACGACATCGGCGACGCGGACGCGTTCCTCGCCGCGATCGACGAGACCATCAAGTACTTCAACGACGGCGACATCGTTGAGGGCGTCATCGTGAAGGTCGACCGTGACGAGGTGCTCCTCGACATCGGTTACAAGACCGAGGGTGTCATCCCGTCCCGTGAGCTCTCGATCAAGCACGACGTCGACCCCCACGAGGTTGTTGCCGTCGGCGACAACATCGAGGCCCTGGTTCTCCAGAAGGAGGACAAGGAGGGTCGCCTGATCCTGTCCAAGAAGCGCGCCCAGTACGAGCGCGCCTGGGGCACGATCGAGAAGATCAAGGAAGAGGACGGCATCGTCACCGGTACCGTCATCGAGGTCGTCAAGGGTGGTCTCATCCTCGACATCGGCCTCCGCGGCTTCCTCCCGGCCTCGCTGGTCGAGATGCGTCGCGTCCGCGACCTCCAGCCCTACGTGGGCAAGGAGCTCGAGGCCAAGATCATCGAGCTGGACAAGAACCGCAACAACGTGGTCCTGTCCCGCCGCGCCTGGCTGGAGCAGACCCAGAGCGAGGTCCGCCAGACCTTCCTCACCACCCTGCAGAAGGGCCAGGTCCGCTCCGGCGTCGTCTCCTCGATCGTCAACTTCGGTGCGTTCGTGGACCTCGGCGGCGTCGACGGCCTGGTGCACGTCTCCGAGCTGTCCTGGAAGCACATCGACCACCCGAACGAGGTTGTCGAGGTCGGCCAGGAGGTCACCGTCGAGGTTCTCGACGTGGACATGGACCGCGAGCGCGTCTCCCTGTCGCTGAAGGCGACCCAGGAGGACCCGTGGCAGCAGTTCGCCCGCACGCACCAGATCTCGCAGGTCGTGCCGGGTAAGGTCACCAAGCTGGTTCCGTTCGGTGCGTTCGTCCGCGTGGACGAGGGCATCGAGGGCCTGGTCCACATCTCCGAGCTGGCCGAGCGCCACGTCGAGATCCCGGAGCAGGTCGTCCAGGTCGGCGACGAGATCTTCGTCAAGGTCATCGACATCGACCTCGAGCGTCGTCGCATCAGCCTCTCGCTGAAGCAGGCCAACGAGTCCCTCGGTGCCGACCCGGCGTCGGTCGAGTTCGACCCGACCCTGTACGGCATGGCCGCCTCCTACGACGACCAGGGCAACTACATCTACCCGGAGGGCTTCGACCCCGAGGCGAACGACTGGCTGCCCGGCTTCGAGAAGCAGCGCGAGGAGTGGGAGCGGCAGTACGCCGAGGCCCAGGCCCGCTTCGAGCAGCACCAGGCCCAGGTCATCAAGTCCCGCGAGGCGGACGCGGCTGCTGCCGCCGAGGCCGGCGAGGAGGCCCCGGTGTCCGGTGGCGGCTCGTACTCCTCCAGCAGCGACGAGGGCTCCGGCGCGCTTGCCTCCGACGAGGCGCTGGCTGCGCTCCGCGAGAAGCTGGCCGGTGGCCAGAGCTGAAGCTCTGCGCTTCGGCTGCTGAGTAGCTGACGCGAACAGGAACCCCCTGCCCAGGCATTCCCTGGGTGGGGGGTTCCTGTCTTTGCGCCCACCCGCCCACCCGAGCACCCGCCAGCAAGGGTGCGCTCCGCGCAGCTGGTGAGGGAGGGGGCGCATGCCACGCGCGGCTGGGGCTGGCTTTGCGGCTGCCCGGGGGTGGCCCGAGACAGGAGCGCTGCGCGTCGCGGGCGGTGAGGGGGGTGCTGCGCTGCGCGTGGCTGGGGCCGGCTTTGCGGCTGCCCGGGGGTTTGGCGAGGAGGGCGTGCTGCGTGGGGGGCTGGTGGGGAGGGGTGCGCGTTGCGTGTGGCTGGGGTCCCGAGCAGTCGCCGGCCGAGGGTGTGCTGCGCGCGGCCGGCCTTGCGAACCGCCTGCGGGCCTGGTCGGCGGGGGTGTGCTGCGCTGTGTGGGGCTGGCTCCGTGCTCTGCTCGCCCGAGGGTCTGGTGGGGGGCGTCTGGTGGCCTTGGGGCTGCCGATCTGGGGGAGGTGGGGAGCTTAAGTGGCGTTTATGTGAAGGGAATTGTGAGATGAGGCTCATCGTCCGGCTATAGGACGTTCGGGAAGTCGCGCATACCTTGGGGGCAGTTGTCCGAAAGGCGCCCCGCACATGCGAAGCTCTCGCTCCACCGCAGCAGCAGAGGTCCAGGTTTTCCAGGTTCGAGGGCGGTTGGCCGCGCTCGGGCGGGTGTGTTTCCGGCACCGGCGCTGGGTGTTGGGGTTCTGGGCGGTGGTGCTCGCGGTGGGGGTGCTGATCGGCGGGCGGGTGTTCGAGGGGTCGGTGGCGGGGACCGGCAACGGGGGGTCGGAGTCGGCGCGCGGTACGTCCGTGGTGCAGGCCGCGGATCCGGTGCAGGGCACCGTGACGGCGGTGGTGGACGGGCCTGCGGTGGCTGCCGGAGGCGTGAAGGCGGCCGTTCAGCAGGCGAGTTCGGACGTGGCGAAGCTGCCGGGCGTGCTCTCGGTGGCGGACACGTACTCGACCGGCGGGCAGTTGACCGCGGCGGACGGCAAGGCGTCGCTGGTGAGCGTGCGGATGGCGGACGGGTCGTCGGCCAAGCAGTTGAGCGCGGTGACGGACCGGCTGGAGCAGATCACCGCGGACGGCGCGCACACCGTGGTGGGCGGTGATCTGGTGCTGCAGCAGGAGGTGAAGGACCAGACCGCGAAGGACACCCGGTTCGGGGAGATCGTCACGCTGCCGCTCACCCTGATCGTGATGGTGCTGGTGTTCGGCGGGCTGGCCGCGGCGGGGCTGCCGGGCATCGGGGCGGTGGCCTCGGTGGGCGGGGCGCTGCTGGCGATGTTCGGTTTCAGCCGGATCATGGACATCGACACGTCCGTGCTGCCGATCGCTACGGTGCTGGGCCTGGGCCTCTCGATCGACTACGCGCTGCTGATGGTGAACCGGTTCCGGGAGGAGCGCGGCCACGGTGCGACGATCGCGCAGGCGGTGGAGCGGACGGCGGCGACGGCCGGCCGGACGGTGGCGTTCTCGGGGCTGACGGTCGCGGTGGCGCTGAGCGGCCTGTTCGTGTTCACCAGCCCGGTGTTCCGGGCGGTCGCGGCGGCGGGCGTGAGCGTGGTGGTGATCGCGGTCGCGGCGGCGCTGACGCTGGTGCCGGCGCTGCTGGGCTTCATGGGGCGCCGGATCAAGGCGCCGACCGCGCCCGTCCCGGACGAGGGGTTCTTCTCCCGGACGGTGCGCCGGGTGCAGCGGCGGGCGGTGCCGGTGATGCTGGCGTGCGTGGCGCTGCTGCTCGCGGCGGGCGCGCCGTTCCTGGGCTCGCACTTCCGCAACTCGGGTGCCGACGTGCTGCCGAAGAGCTTCGCGTCCCGGCAGGTCGCCGAGACCGTGCAGGAACGTTTCCCGCAGCAGTCCCCGGCCCCCGTGCAGGTGGTCGTGGCGGGCACCGCGCAGCAGGCGCAGAGCTACGCGGACACGGTGGTCGCGAAGCTGCCGGGGGTGTCCGGGGTGCGGGCCGTGACGCCCGTCTCGGACCGGGTGCAGACCGTGGACGTGCTGGTGAAGGGCGACCCGCAGGGCGCGGAGGCCAAGCGGGTGGTCGGCGAGCTGCGCGAGCACCGCGGCGGACTGGAGACGTACGTGACGGGCGACGCCGCGTCGCTGGTCGACTTCCAGCACGAGATCGGCTCGCGGGGGCCGTGGGCGCTGGGCCTGGTCGCGGCCGGGACGCTGGTGCTGCTGTTCATGATGACCGGGTCGGTGGTGCTGCCGGTCAAGGCGCTGCTGATGAACGTGCTGTCGCTGGGTGCGTCGCTCGGCGCGCTGACCCTGGTGTTCCAGCACGGCTACTTCAGCGGGCTGCTCGGTTTCACCCCGACCGGCGGCCTGGAGACGATCATCCCGGTGCTGGTGTTTGCCTTCGCGTTCGGCCTGTCGATGGACTACGAGGTGTTCCTGCTCTCCCGGATCAAGGAGCTGCACGACCAGGGCCACGGCTGCCTGCGGTCGGTGGAGCTGGGGCTGCAGCGCAGCGGCCGGATCATCACCTCGGCCGGCCTGCTGATGGTGATCGTGTTCGCCGGGTTCGCCGCCGGACAGATGCTGATGGTCAAACAGATGGGCGTCGCCCTGGCCGTGGCCGTCGCGGTCGACGCGACACTGGTCCGCACCCTGCTGGTGCCCGCCACGATGTCGCTGTTCGGCCGGCTCAACTGGTGGGCGCCCGCCCCGCTGCGCCGCCTGCACCGGGTCATCGGCCTCAGCGAGCACGTCGAACTGCCGCCGCTGACCCCGCCCGCCGTGCCCGCGCCGCGCGCGGCAGAGCCCCCCGCACTGGTGCCCGCGTCCTAGGCTTGGCCGCATGCGACTGACGAAGTTCGGCCATGCCTGCGTCCGGATCGAGCACGCCGAGGGGGCGGTGCTGATCGATCCCGGCATGTTCAGCGGCCCCGAGGTGGTGCGGGGCGTGAGCGCCCTGCTGATCACCCACGAGCACGCGGACCACTTCACCGAGCCGCAGGTGCGGGCGGCCGTGGCGGCGAACCCGGGGCTGCGGGTGTACACCAACCGGTCGGTGGCCCGGCAGTTGGAGGGGATCGGGGCGCGGGTCACGGTGGTCGGCGAGGGCGACGCCTTCGACCTGGACGGGCTGCCGGTGACGGTGCACGGCGAGTGGCACGCGGAGATCCACCCGGACATCGAGCGGATCCCCAACATCGGGTTCCTGCTCGGCGGCCGGGTGTTCCACCCGGGGGACGCGCTGACCGTCCCGCCGGACACCGTCGACACGCTGCTGCTGCCGCTCGGCGCGCCGTGGCTGCGGGTCGGCGAGCTGGTCGACTACCTGCGCGACGCCCGGCCCCGGCAGGCGGTGGCGATCCACGAGGCGACCCTCAGCGAGGCCGGACAGGCCGTCCACGGGCGGCTGCTCGGCCCGCAGGGCCCCGGCACCGGCGGCGTGGAGTACCGGATGCTCACCGCCGGCGAGTCGGTCGACCTGGTCTGACGGCCGGTCGGCACGGCGGCCGTGAAGGGGCGGCCGTCGAGCGTCCAGTGCGGGTCGGGGGCGATCTCCAGGGCCGCGTACACGTGCGCGGCGACGTCGGTGTGGTGCAGCGGGCCGACCGGGGCACCGGGGGCGATGCCGGGGCCGCAGGCGGCGATCCACGCGGTGCGCTCCAGGTCGCTGCGCCCGCCATGGCCGCCGGCGTCCACGTGCCCGTGGTCGGTGACCACGATGACCGTCCACTCCTCGGCGGCGTACGTGGAGCGCTCGCGCAGCGCGGCCAGCAGGCGGCCGAGGCGGACGTCGGCGGCCTCGACCGAACGGCGGTAGTCCTCGCCGCAGCCGCGGAAGTGCGCCGTCTCGTCGACCGCGCCGAGGTAGACGAAGGACGCCTGCGGGTCGTCGTCGGAGCGGGCGAGCACGTACTCGGCCTCGGCGGTGACCCGCTCGTCGCAGACCTCCCAGGCCTCCGGGGTGTCCTCCAGCGGCGCGATGTACGAGAGGCGGCCGGGGGCGTTGAACAGCGGGCCGCCGTCGCGGGCCAGGAACAGCGGCTCCCAGCCGCCGACCGCGAAGGTGCGGCGGCGGTGCTGCTTGGCCAGGCGGGTGGTGAAGTCCGGGAACACGTCGAGGCGGTGGCCGCCGAGGTGGTTGCCGAGCACGCCGTGCTTGGCGACGCCGACGCCGGTGACGATGGTCGCCCAGCACGGGCCGGACATGGTCGGGGTGGCGTCGTCCACCTCGACGGCGCCGAGGAAGCCGGCGGCGGCGACCGCGTCCAGGTGCGGGGTGTGCAGGCCGGGAAGCAGGTCGAGGCGGACGCCGTCGATGCCGACGACCAGGACCCGGCGCGGGCCGGCGGGCCAGTTGCTGGACACGGGTGGTGCTCCGATCGTTCGAGGGTGGCGAGGGTGTTCGATGCAGGTGTTCGGCACCCTAGCGGCCCGGGACGGTCCGTAGAGCTGTATGGACAACTTTTTTCGGGCGGCCCTTGAGGGGACGGTCCGAGAGTTCCCGTGGAGTTCGCCCCGCGTTCGCTCCGGGGCGGCTCCCGCCGACCGCCCCGGTACGGGCCGGTAACCTGACGGCATGCTGAGGATCGGACTGACGGGCGGCATCGGCGCGGGCAAGAGCGAGGTCTCCCGCCAACTGGCCGCGCTGGGCGCGGTGATCGTCGACTCGGACCTGATCGCCCGTGAGGTGGTCGCCCCAGGAACGCCCGGACTGGCCGCGGTGGCCGCCGAGTTCGGCCCCGGGGTGCTGCTCCCCGACGGCTCGCTCGACCGCCCCGCGCTCGGCCGGATCGTGTTCGGGGACCCGGCCCGGCTGGCCGCGCTGAACGCCATCGTTCACCCGCTGGTCCGGGCCCGCTCCGCCGAACTGGAGGCCGCCGCCGGCCCGGACGCGGTCGTCGTGCACGACGTCCCGCTGCTCGCCGAGAACGGACTCGCCCCGCTGTACGACCTGGTCGTGGTCGTCGACGTCCCCGACGCCGAGCGGCTGCGCCGGCTCACCGAGCTGCGCGGCATGCCCGAGGACGAGGCCCGGGCCCGGATGGCCGCCCAGGCCACCCGCGAGGACCGGCTCGCCGTCGCCGACCTGGTGCTCGACAACAGCGGCGACCTGGAGCAGCTCACCGCCCGGGTCCGCGAACTGTGGCAGCAGCTGGAGCAGCGCCGGGCCTGACCCCCGTCCGGGACGGCGCCCGGGACCGACCGGCGACCCGGCGGCCGCCGCGCGAGGGGCCGGGGGCGGCGGGATGCTGGAACGACGAGGGCGCGGCGGCAGGCCCGCCCGGGGTCCTGAGCTTGGGGGCCGGTCACGATGAGTTCCGGCAACGGGTGGGCGGCGCTGCCGTGCGGGCGGCGCCGCAAGTGGGTGGTCCTGGGGCTCTGGCTGGTGGTGCTGCTGGTCGCCGCGCCGCTGGCCGGGAAGCTGATGGGCGCCGAGGACAACCAGGCGTCCAGCTGGCTTCCCGCGAACGCCGAGTCCACGCAGGTGCTGGAGGCGCAGCGCCTGTTCCGGCCGGTGGACACCGCCGACGCCGTGGTGGTCTACCAGCGGGCGGGCGGCATCACCGTCGAGGACCACGCCAAGGCCGTCCGTGACGCCGAGGCGTTCACCGGCGCCCCGCACGTGGTCGCGCCGGTCGTCGGGCCGGTCGCCTCCGCGGACGGGCAGGCCCTGCAGACCGTGGTGCCCGTGCAGGTCGGCACCACCGGCTGGAACAACCTCGGCCCCGCCGTGGACAGCCTGCGCGCCACCGCCTCCGCCGGTGCACAGCCCGGCCTGGTCACGCACGTCACCGGGCCCGCCGGGATCGGCGCCGACCAGGCGAAGGCGTTCGCGGGCATCGACGGCACGCTGCTGTACTCGACCGTCACCGTGGTGATCGTGCTGCTGCTGCTCACCTACCGCAGCCCGGTGCTGTGGGTGCTGCCGCTGCTGTCCGCGGGCGCCGCGCTGGCGGTCGCCGAGGCGGTGATCTACCTGTTCGCGGCGCACGCCGGACTGACCGTCAACGGGCAGAGCGCCGGCATCCTGATCGTGCTGGTGCTCGGCGCGGGCACCGACTACGCGCTGCTGCTGACCGCCCGCTACCGGGAGGAGCTGCGGCGCCACGAGGACCGCCACGAGGCGATGGCCGCCGCCCTGCACCGGGCCGGGCCGGCGATCCTGGCGAGTTCGGCGACCGTCGCCGCGTCGATGCTGTGCCTGCTGATCGCCGACATGAACTCCACCAGGGGCCTCGGCCCGGTCTGCGCGATCGGCGTGGCCGTCGCGCTGCTGGCGATGCTCACCCTGCTGCCCGCGCTGCTGGTGGCGTTCGGACGCTGGGTGTTCTGGCCGGTGCGGCCCGGCTTCGGCACGCCCGAGCCGACCCGCACCGGACGGTGGGCGCGGATCGGCGCCTGGATCGCCCACCGCCCGCGCAAGGTGTGGATCGGCACCGCGCTGGCGCTGGCCGCCTGCACCGCCGGGCTGGTGTCGCTGAACGCGACCGGCCTGAGCACCGCCGGGACGTTCACCGGCACGCCCGACTCCGTCACCGGCCAGCAGGTGCTGGCGGCGCACTTCCCCGGCGGGACGGGCGCCCCGCTGACGGTGGTCGGCAATGCCGGGCCGCCGATGGACGCCGTCCGGCAGGCCGTCGCGGCCACCCCCGGCATCGCCGGGATCGGGCCCGCCGAGGTGCGCGGCGGGGAGGCGCTGTTCCCGGCGACGCTCACCGACGCGCCGGACAGCGCGGCCGCCCGGGCCACCGTCGACCGGGTCCGCGAAGCCGTGCACGCCGTGCCCGGCGCGGACGCGAAGGTCGGCGGCTCCAGCGCCGTGCTGCTGGACGCGGGGCGGGCCGCGACGCACGACAACCGGACGATCATTCCGCTGGTGCTGGGCGTGGTCCTGCTGATCCTCGCCGCCCTGCTGCGCGCCGTCGTGGCGCCGCTGGTGCTGATCGCCACCGTGGTGCTGTCGTACGCGGCGGCGCTCGGGATCAGCGCGTTCTTCTTCGCGCACGTCTTCCACTTCGAGGGCCAGGACCAGGCGTTCCCGCTGTTCGTCTTCGTGTTCCTGGTCGCGCTCGGCATCGACTACAACATCTTCCTGATGACCCGGGTCCGGGAGGAGTCCGCCCACCTCGGCACCCGCCGCGGCGCCGTCGCCGGCCTCGCCGCCACCGGCGGCGTCATCACCTCCGCCGGCCTGATCCTCGCCGCGACCTTCGCGGTCCTCGGCACGCTGCCGGTCGTGGGCTTCGCCGAGATCGGCTTCGCCGTCGCCCTCGGCGTCCTGCTCGACACCCTGGTGGTCCGCTCCGTCCTGGTCACCGCCCTCACCGCCGACCTCCGCCACCGCATGTGGTGGCCCAGCCGCCTCTTCCGCACCGCCCCCCGGGAGCCCGAGGGGGCGGCGGAGCTCTGAGCGCCCGCGTTCTCGACGGGTGCGGGGATTTCGACGAAGATTGCGGCATGTCCATGGCTGGGGGTGTGTCGGCGTGTCCGTCGTCTTCGTCAACTACCGCACCGGGGACGGCGATGCGGTCGCCGCGCTGCTGGAGCACGAGCTGTCGGCGAGGTTCGGGCCCGGGCAGGTGTTCCGGGCGAGCGACTCGATCCCGCCGGGCAGCCGCTTCCCCCGGGAACTGATCACCGCGGTGCGTCGGAGCCACGTCCTGCTCGCCGTGATCGGCCGCCGCTGGTTCGATCCGCGAGCGCGCCGGGACGGCCGGGACGGCGAGAGCCGGGTCGACTGGACCGGGCGGGAGATCGTCGAGGCGTTCGAGAGCGGCGCCGTGGTCGTCCCGGTGCTCACCGACGCCGTCCGACTCGACCGCGGCCGCCTGCCGGCGGAACTCGCCGAACTCGCCGACTGCCAGTACCGCCGGCTCGACCTGCGGAACTCGCGGGCGGACCTGGCCCGGATCGGGGACGACCTCGCGCAACTGGTGCCTGCACTGGCCAGGTCCGACTCCCGGCGGGCAGCGTCCGCGGATCGCCGCCGCAGGGCGGCGCGCGCGGACCGGCCGCGGATGCGGGACGGAGTCGGCGCGGTGGGCGGCGACCTGACCGGGACGGTGATCAACTCGCCGCACGGACCGGTCCACACGGGCAGTGGCGATCTGTACGTCGGCCCGCGGTTCAGCGGCGACGGGATGGGTGTCCAGTACGTCACCGGCGGCGAACTCCGGGTGTCCCGAACACAGTTCGGCGGAGTGTCCGGGCGCGAGAGCGACCGGGGCAGGTGACCGCTCCGGTCGGCACCCGGATCGACTCCGCCCACGGGCCGGTCCACACCGGCTCGGGCGACCAGCACAACCACATCCACCCGCCGGGCGGGCCGCCGTGCCCCCGCGAGCTGATCCGGATCGCGGCGGCCGATCGCCGCTGGCTCTGCCGGAGATTCGTGCGGCCCCGCAACCTGGGCCGGGCGGCCGAGCGACTGACCGAACCGGGGGCGACCGTGCTCCTGGGCGGCGAGGCCGGCGTCGGGCGGCGCGCCGCCGGCATCGTCCTGCTGCACGAACTGCCGGGGCGGGCAGGGGTCTTCGAGAACCTGCCGATCGGGCCGCGGGACGGCCGGCCGGACCACGGCCCCGACGACCGCCTGCTGCTGGACCTGTCGGCGGCGGCCGCGGACGACCGCCCGGCGGCGCTCGAAGCACTGGACGTCCACCGGTCCGCGGCGGAGCGCACCGGCGCCAGACTGGTCGTGGTCCTCTCGCCGGAGGTCGAGCGGGTGCTCGCGCCGGAACTCCGGCACCAGGCGGTCGAGCTCGGACGGCCCCGCGGCCGTGCCGTGCTGGCCCGGCACCTGCGGGCCGACGAGGTGCCGCACCGCCCGGAAGACCTGGAGCGTCCGGAACTCCCGCTCCTCGCGGAGCTGTTGGCGACCGCGCCGATGCGGGACATCGCCCGGCTGGCCAGGGCCGTCGGCGGGACCGGCGGACACGGCCGGCCCGGAGCGGCGTTCGCCGACCGGCTCGCCGCAGCGCTGGCGGAGGTCACCGACCACAGCGACGAAGTCGCCCGGCAGGTGGGGGAGGTGACCGACGTCCGGGCGCGCGCCCTGCTGCTCGCCGGCGCGATGCTCGAAGGCGCGCCGGTGGACGCCGTCGTCGCGGGAGCCGATCGGCTGCTCCGCCTCCTCGGCGGATCGCCGGGCGAGGAGTCCGCCCTGGCCGGCCCGGACCTGCGCGCCCGGTTCGAGGCGCTGCGGATGAGGCGGACCCGGGACGGCCGGACCGGGTTCGCGCAGTCGGCCTACGGCAGGGCGGTGCGGTCGCACTTCTGGACCTGGTTCCCCGGCCTGCGCGAGCACCTCCGGGACTGGACGGCCGAGGCGGTCCGGCTGCCGGGGCTCGGCCCCGCCGAACGCCGGGAGCTGGCGCTCCGCTTCGCCGAGCAGGCACGGGCGGCGGGGCGTCCGGACGACCTCCGGGTGCTGGCAGAGCAGTGGGGCGGACGGCTGCCGGCCGAGGCCGCCCTGCTGCGGGAGTACGGGCCGCCGGACGCGGTGACGGCCCGTCAGGGGCCGGTGGTGACGGGGAGGTCGGTTTCCGGGCGGCCCCAGTCGGACCAGGAGCCGTCGTAGACGGCGGGGGCGGGGTGGGTGGTGAGGTGGGCGGCGAAGGCGAGGATGCAGGCGGTGACGCCGGAGCCGCAGGTGGTGACGAGGCGGGGGCGGGCGGCGGTGGCGGCGGCGAGGCGGGCGCGGAGGTCGGGGAGGGGGAGGTAGCGGCCGTCGGGGGTGAGGAGTTCGGTGAAGGGCAGGCTGGTGGAGCCGGGAAGGTGGCCGCGGCGCAGGTGGGGGCGGGGTTCGGGGGCGGCGCCGGTGAAGCGCTCGTGCGAGCGGGCGTCCAGGACGGCGGTGTCGGGGTCGGCGAGGGCGGCGGCCACGGTGTCCCGGTCGACCAGCAGGCCGGGGCGCGGGCGGGCGGTGAAGTCGCCCGGGGAGTACGGGAGTTCGTCGGTGGTGACGGGGTGTCCGGCGGCCTGCCAGGCGGGCAGTCCGCCGTTCAGGACGGCGGCCCGGTCGAAGCCCATGGCGCGCAGCATCCACCAGGCGCGGGGGCTGGAGTAGATGCCCGCGGCGTCGTACACGACCACGGTGGAGCGGTCGTGGACGCCGAGGGCGCGCAGTTCGCGCTGGAAGTCGGCGGCCGACGGCATGGTGTGCGGCAGGTCGGAGGCGGGGTCGGAGAGCGCGCCGTCGAGGTCGAACGGGCGGGCGCCGGGAATGCGGTGGGCGGCGTGGCGGTGCGCGCCGACGCTCGCGTCCAGGACGACCAGGTCGGGGTCGGCGAGGCGGTCGGCCAGCCAGGAGGGGTCGACCAGGGGCGGCGGCAGTGCGGTCATGGCGGCGGCTCCGTCGGTGAGGGGAGTCCCATGATCGCACCGCCGCCGGGCGGTGCCGGGCGTCAGGGCTTGCGGGCGACGCCGGACCAGATGGCGACCTGGCCGTCGGTGTCCTGCGGGGCCTGGTCGGGCCGCCACAGCGGGGCGGTGACCAGGCCGGGGTCGAGCAGTTCCAGGCCGTCGAAGAAGCGCAGCACCTGCTCGCGGGTGCGCATGGTGAGCTGCGCGGTCGCGGCGCGGTACACGGCGGGGCCCTTCCCGGCCTCGGCCGGGTCGACGAAGTCGGCGGTGGCGTGCGAGAGCGCCAGGTAGCTGCCGGAGGGCAGGGCGTCGACCAGGGTGCGGACGATGGCGTACGGGTCGTCCGCGTCGTCGACGAAGTGCAGGATGGCGAACAGCAGCAGGGCCACCGGCCGGTCGAGGTCGAGCAGTTCGCGGACGGCGGGGTCGGCGAGGATCGCCTCGGGGTCGCGCAGGTCGGCCTGCAGGACGCCGACGCTGCCCGGCCGGGCACCGGCCAGCAGGGCCCGGCCGTGCACCAGCACGATCGGGTCGTTGTCCAGGTAGGCGACCCGGGCGGAGGGGGCGACGGACTGGGCGATCTCGTGGGTGTTGCCCGCCGAGGGGATGCCGGTGCCGATGTCGAGGAACTGGCGGACGCCCTGCTCGGCGAGGGTGCGGACGGCGCGCTGCAGGAAGGCGCGGTTGGCGAGCGCGCTGATCCGCACCAGCGGGCTGAGCGCGAGCACCTTCTCGGCGGCGGCCCGGTCGGCGGGGAAGTTGTCCTTGCCGCCGAGGTAGTAGTCGTACATCCGGGCCGGGTGCGGCACTTCGGGGCGCAGTTCGGCGGACGGCGGCGGAGTCTGTTCGCCGGACATCCAGTCGAGCGAGATCTCCTGATGATCGGTCATGTCCGGCCCCCCGTCGGTGGAACGCGCTTTCGGGGGCAGCATAGACGGCCGGGAAACCGGTTCGACGACGGATGGCCGAATCCGGTCGCCCGGCGGCGGGGCAAGGCTATCCCTCGGGTCCGACAGCGGGCTCGGGCCCGTCGTCCGGGTCGCGGGTGAGCAGGTAGCGGGCGCCCGGTCCGGCGGCGCCGGCGCGGTCGTCGGCGTTGTACAGCGCGCAGCGGCTCAGGGAGAGGCAGCCGCAGCCGATGCATCCCGTCAACTTGGCCTTCATCTGCTGGAGTTCGGCAATCTGCCGGTCGATGCGGTGCTGCCAGGCGCCGGCCACGGAGTGCCAGTCGCGGGGGGTGGGGGCGCGGTCGTCCGGGAGTCGGGCGAGGGCGGTGCGGACCTCGTCCAGGGAGAGGCCGACCTGCTGGGCGGCCCGGACGAAGGCGATCCGGCGCAGCGTGGAGCGGGCGTAGCGGCGCTGGTTTCCGGTGGTGCGCTCGGAGTGGATCAGGCCGAGGCTCTCGTAGTAGCGCAGCGCGGAGGTGGCGAGGCCGCTGCGCTCGGCGAGTTGGCCGATGGTGAGGCGGTCGTGCCGGGAGGGCGTCATGCCCCCGGAGCCTACCGCCGGTCGGTGCTTGACTTGAAGCGGGCTTGAAGTTGGATGCTCGTGGCCATGACGAGCGACGCAACGAGCACCCTCGGCAGCGCCCCCGCGCTCGGCCGGGACGACCTGCCGCACCTGATCTCGCTGATGACCGGCGACGAGAAGCACACGCCGGCCGCCACCTCCACCCTGGACGCCCTGTGGGTGCTGTACGACCGGGTGCTGAACGTCCGCCCGGAGACGGTGGACGCCCAGGACCGGGACCGGTTCCTGCTGTCCAAGGGCCACGGCCCGATGGCGTACTACGCGGTGCTGGCCGCGAAGGGCTTCTTCCCGGTGGAGCTGCTGCCGAGCTTCGGCGCGTACGACTCGCCGCTCGGCCACCACCCGGACCGGCTGCTGGTGCCCGGTGCGGAGATCGGCTCCGGCTCGCTGGGCCACGGGCTGCCGCTGGCGGTCGGCACGGCGTTGGGGCTGCGGGCGCAGGGCCTGGAGTCGCCGGCGGTGTGGGTGCTGATCGGTGACGCCGAGTTCGACGAGGGCAGCAACCACGAGGCGGTGGCCTTCGCCGGCGCGTACGGGCTGGAGCGGCTGCACGCCGTGGTGATCGACAACTCCTCGGCCACGCACGGCTGGAGCGGTGGCATCGCGGCCCGGTTCGCCGGTGAGGGCTGGTCGACGGCGACCGTGGACGGCCGCGACCACGAGGAGCTGTACCGGGCGTTCACCGCCCCGCACCCGGGCCGCCCGCACGTGGTGGTGGCCCGCGTCGAACCCAAGAACTGATCCCACGAACCGACCCCGAGAACCGACCCCGAGAACCGACCCAGAGAACGGCCGAGAGCGGAGACGACGCGCGATGACCACCGAAGAGTTGACGATGCGCGACCAGTTCGCGCTGACCACTGCCGAGCTGCTCGACCAGGACCCGCGCACCGCGCTGGTGCTCGCCGACATCGGCGCCGCGCAGTTCGCGGGGGCGGCCCGCGCCCACCCGGACCGGGTGGTGAACGTCGGCATCCGCGAGCAGCTGCTGATCGGGGCCGCGGGCGGGCTGGCGCTGACCGGGATGCGGCCGATCGCGCACACCTTCGCCAGCTTCCTGATCGAGCGCCCCTTCGAGCAGGTGAAGCTGGACCTGGTCCACCAGGGCGTCGGCGCGGTGCTGGTGAGCGCCGCCGGCTCCTACGACTGGCCGGCCGGCGGCCGCACCCACATGGCGCCCGGCGACGTCGCGCTGCTGGACACCCTCCCCGGCTGGCACGTGCACGTCCCCGGCCATCCCGCCGAGGCCGACCTGCTGCTGCGGCACGCCGTCGCGGCCGGCGACAGCCTGCAGTACGTGCGGCTGTCCGTCCAGCAGAACCGGGAGGCGCGGCCGGTCGTCCCGGGGCGGTTCCTGACGGTCCGTGAGGGCGGTCGCGGCGTGGTGCTCGCGGTCGGCCCGATGCTGGACGCGGTGCTGGAGGCCACCGAGACGCTCGACGTGACGGTGCTGTACGCGGCGACGGTGCGGCCGTTCGACGCGGCCGGCCTGCGGGCGGCGGTCGGCGACCGGGGCGACGTGGTGCTGGTCGAGCCGTACCTGGCCGGCACCTCGGAGCGCGAGGCGCACCGGGCGCTGGAGCAGCTGCCGCACCGCGTCCTCGGGCTGGGCGTGCCGGTGGCCGAGCACCGGCACTACGGGTCGCTGCCGGAGCACCTGGCGGCGTACGGCCTGGACGCGGCCCACCTGCACGGCCGGATCGCCTCGTTCCTGTGGTGACTCAGGCGGTCCGCAGCACCGCCACCGAGTCCGGCCCGAGCAGCGCCGCGCCGTTCGGGCCGGCCTGCACGTCGCCGAACGCGGCTTCCAGCGCTGCGAGTTCGCCCTCCAGCGGGACGGCGGCGGGCTGCTCGCCGCCGAGCCGGACGAGCACCCGGTAGCGGCCGCGGTGCACGGCCAGCCAGCCCGCCGCCGCGTCGTGGCGCACCCGCACGGCCGCCAGGTCGCCGTCCGCCAGCTCCGGGGCGGCGCGCCGCAGCCGGATCAGCGTCCGGTACCAGGCGAGGAGTTCGGCGTGCGGGGCGCGGCCGGGCTCGGACCAGTCCAGGGTGGAGGCCCGGACGGTGGCCGGGTCCTGCGGATCGGGGACGTCCTCGGCGCGCCAGCCGTGCTCGGCGAACTCCCGGCGGCGGCCCTGCCGGACGGCCTCGGCGAGCTGCGGATCGGTGTGGTCGGTGAAGTACTGCCACGGGGTGGACGCGCCCCACTCCTCGCCCATGAACAGCATCGGGGTGAAGGGGGAGGTGAGGACCAGCGCGGCGGCGGCGGCGAGCCGGCCGGGCGGCAGCGAGGCGGAGAGGCGGTCGCCGGTGGCCCGGTTGCCGACCTGGTCGTGGGTCTGCGCGTAGCCCAGCAGCCGGTGCCCGTACCCGGCGGGGAACGGGCGGCCGTGCGAGCGGCCCCGGAACGAGGACCAGCTACCGTCGTGGAAGTACCCCTGGGTGAGGGTCTTGGCGAGAGCCGCCCACGGGTCGGCGGCGAAGTCCGCGTAGTAGCCCTGTCCTTCGCCGGTCAGCAGCGCGTGCAGGGCGTGGTGGAAGTCGTCGCTCCACTGCGCGGTCAGGCCCAGGCCGCCGGCCGGGCGGGGCGCGGTGGTGCGCGGATCGTTCAGGTCGGATTCGGCGATCAGGAACAGCGGGCGGCCGGTCGCCTCCGCCAGTTTCTCGACCTCGGCGGCGAGTTCCTCCAGGAACGGCAGCGCCCGGTCGTCCGCCAGGGCGTGCACCGCGTCGAGCCGCAGCCCGTCGATCCGGTAGTCGCGCAGCCAGGCCAGCGCGCTGCCGATCAGGTACGCCCGCACCTCGTCCGAGCCCGGCGCGTCCAGGTTGACGGCGGAGCCCCACGGCGTGTGGTGCCGGTCGGTGAAGTACGGGCCGAAGGCGGGCAGGTGGTTGCCGGACGGGCCGAGGTGGTTGTGCACCACGTCGAGGATCACGCCGAGGCCGCGCAGGTGCGCCGCGTCGACGAAGCGCTTCAGCCCGTCGGGGCCGCCGTACGGCTCGTGCACCGCCCACGGCGAGACCCCGTCGTAGCCCCAGCCGTGGCGGCCGGGGAACGGGCACACCGGCATCAACTCGACGAAGTCGACGCCGAGTTCGACCAGGTGGTCGAGGCGGGCGGCGGCCGCGTCGAAGGTGCCGCCGGGGGTGAAGGTGCCCACGTGCAGCTCGTACACCACCGCGCCCGGCAGCGGGCGGCCCCGCCAGGCCGTCTCCGACCAGCGGAACGCGGTGTGGTCGACCGGGCGGCTGAGCCCGTCCGGGCCGGACGGCTGCCGGGGGGAGCGCGGATCGGGCAGCGCCGGGCGGCCGTCGATGCGGAAGCCGTAGTCGCCGTCGGGGCCGTCGCCGTGCCACCAGCCCGGGCGGGCCGGGTCGCGCTCCAGCAGGTAGGGGATCGCCCCGACCTCCACCTCGACCACCCTGGCCGCCGGCGCCCACACCCGGTACCGCATCATTCCCCCTCCACCAGCAGCGCCACCGGCAACTGCTGGAACAGATACGACAGTTCGACCGGCCCGCCGACGAAGTGACGGCCCGCCAGCCGGTCCGTCCAGTGGCCCGGCGGCAGCTCCAGCACGGTGCCCCGCCAGCCGCCCGCCCGGTGCAGCCCGTACGGCAGGCGGGTCGCCGCGGCGATCACCCGCTCGCCGCGGGCGAACGCCACCAGGTGCTCGGCGGCCGGGCCCGACCCGGACAGCGGCCGGTGGGCGCCCAGTCCGCCGGAGCGGCGCAGGTGCAGGGCGGTGGTGGTCAGGTGCAGCTTCTCCCTGGCCAGGTCGCCGGGGCGCGGCGCGGCGGCGTCGGTCAGGCGCACCGCCAGCGCGTCGAGGTCCACCGGCGCCCGGTTGTCCGGGTCGACCAGCGTGTACAGCGGCTCCTCGCCGCCCTGGAACACGTCCGGCACGCCCGGCACCAGCAGGTGCAGCAGCGCAGCCGACAGCGAGTTCACCCGGGCGAACGGCTCCAGCAGTCCGACGAACCCGGCGATCCGCGGGCACAGCCCGGGGTTGGCCAGCGCACCCCGCACGTACTGGGCGAGCCGCTGCTCGTACGCCTCGTCCTGCTCCGTCCACGAGGTGCGGCGCTTCGCCTCCCGGACCGACTTCAGCACCACGCCCAGCAGCCGTTCCTCGGACAGCGGCCACGCCGCCAGCAGGGTCTGCCACAGCAGCCACGCGGACGGCCGGTCCGGGCACGGGCCGGCCGCCACCGTCCACGCCGCGCACTCCGCCGCCCACGCCTCCGGCAGCTCGGCCAGCACGGCGAGCCGGGCCCGGGCGTCCGCGCTGCGCTTGGTGTCGTGCGTGGACAGCGCCGTCATGGCGTGCGGCCAGTCCCGCTCCTGCCGCTCGCACCAGCGGTGGAAGTCCGCCACCGGCACGCCGGGGCGCTCCGGCAGGCCGCCGACCTCGTTGAGCGACAGCAGCGCGTTGAAGCGGTAGAACGCGGTGTCCTCCACGCCCTTCGCCGCCACCGCCGAGGCGGTCTGGGCGAAGCGGTGGCAGAACTCGTCCTTCGCGGGGGAGCGGCCCAGCTCGCCGAGCGCCAGGCGGCGCACCAGCCGCTCGGTGTCCGACGCGCCGTCCGGCGGGGCGAGCGCCTCGACGGCGGCCGGCGGGGCGGGCTCGCCGGGCACCACGTACGGCCGGTACACCGGATACTCCGTCAGCAGGCCCTCCAGCGCCCGGCGCACCGCCAGCGGCGAGTGGTCGGCCAGCTCGGGGCCGTCCGCGCAGATCCGCCCGACCAGCCGTGCCAGCCGGTCGGTCTCGGCGGCCAGCTCGCCGTCCGGGGCGACCATCTCGGCGCGGCCGGTCCGCGCCGAGGCCGCGGCGTCCGCCGGGTCGGCGACGTCGCGGCGGTAGGCGGCGGCCAGCTGCTCGGCGCCCCGGTGGTCGGTCAGCACCCCGTCGATGCGGCGCAGCGCGTCGTAGCCGGTGGTGCCCGCGCACGGCCAGTCGGCGGGGAGCCGCTCGTCGCCGGTGAGGATCTTCTCCACCACGGTGTACGCGCCGCCGGTGGCCTCGGCGAGGCGCCGCAGGTAGCCGCGCGGGTCGGCGAGGCCGTCGGGGTGGTCGATCCGGAAGCCGTCCAGGACGCCTTCGCGGTGCAGCCGCAGCAGCACCGCGTGCGTCGCCTCGAACACCTCGGGGACTTCCATCCGCACCGCGATCAGCTCGTTGACGGTGAAGAACCGCCGGTAGTTGACCTGCTCGTCGGCGAGCTTCCACCAGGCCAGCCGGTACCACTGGCGGTCCAGCAGCTCCGGGAGCGGCAGGTGCGCGGTGCCGGGGCGCAGCGGGAAGGCGTGGTCGTGGTAGCGCAGCACCTCGCCGTCGACGGTGAGCCGGTCGAGCTCGGCGCCGAGCCGGTCGCCGAGCAGCGGCAGCAGCAGCCGGCCGCGCTCCGGGGCGTCGGCCGGGCCGGGCTGGGCCGTCCAGTCGATGTCGAACCAGGCCGCGTACGGGTCGTCGGGGCCGTTCGCCAGGACCTGCCACAGCGGCCGGTTCAGCTGTTCGGGGACGGGCAGCGCCATGTGGTTGGGCACCACGTCGGCGATCAGGCCGAGGCCGTGCCGCCGGGCCTCGGCGGCGAGTGCGCGCAGCGCGGGTTCGCCGCCCAGCTGTGCGGCGACCCGGCCGTGGTCGACGGTGTCGTAGCCGTGCGTGGAGCCGGGCACGGCCTCCAGCAGCGGCGACAGGTGCAGGTGGGAGACGCCGAGCGCCGCCAGGTACGGCACCGCCCGGCGGGCGTCGTGCAGGGTGAAGTCCGGCTGGAGCTGGAGCCGGTAGGTGGCGGTCGGGAAGCGGGCCGTCGAGGGGCGTGCGGCGGCTGACGTCATACCCGATCCCTACCCGGGCCGGTGGAGCGCTACCGCCCATTGCCCCGAACGGGCGTCCCTACGCCGGTCGCTGAAGGACCATCAGGGACCGGTCCAGCAGGTGCAGGGTGTCGCCGGCCTTGGCGCGCGGCCCGGTCCCGGGGGCGGGCAGGGCGGGCAGCGAGGTGTCGACGACGACCTGCCAGGCCTCGCCGTGCCCGGCCGGCACGGTGAAGGTGATCGGCTCCGAGTGGGCGTTGAACATCAGCAGGAACGAGTCGTCGACGATCTTGCCGCCGCGCCGGTCCGGCTCGGAGATGGCGTTGCCGTTCAGGAAGACCGTCAGCGACTTCGCGTACGAGGTCGACCAGTCCTTCTTGGTCATCTCCTCGCCGCCCGGGGTGAACCAGGCGATGTCGGTCAGCGCGTCGTGGGTGCCGGAGACCGGGCGGCCGTGGAAGAACCGGCGGCGGCGGAACACCGGGTGGTCGCGGCGCAGCCAGATCATGCCCTGGGTGAACTCCAGCAGCCGGCTGTCCGCCTGCTCGGAGCCCGGGCCGGGCCAGGCCAGCCAGGTCAGTTCGGAGTCCTGGCAGTAGGCGTTGTTGTTGCCGCGCTGGGTGCGGCCCAGCTCGTCGCCGTGCGAGAGCATCGGCACGCCCTGGGAGAGCATCAGGGTGGCGATGAAGTTGCGCTGCTGACGCGCCCTCAGGTCGAGCACCGCCGGGTCGGTGGTGTCGCCCTCCGCGCCGCAGTTCCAGGAGCGGTTGAAGGACTCGCCGTCGCGGTTGTCCTCCCGGTTGGCCTCGTTGTGCTTGTCGTTGTACGAGACCAGGTCGCGCAGCGTGAAGCCGTCGTGGCAGGTGACGAAGTTGATCGAGGCGATCGGGCGGCGGCCGTCGTCCTGGTACAGGTCGGAGGAGCCGGTCAGCCGGGAGCCGAACTCGGCCAGGGTGGCGGGCTCGCCGCGCCAGAAGTCGCGGACGGTGTCCCGGTACTTGCCGTTCCACTCCGTCCACAGCGGCGGGAAGTTGCCGACCTGGTAGCCGCCCTCGCCGAGGTCCCACGGCTCGGCGATCAGCTTGGCCTGGGAGACCACCGGGTCCTGCTGGACCAGGTCGAAGAACGAGGACAGCCGCTCCACCTCGTGGAACTGCCGGGCCAGTGTCGCCGCCAGGTCGAAGCGGAAGCCGTCCACGTGCATCTCGGTGACCCAGTACCGCAGCGAATCCATGATCATCTGGAGGACGTGCGGGGAGCGCATCAGCAGCGAGTTGCCGGTGCCGGTGGTGTCCTCGTAGAACCGCCGGTCCTTCGCCAGCCGGTAGTACGAGGCGTTGTCCAGGCCCCGGAAGGACAGCGTCGGACCGAGGTGGTTGCCCTCCGCGGTGTGGTTGTAGACCACGTCGAGGATCACCTCGATGCCGGCCGCGTGCAGCGCCTTCACCATCGACTTGAACTCCTGCACCTGCTGCCCGCCGTCCCCCGTCGAGGAGTACGAGGAGTGCGGCGCGAAGAAGCCGATCGTGTTGTAGCCCCAGTAGTTCGACAGGCCCAGGTCCCGCAGCCGGTGGTCGCGGACGAACTGGTGCACCGGCATCAGCTCGATCGCGGTCACGCCCAGCTTCGCCAGGTGCTCGATCACCGCCGGGTGCGCCAGGCCCGCGTACGTGCCGCGGATCTCCTCCGGGATGCCCGGGTGCAGCCTGGTCAGGCCCTTCACGTGCGCCTCGTACACCACCGTGCGGTGGTAGTCGGTGCGCGGCGGCCGGTCGGTGCCCCAGTCGAAGTACGGGTTGATCACCACCGAGTGCATGGTGTGCGGCGCCGAGTCCAGGTCGTTGCGGCGCTCCGGCGCGCCGAAGTGGTAGCCGTACACCGACTCGTCCCAGTCGATGTGCCCGCCCATCGCCTTCGCGTACGGGTCCAGCAGCAGCTTCGACGCGTTGTGCCGCAGGCCCAGCCCCGGCTGGTACGGGCCGTGCACCCGGAACCCGTACCGCTGGCCCGGCTGGACGCCCGGCAGGTACGCGTGCCGCACGAACGCGTCGGTCTCGCGCAGCTCGACCGCCGTCTCCGAACCGTCCTCGGCGATCAGGCAGAGCTCGATCCGGTCCGCGCTCTCCGAGAACACCGCGAAGTTCGTGCCCGCGCCGTCATAGGTGGCGCCGAGCGGGTAGGGCTGCCCCGGCCAGACCTGCATGTGTCCTCAACTTCCCACTGCCAAAACCGAAACGGCGCTCCTTCGGGTGGTCACCCGGTGGAGCGCCCGAGCACGTGCGGGCGTCGGTGGCGCGACGGGCATGACGCACAGCACACTCGCATCCTCCCCGCAGGTCGGCCGAACTCCGCGTCCATTCGTCCGTTGTTCGCCCGGACGGGTGCCCCCGGTGTCGGGCCGGACAGCCGGCCGCGACCGGGTGGTGACGGACCGTCGGACGCCGCCCCGCATGCTGTCAAGAGGGCTGTGTGACGGCCACCGGGGGCGATACCCTTGATCGTCCGGACCTCGAGAACCCCGGGCCCGTGCGGCGAACGACCAGGGCCGTCATGGAGGACCGAGTCAGCGGACGACCCGTCAGCCGGTGGGCGGCGGGCGAGAGGTGAGGTAGCGGATGGGGTACCCCGCCGGCGGCGACGGACACGACCCGCGGGCCGGCAGCAGCGAAGCCCCGACGCTGGTCGTCCGCACCGGCGGCGGACGCGGACCGCTGCCCCCGCAGGGCGGCCCCGCCGAAGGCATGCCGCCCGCCTGGGCCGCCGAGCAGTGGGACGACGCCTACCGCCGGGTCCGGCTGGCCGGCCGCGCCTACGTCTGGCTCAACCTGGTCGAGCAGCGGATGCGGGCCCTCGTCGACGAGGTGCTGCGCCCCGTCTACGCGCCCGCGCACGGCGAGGAGTGGGTGACCGCCGCCGCCGGACCGGTCGGCGAGGAGTGGGTGCACCGGGCCGCCGCCGTCCGCGAGGTCTCCCGCCGCAAGGGCTACCTGCTCGACCCGGTCGACGACGACCCGCTGGTCTTCCTCACCCTGCCGCAGCTGCGCGAACTGATGGTCCAGCACTGGCCGCTGTTCGAACCGCACCTGGTGGACCGCCGGGAGATCGAGCTCGCCCTGGACGAACTGGAGGTCGCCCGGCACGTGGTCTCCCGCAACCGGGCGCTGACGCAGACCGTCCTCGACCAGACCGAGCGGGCCGCCGCCCGGCTGCTCGCCCTGCTCGACGGCGCGCACGGCGGCGTGCCCGCCGACGTGGTCGAGGCGCTGGTGGCCGGCCGCTTCGCCGACGTGGTCGCCGTCCACCCCGACCGGGTCCGGCTCCAGCGCGACCTGCCCGTCGAGGACCTGCTCGACGGCGCCCGCCGGCTCGACGCCGTCGGCATCGGCCTCGGCATGCTCTGCCAGAACTACACCGGCAAGCGGCTGGTCCGGCTCGCCGCCGACGGCTGCCGGGTCCGGCTGCTGTTCCTCAACCCGGCGAGCAGCGCCGTCCGCCGCCGCGAACGCGAACTCGGCATCGGGCGCGGCGAGTTGGGGCGCTCCGTGGAGATGAACATCATGCACGTGCGGCGGGTCCGGGCCCGGCTGCGCGACCCCGGCAGCTTCGAGATCCGGGTGTTCGACGAACTGCCCCGGTTCACCGCCTACCTGGTCGAGGGCCAGCGGACCACCGGCGCCGGCGGCCGGCGCCGCTCCAGCGACCTCGGCGTCGTCCAGCCCTACCTGCGCAGGGCCCGCGGCATCGAATCGCCCGCCCTGGTGCTGCGCGGCGGCGCCGGACAGGAGGCCGGCGGCACCGAACCCGGCCTGCTCGAGGTCTACCGGGAGGAGTTCGAGGACCTCTGGGGAGACTCCCGGGCGGTGTCCTGACCAGCGGCCTTCCGCCCGCCGGAGCGGACGCGCCGCCGACGCTGTCACAGCGGCAGGCGATGATGGTCGGCGTCTTGGCAGTGCTGACGGAAGGACACACCCCATGACCTGGTGGAAGGGGCCGCTCACCGGTTTCGACCTGGAGACCACCGGCACCGACCCGGAGGAGTCCCGGATCGTCACCGCCGCCGTGGTCGACACCCTCGGCGGCCGCGTCGAAACCGCCACCAACTGGCTGATCGACCCCGGCGTCCCGATACCCGCCGAGGCCACCGCCATCCACGGCATCACCGACACCGAGGCCCGCACCCACGGCCGCCCCGCCGCCGAGGCGGTCGAGGAGATCGCCCGCGCCCTGCACCAGCGGCTGGCCGCCGGCCGGCCCGTGGTCGCCTTCAACGCGCCCTACGACCTGTCACTGCTCGACGCCGAACTGCGCCGCCACGGCCGCCCCACCCTCGCCGACCGCCTCGGCGGGCCGGTCACCCCCGTGGTCGACGCCATGGTCGTCGACCGCGCCCTCGACAAGTACCGCAAGGGCTCCCGCACCCTGCAGCGGGTCTGCGAGGTCTACGGCGTCGAACTCCACGACGCCCACGAGGCCGGCAGCGACGCCCTCGCCGCCGTCCGGGTCGCCGTCGCCCTCGGCCACCGCTACCCCGACCAGGCCGGCGACCTGCCGCTGGACGAACTCCACCGGCGGCAGATCGACTGGTACCGCGCCTGGGCCACCGACCTGCAGGCCTGGCTGCGCCGCAAGGACCCGGCCGCCACGGTCGACCCGCGCTGGCCGCTCAAGGCCGCCTCCTGAGCGCCGCCTGACGGCCGGTCGGCGGGCGCCCGGGCCCGGTCCCCGAGCGGCGCCCGCCCCGGCCGGCGGACGGGCCGTCAGGACTGCGGGAAGTCGAACGTGTAGCCCTGCGCCACCAGCCACGGCAGCAACTGCTTGAGCGCCGCCACGGTCTGGCTGCGGTCGCCGCCGCCGTCGTGCATCAGCACCACGCCGCCCGGGCGCAGGTTCTGCTGCACGTTGCTGACGATCGCCTGCACGCCCGGGCGGGACCAGTCGCGCGGGTCGACCGTCCAGCCGAGGGACTTCATGCCCAGGTCGGCGCCGATCTTCTCGTTCTCCGCGGTGAAGTCGCCGCCCGGGGCGCGCCACCAGGTCATCCCGGCGTCGCCGCCGGCGGCGGCGTCGATCATCGCCTTGGCGTCGCCGATCTCCGCGACCTGCTGCTGGTGCGACTGGGTGTGCATCGGCTGCGGGTGGTCCACGGTGTGGTCGCACAGGCGGTGGCCCTCGGCGAGGATCCGCTGCACGGCCGCCGGGCGGGTCTTCGCGTTGTCGCCGATCTCGCAGAACGTCGCCTTCGCGTCGTACTTCGCCAGCAGGTCCAGCACCTGGCCGGTGGCCGGGCCCGGGCCGTCGTCGAAGGTCAGCGCCACCGTCCTGCCGCCGGAGGCGGTGTGCCGCAGCACGTTGCCGGCCGGGGCGTGCCCCTGCTGGCCGCCGGACGGCTGCGAGGCGGCCGGGGCCGGCGTGCCCGGGTCGGCCGTCGTGGACGGGGCGGTGCGCGGCGCGGACGGCGAGGGCGTCCGGGTCGGCGTCGTCGGGTCCTGGCTCGGCGTGGCGAACGGCGACGACTCGGCGGCGCCCGGACCCGGCGTCGGCCGGGCCGCCACCGAGGAGGTCCCGCTCGCGCTCGGCGTCGTGCTCGTGCTCGGCGAGGCCGAGTGCTGCGCGGCGTCCCCCGCCGCGGTGGGAGTGCCGTGCGCACCGCACGCCACCAGCAGCGCCGGGGCGAGCAGTGCGGAGGCACCGAGAAGAAGATAACGACGACGGACGGATATGCGGGACTTCACCATGGAACGACTCCTGACGTCGTACCTGTCGCCTGCGCGGCGGGGGCGTCTGCTCGGATGAGACGCCAGGCACGAACGAGGTGGTTCCGTCCGGGTGTGCGCTGCGCCACAGGGCGGGCACCGAACGGAAGCGGTCAGAACGCGAACCAGCGTACTGCCGCCCCGCCGTCACGCAGCGAGTCGACGCGGCGACGGAACTCGGCCGCGGCGGACGGGTTCCCGGGCGACTGCTGCGCCACCCACGCCGCGCTCGCGGTCTCCCGCGCGCCGCGCAGCACCGCGAAGCCCGGCCACTCGCGGACGTCCCAGCCGTAGGCCGCGTTGAACGCCGCGACCTCCTCCGCCGGTACGCCGTAGCGGTCCTGACTGAGCGCCAGCACCACGAGGTCGTGCTCGCGCAGGTCCGAGGCCATGTACTCCAGGTCGAGCAGCACCGGGCCGTCCGGGCCGATGTGCACGTTGCGCGGCAGCGCGTCGCCGTGGATCGGGCCCGGAGGGAGAAAAGGGGTCAATTCGGAAATTGCGGTGACAAAGCTCTCTTTCCGGTCACGGAGGAAGGCGGCGTCCGCCGGGGCGATGTGACCGTCCGCAGCGGCCAGCCAACCGTCCACCGGGGCCAGCAGGTCGCGGCGGCCGAGCGCCACCGGCGGGGCCGGCTCGGCGGGCAGCGCGTGCAGGGCGCGCAGCAGCGGCGCGAGGTCCGCGGGCCGGGCCGGGCGCACGGCGGGCTCCAGGCGGTGCCAGAGGGTGACCGGGTGGTCCTGGGCCAGGTGCACGGCGGCGCCGGCCGGGCGGACCACCGGCACGCCCGCCCCGTCCAGCCAGCTCGCCAGCGCGAGTTCGCGGGCGGCGCGGTCGGCCGAGCCGGGGGTGCGGCCGACCTTGGCGACCAGGCCGAGCTCCGGGAGGTCGAAGACGGCGTTCTGGCCGAGCGAGATGAGCGCGGCCCCGGCCGGGTCGAGACCGGCCGGGGCGCACGCCTGCTGCAGGAGGGCACGGGCCCCCGATTCGTCGAAGATCACCTGCTCATTGTCGGCGAACCGGGGCCCGGCCCGGGGGTCAGCCCACCAGTTCGTGTTCGCCGCGGCCGCGGTGCGCGCCGGTGCCGGCCGGTGCCGGCGCGGGGGCCTCGCCCTCCAGCTGCGGCAGCCAGTGCAGCCAGCGCGGCAGGTACCAGTTCCGGTCGCCGAGCAGGGACATCACGGCGGGCAGCAGCACGGCGCGGATCACCGTCGCGTCGATCAGGACGGCGACGGCCAGGCCGACGCCCATCTGCTTCATCACCTGCATGGACAGCGTCCCGAAGACGGCGAACACCCCGACCATGATCACGGCGGCGCTGGTGACCACGCCGGCGGTGGTGCGGATGCCGTGCGCGACGGCCGCGCCGGTCGGCAGGCCACGGTCGTGCGCCTCCTTGATCCGGGAGACCACGAACACGTGGTAGTCCATCGACAGGCCGAACAGGATCACGAACAGGAACAGCGGTATCCAGCTCTCCACCGCGCCGACACCGGCGGTGCCGACCAGCGAGGCGCCGATGCCGTGCTGGAAGACCAGCGTCAGCACGCCGTAGGCGGCGCCGACCGAGAGCAGGTTGAGCAGCACGGCGGTGACCGCGACGGACAGCGAGCGGAACGAGCAGAGCATCAGCAGGAAGGCGAAGGCGACCACGAAGCCGAAGACCGGGAGCATCGAGCCCGACATCTGCTTGTTGAAGTCGACCGAGCCGGCGGTGCTGCCGGTGACCGGGGCCTCGGTGCCGGCGATCCTCCCGACCGTGGCGGGGACGACCTGCTCGCGCAGCACCTTCAGCGCCTCGGCGGAGGCGGCGTCGTTGCCGGTGCCGTAGAGCGGTATGTCGACCGTGGCGACGTTCTGCGCGGCGTGCACCGTCAGGGCGGTGGGGCCGTGCATCCGGCCGGTGGCGAGGGCCTCGGACCGGAGGTCGGCGAGGGCCTTGGTCATCTCCGGGGAGGAGATGTCCTTCGCCTTGACGACCACGGTGGCGGGGGAGGGGGTGCCGGGGAAGGCCTCCTGGATCCGCTGCGAGGTGGCGACCAGGGCGTTGCCCTTGGGCAGCTGCTGCTCGAAGGTCAGGTTGGCGGTGTGCATCGTCAGCGTCGGCGAGGCGATCGCCAGCAGGGCGGCGGTGGCGAGGCCGGCGGCGGCCAGCGGGTGGCGCAGCACCGGGGTGAGGATCCTGTTCCACGCCCGGCTGCCCTCGCCGCCGCCGCGGCGCAGGCGGTGCAGGAGCGGGACCCTGCCCTTCTCCACCCGGTCCCCGAGCATCGAGAGCAGGGCGGGCAGCACCGTCAGCGAGCCGAGCACGGCGGTGATCACGACCAGGATGGTGGCGAAGGACATCGCCTTGAAGGTGGCGATGCCGGTGAGGAACATGCCGGCCATGGCGACCACCACGGTGATGCCGGAGACCAGCACGGCGCGGCCGCTGGTGGCGGCGGCGATCCGCAGCGCCGTCTCGGCGTCGTGCCCGGCGGCCCGCTCCTCGCGCTCGCGGCGCAGGTAGAACAGGCAGTAGTCGACGCCGACCGCGAGGCCGACCAGCAGCATCACCGAGGAGGCGTCGTTGCTGGTGTGCAGCATGCCGGAGGAGAGTGCGACCAGACCGGACGCGGCGACGAAGGCGGTGATCGCCAGCACCACCGGCAGCACCGCGGCGACCAGCGCGCCGAAGGCGACCAGCAGGATGCCCAGGGCGAGCGGCACCGCCGTCCACTCGGCGCGGGCGAAGTCGTCGGTGAACTGGTCGTTGAACCACTTGCCGGCGCTGGCCTCGCCGAACTCCTCGACCACCAGGTCGGGGTGCTGCTTCTGCACGGCGGCCACCGCGTCCGTCACCGCCGGGACGTTCTCGACGGCCTTGGTACGGTCCTCCCCGGCGACCGTGAACTGGAGCAGCGCCGAGTGCTTGTCGGCGGAGACCGCGCCGGTCTCGTAGGGGCTGTGCAGCTCACCGACCTTGCCGGTGCCCCGGACGGCGGCCGCGACCTGGTCGACGACGGCCTTGAACGAGGCGTCGTCGGCCGTCAGCGTGCGGCTCTGCACCAGGACGGTCTCGCCGGCCGGCGACTTGAGGCCCGCGTCGTCCAGGATCTTGGCGGCGCGGGCGACCTGGCCCGGCATCGACTCGGAGTCGGTGATCTTGGTGGCGCCGTGCACGCCGCCGAGGTAGGCGGCGAGGACGACGAAGAGCAGCCAGCCGAAGACCGCGGTCTTTCTGTGACGGGCGCTCCAGGCCCCCATCGTGGCGGCGATTCCATGCTTCACGGTAGGTGTCCCCCAGGGGTGTCGGGCGGTGCGGGGCCGCCCGGGTCGGTGGGCCGCGGTGCTGCTTCCGGCGGCACACCAGACGCTATGAGCCGGGGTTCTGACGGACCATCCGGCTAGTCACCGAGTTCTCCCTGGACCTGCCCCCAGGGCGGAGTAGGGGGTTATCCCTACCTGCGGGGTCGGGCTCTCCTCCTTGAGGGCAGCCGGGAGTCCACCCTGAGGGGGAGCGATCTCCACCCCGGGCACGAGGTGGGAGGGGGTGCGGCCGGGTGACGATGGTGCGGGGCAGGCTCCGTGGCCGCCCCTAGGGGGCACAGACGAAACCCACTTGCCGGTCGGCAAGCAAGGTCCCGTAGGATGCTCGCTAGTCCTTACCTGCCGACCGGCTAGGCCCTGTGGGGGTTCCGCGCGCCGGTCCAGCCGTTGTCCGGTCCCCGTCCCCCGGCTGCGGTGAACCATGCCCAGGAGGCATTTCGAGCATGTTCCACCGACTTGGACACTTCGTCGTCAAGCGGGCGTGGTGGGTGATCATCGCCTGGGTGATCGGCTCCATCGCGCTGGTCGCCGGCGCCCCGAAGCTGAGCGCCTCGACCGACGAGTCAGAGTTCCTGCCGAAGCACTACGAGTCCATCCGGGCCTCGGTCGTCCAGCAGGACAAGTTCCCGGCCGAGTTCACCCCCGGCGCGATCCTGATGTTCGAGCGCACCGACGGCGGCGCGCTGACCGACGCCGACAAGGCCGACATGGCCAGGATCACCCAGGGCCTGACCGACAAGCACATACCCCTGGTCGAGCAGGTCATCCCCCCGATGCCGGGGAAGACCGTCTCGCAGGACGGTCACTACGCGATGGGCATGGTCTCCATCGACAAGACCAAGATGCAGACCGACGAGTACCCCAAGGCCGCCAAGGACCTGCGCGACGAGGGCAAGGAGCTCGCCAAGGGCACCGCGCTGAAGTTCCAGGTCGGCGGACAGGCCGCGATGGCGCAGGACCAGAAGGAGTCCTCCAGCGCCACCGACGCCATCACCATGGTCGCCACCATCGTGCTGATCGTGGTCATCGTCGGCGTGATCTTCCGCGGCATCCTGGTCGGCTGGCTGCCGGTGCTGCTGTCGCTGTTCCCGATGATCGCCGCCAGCGGCCTGATCGCCTTCGTCACCGACATCTTCGACCTGAAGTCCTCGCCGATCGCCTCGGCGATCGACATCGTCGTCATCCTCGGCGTCGGCACCGACTACTTCCTGTTCCTGATGTTCCGCTACCGCGAGCGGCTCCGGGCCGGCGACGACCGCAAGGCCGCCGTCGCCAACG
Source organism: Kitasatospora sp. NPDC059646 (assembly GCF_042734615.1). Classification (NCBI taxonomy): domain Bacteria; kingdom Bacillati; phylum Actinomycetota; class Actinomycetes; order Kitasatosporales; family Streptomycetaceae; genus Kitasatospora; species Kitasatospora sp. NPDC059646. Next base: position 71,920 of record NZ_JBHWDS010000017.1, read on the forward strand.
GCGTCGGCCGGGTCGGCGAGGCGATCGCCTCGGCGGCCGGCGCGGTCACCGTCGCCTTCGCGGTGCTGCTGCTCTCCGAGCTCGGCATGTTCACCTCGCTCGGCCCGGCGCTGGCGATCTCCGTCATCGTCACCGCGCTGGCCTCGCTCACCCTGACCCCCGCGCTGCTCTCGGTCATCCCCGCGAAGGCCACCTTCTGGCCCGGCCGCAAGTGGATGCAGGAGCCGACCGGCGCCCGCTTCCACAAGCTCGGCAAGGTCGTCGGCCGCCGCCCCGGCATCATCGCGCTGGCCTCCGGCGGCCTGCTGGTGGTCCTCTCGCTGGCCGGCCTCGGCTACACCGGCACCTTCGACATGGCGAAGAGCATGATGCCGAAGGACAAGGAGTCCATGGTCGTCATGGACGCCCTGACCAAGGGCTTCTCGGCCGGCGCTGCCGACCCCACGCACGTCTTCGTCACCGGCAAGAACGGCGCCAAGCTCGACGCCGCCGCGCTGGACGGCTTCGGCGCCAAGCTCGGCCAGGTCCCCGGCGTCGCCACGGTCCAGGCCGAGCACAAGCTCAGCGAGGACGGCACCACCGCCGACTTCACCGTGATGCTCAAGGACGCCGCGGCCAGCAACGCGGCCATCGACACCGTCACCGAGCTGCGCACCGCCGCCCACGCGGACGCTCCCGCCGGCACCGAGGCCCTGGTCGGCGGCACCTCGTCGGTGTACAAGGACATCAACCTGGCGATGACCCACGACTACAAGCTGGTCTTCCCGGTGGCGGGCGTGCTGATCCTGCTGATCCTGGGCCTCCAGCTGCGGAGCGTGGTCGCCCCCTGGTACCTGATGGCCTCGGTCGGCCTCGGCTTCGCCGCGACCCTGGGCGCCACGACGGTGGCCTTCCTCAAGATCGGCACCCAGCCCGGTCTGATGTTCATGCTGCCGATCTTCATCTACCTGTTCGTGGTGGCGATCGGCACCGACTACAACATCCTGATCATCGCCCGGCTCCGCGAGGAGGCCCGCGAGGGCCGCGACCCGCGCGAGGCGGCCAAGGAAGCGGTCCGGCACGCCGGCCCGACCGTCGCCGCGGCCGGCTTCATCCTGGCGGCGTCGTTCGCGACCTTCATGCTGGCGGGCAACGTGCTGTTCGCCGAGCTGGGCTTCGCGCTGGCCATCGGCATCGTGCTGGCGGCCTTCGTGATGGCGATGTTCTTCACCCCGGCGATCACCGCGCTGCTGGGCAAGAAGGCCTGGTGGCCCGGTCACGGCGCGATGCCCGACCACGGCCCCGAGGCCGTCGGCGCGCGCGAGCCGCAGCCCGCCGGCCGGGCCTGAACGGCCACGCACGGGTAGCCTCCGGCCGCCCTGAGTGAGGGGGCATGCGGTCCAACCGGACCGCATGCCCCCTCGGCGTCGGCCCGAAACACGGTGTGACCAGCGGAACTTTTGCCGCCGTTGACGAGGGTGGCCGTGCTATTGTCGAAGCAGTTGCAGTATTGGTTCCCATGAACGTGTGTGTGCGCCTGCTGGTATCAACCGACAGGCGCATTTGTTTTGTCCGGTGTTTAGTCTCCGGATGGGGATCGCGGCTACGTGGAGCGCACGAGGTGTGTGCCCCAACGCCCCAGTGAAAGTGGAGACGGTTATGGCTACCGGCACCGTGAAGTGGTTCAACAGCGAAAAGGGCTACGGCTTCATCGAGCAGGACGGCGGCGGCGCCGACGTCTTCGCCCACTACTCGAACATCCAGTCCACGGGCTTCCGTGAGCTCATCGAGGGCCAGAAGGTCGAGTTCGACGTGACCCAGGGCCAGAAGGGCCCGCAGGCGGAGAACATCCGCGCCATCTGAGTCCCGGCTGACGCCGACTCATTTGCTGCAGGCGAGGGCCCGTACCTCCACCAGGTACGGGCCCTCGTGCATGCCGCCCGACGGCCGGGGCGGCCCCTGCCCTGCCTGCCTCCCGCTTCCCGACGGCCGACTCCCCGCCGCCGCGCACCCCGCGCGCCGGCCGACGGCCTCAGGAAGAGGAACACGCATGCCCGAGCAGTCCCGTCCGCAGTCCGGCCCGTCCGCTTCGCGCGGAGACCAGTCCCGGACCCGCAAGCCGCGCACCGGCGCGTCCCGCAGTGGCGCCGCCCGCAGCGGTGAGGGCCGTGGCGGTTCGCCGCGCGCCGGGTCGCCCCGCGACGGTGAGCAGGCCCGCAACGAGCGCCCGCGCCGTCCGCGCCGGGGCACCGCTGCCGCCGCCGCGCCCGCCGAGGACTTCACGCCCGTGCAGGGCACCCCGTCCCGTCCGGCGGCGGCGAGCTTCGCCGAACTGAACCTCCCGTCCGGGCTGATGAAGGAACTGGGCGCGCAGGGCGTGACCGAGCCGTTCCCGATCCAGGCCGCGACCCTGCCGGACGCGCTGGCCGGACGCGACGTCCTCGGCCGGGGCCGCACCGGCTCCGGCAAGACCCTGGCGTTCGGCCTGCCGCTGCTGGTGCGCACCGCCGGCAAGCGCGCCGCCGCCCGGCACCCGCTGGCCCTGGTGCTGGTGCCCACCCGCGAACTCGCCCAGCAGGTCACCGAGGCGCTCGCCCCCTACGCGGGGGTCCTCGGCCTGCGGATCACCACCGTGGTCGGCGGCATGTCGATCACCCGGCAGGCCAACCAGGTCCGCCGCGGCACCGAGGTGCTGGTGGCCACCCCCGGCCGGCTGGACGACCTGATCCAGCGCGGCGACGTCCGGCTGGACGACGTGGCGATCACCGTCCTCGACGAGGCCGACCAGATGGCCGACATGGGCTTCCTGCCGCAGGTCGTCAAGCTGCTGGAGCAGGTCGCCGACGGCGGGCAGCGGATGCTGTTCTCCGCCACCCTGGACCGCAACGTGGACCGGCTGGTCAACCGCTTCCTCAGCGACCCGGTCACCCATTCGGTGGACCCGTCGGCCGGCGCGGTCACCACCATGGACCACCACCTGCTCCAGCTCGACCCCGCCGACAAGGCCGAGACCACCGCCCGGATCGCCGCCCGCGAGGGCCGGGTGATCATGTTCGTGCACACCAAGCACGGCGCGGACCGCCTCGCCAAGCAGCTGCGCGCCCACGGCGTGGTCGCCGCCGCGCTGCACGGCGGCAAGTCGCAGCCGCAGCGCAACCGGGTCCTCGACCAGTTCCGGGACGGCCAGGTCACCGCGCTGATCGCCACCAACGTCGCCGCCCGCGGCATCCACATCGACGGCCTCGACCTGGTCGTCAACGTCGACCCGCCGATCGACCACAAGGACTACCTGCACCGCGGCGGCCGCACCGCCCGGGCCGGCGAGTCCGGCACCGTGGTCACCCTGGTGCTGCCCGAGCAGCGCCGCGAGGTCAACCGGCTGATGAGCATCGCCGGCATCCGGCCCACCATCACCAAGGTCCGCCCCGAGGACGGCGAGCTGAAGCGCATCACCGGCGCGAGGACGCCGTCCGGCGTGGCGGTCCTGCTGCCGACCCCGGCCGTGGCCGCTGCGACGGCGGTCGCCGAGCCCGCCACCGACGGCCGCGGCCGCGGCCGCGGCGGGGCGAAGCCGGTGGACGGGGAGGCGCGGCGCCGCCCGGCGAAGCGTTCCGGCGGGCTGCCCAAGGACGTCGACATGAGCGGCAACCCGCGCCGCCCCCGGCCCAAGCAGCGCCCCGGCGGCGGGAGTTCGCAGATGGCGGCGGGCTTCATCGGCAAGGCGTCCGGGCGGGCGAAGCCGGGCTCCGGGTCGAAGAGCGGCTCGAACTACGGGACGGGGCGGCAGCGGCGCAAGGCCGACTAGCGCTGCGCCGCTCCGGCGTTCAGGCGCCGGGAGAGCGGTCCGCCGGAAGAGCAGTCCGCCGGGAGTGCGGACCGGCGGAGGAGCGTTCCGGCGGGCAGCGGCGTTCCCCTGCGTGCGGGTCCGGCGTCGAGGAGGCGGAGGCGGAGGCGGTCGGGATGGAGCAGCAGGAACGGCTGGACGCCCAGGAGGCGGCGTTGGACGCGCTGCTGGCGGCGCTGGGCGTGGTCGTCGAGGTGCCGCCGGACGAGCGGGTCGCCCGGCTCGCCGAGCGCGCCCCCGGCTACGTGCAGTACCACCGGATCGGCCACAAGCGGCAGGCGGCGTACCGCAGGCTGGAGGCGGACCGGCCGGCGGCGCACCGGGCGTACCCGCTGGTGCTGGCGGCGCTGCTGGCCGACGACGACCCGTCCTCGCCGCGCTGGCTGGCGCAGGTGCTGGTGGCGGTGGGCGGCCGCCGGCGGCTGCAGGAGGAGCTGGTGGCCGCGGTGGAGGGCGGCGACCCGCTGCGGCAGGTGTGCGCGGCGGGCGCGTGGCGGTGGGCGGACGCCGAGGACGGGCCGCTCGCGCAGCGGTTCCTGACGGCGCGTCGGGAGGCGGCCGGGCGCTGCCCGGATCCGTGGGCGCGGGCGCGGCTCGCCGACTGACCGTCAGCAGGGCGTACCGGGGTACCTCTTGGGGGTGGTGCCGTGTTAGCTTCTTTGCCAATTCATGGCCTGCGCATGGTGACGCCTATGCCGTCGCCGAGGTCGCGGGCCCTGGCAACGGGGAAGAGGTACGCCGAAATGGCGGGGGAGTTCACGGTCGACCCGGACGCGCTGCGCCGGTTCGCCCGCACCAGTGCCGAACGGGCCGAGCGGCTGCGGGCGATCCGCGCCGAACTCGGCGGACACCAGCTGTCGCCGACCGCCTTCGGGAAGCTCCCGGAGTCCGACGAGACCGGCCGCGACTACGTCGAGCGCTCCGAGGCCGCGATCGAGAACGCGGGCTCGGCCGCCGACACCATGGACCGGATCGCCGAGTACGCGGACGGCATGGCCGGCGCCTACGAGCGCGTCGACGAGGCCAACCAGCAGCAGATGCAGGCGATCGCCGGAGGGCTGGGCGGATGAGCGGGCCGGTTTCGGGCGCGGTCGACGCCTACACGAAGATCAACGACTGGATGACGCCGCTGGGCAGCGTGGTCGACGAGATCATGCGCCCCATCGTCGAGCCGCTCGCCGAACCGCTGGAGTTCGTCACCGGCGACCCGGAGGGCCTGGAGGCCGCCGCCCAGCTGTGGCAGAAGCAGGCCGAGCAGCTGCGCGAGCTGATCGCCGACCAGCGCCGCGACCGGGCCGCGCTGGCCGGCGAGTGGCAGGGCGAGGCGTCGGAGGCGTTCCAGCGCGAACTCGAAGAGTACGAGCAGGCGTTGGAGGCCGAGGCGGAGGACATGGCGGGCACCGCCGAACTCCTCAACGAGGCCGCCGCCGAAGCCCGGATGGCACAGGACCTGGTCGAGACGGTGATCCGCGAACTGATCGAGTGGGCGATCATCACGCTCGCCGCGTCGCTCGCCTTCAGCGTGATCACCGCCGGCATCTCGCTGGCCGCCGAAGCCGCCGCGGCCGCCGCCGAGGGCGCCATCGCCAGCGCCCGAATAGCCAACCTGGTGCGCAAGCTCGCCAGCGCGCTCAAGAAGATCGCCGACGCGATGAAGGCGCTCAAGGCGGTCTCCAAGCGCCCGCACCTCAACCCGAAGAAGCCCTGGACCTGGAACAAGCCGATCGACGTCGAGGCGTACCTCGCCAAGAAGGGCGTCAAGATGATCGGCAAGGCCGGACTCCACGGCATCGGCCTCACCGGCAACCCCGCCGGCGAGGCACTCCAGCAGATCACCCAGAGCGGCGCCGGAATCATCGCCGACGAGGCCGACGACCGGATCAGCGGCAACCGCGGACCCAGCACCGGCCTGCGCGAGAAGACCGGCATCGCCCAGCCCGCCGAGGCCCCCGCCCTCAGCCCCGAGGAGCGCCGGCAGCGCTTCCAGGACGCCTTCGGGTAGACCCTCGTCCGTTCCCCGCTTTCCACCAGACCGAGGAGGACCACCGTGCTCGACCGGGACCGCCAGTTCGCCACGCCCTTCCTCGCCGCCGGCGAGCAGCTGAGGGCCGCCGCACCGATCTCGCTGGCACCCGGCATCCCGCGCCCGCCGGAGCACCTGCTGACCCCGCGTCAGCCCGGCGAGCTGGAGCAGAAGCTGGCCAAGCCGTTCAGCCTGCTGCGGCGCGCGTACGCGGTGGTCAACCCGGTCTCGGCGACCGTCGGCGCCGTCGAGGACAAGATGATGGACGCCGTGCCGGACTCCGTCTGGCACGGCCAGGGCATGGGCGGCGACTGGCACTCCACCGCCGGCCGCCTCGTCGTCCGCCTGCACGAGGACGGCGCGAACGGCAGCGCCCTGCTCGCCCTCACCGACCGGCGCCTGCTGCTGCTCGCCGACCGCGCCAAGCTCTGGCAGCTCACCGAACAGCACGCCCTGCAGCTCGAACTCCCGCGCCACGAGATCGCCGCCGCCAGGCGAAACGCGAAGGGCGTCACCCAGCGCGGCCGCCTCGACCTGCACTTCCGGGACGGCTCCTGGGTCGCCGTCACCACGCCGCTGCCGTCCGCCGCGGACGAACTCGCGGCGGCGTTCCAGCAGTTCTGACGTGCGGCCACAGGCCGGGCGAGGGCGTCAGACGTCGGCGCTCCCCTCGCGATAGATCTTGGCGGAGGCGATCCGGCCGTCGCGCAGTTCGTAGAAGCCCGCGATGGAGCAGACCCGTTGCTCGCCCGCGACGGTCAGGGTCTCGACGAGTTGGCAGGCGGCGCGGTCCCGGTCGGCCAGGAGGGTCCGGACCGTCAGGGTCGGGAGCAGTTCGGCCATGGCGGCGGCGAACAGCTCGGTCAGGGCTGCGCGGCCGCGGACGGTGGTCGTTCCGGTGATCCAGACCGCATCCTCGGTGAAACCCCGCATCAGGGCGTCGAGATCGCGGGCGTTGAAGGCGCGGACGTGCTCGTGGACGGCGGCGGCAGTTGCTGTGGGCACGGGGTGGAGTGTGCCGTGGACGGGGTGCGGTCCGCCTCCGGGTTTTCGGTGCGTGATGCGGCGTCAGGCCGCGTCAGGCCGCGTCAGGCCGTGCGGGCGGTACGGGTGGTACGGGTGGAGCGGGCGGGGGCTGCGGCCTCGGTGTGGCGGGCGAGGACGAGGCGGGCGAGTTCGGGGGCGGCGCCCAGGACCGGGGCGAGGTGGTCGGCTCCGGCGGCGGTCGACGCGGTGGCGATGCGGTCGGGGAGCAGACCCGGCGCGAGGAGGTACGGGGCGACGGCCGTGGTGCGGACGGCCGGGTCGGCGCGGAGCGCGGCGAGGGCGTCGGTGACGGTGGGGGCGGCTGCCGCGTAGGCCGTGGTGACGGCGGCCCAGCCCCGGGTGCGCCGCCACGTGGCAGCGACCGCCCGGGTGGTGGCGTTGGCGGCCGGGTCGGAGGAGCCGGCGGCCGTCAGGACGACGCCCGTGCGGGCGCGGACGGCCGGGTCGGCGACGTCGAGGCCGGACTCGGCGAGACGGCGGTCGAGGGCGTCGAGGAGGAGAGGGGACGGGCCCAGGACCTCGGCGACGGGGAGGCTCGATCCGGCGGCGCGGAGGGCGGCCGGGATGTCGTGCTTGGCGTGGAAGGCGCGATTGAGGAGGAGCGGGACGGCGATCGCGTCGGTGAGGCGGGGGACGACCTGGGCGATGCGGGGCGCGCAGTGGTCCAGGTAGGCGGTGGTGACGGGGAGTTCGGGGCGGAGCTGGCGGATCGCGTCGGCGAGAGCCTCGACGGTGGCGGCGTGGCGGGGGTCGCGGGAGCCGTGCGCGAGGAGCAGGAGCGGGCGGACGGGTGCGACGCCTGCGGGGCGCGGGCGGTGGGCAGGGGTGGGCACGGTGTGCGGCTGCGGGGGGTCGCCTTCCGCGTCGCGCAGTTCCCCGCGCCCCTGGTGGGGCGCGGGGTTCCGGGGCGTCAGGTCGCTTCGCTGCTGACGGGGTGTGGTGCGGTGGGTCATGAGGGTCAGTGGGTGGTGGTGAGGAGGCCGCGGCTGCGGAGGACGCGGCGTTCGAGGGGGGAGAAGAAGAGCAGGTCGATGGCGACGCCGACGGTGAGGATGAGGATGATGCCGAGGAGGACGCCGGACATGTTGGTGAACTCGCGCTGGTTCTCCAGGTAGCGGCCGAGGCCGAGGCCCAGGTCGGGGGAGGAGGCGATGAGTTCGGCGGCCATCAGGGAGCGCCAGGAGAAGGCCCAGCCCTGCTTGAGGCCGGCCAGGTAGCCGGGGAGCGCGGCGGGGAGCAGGATGTGGCGGGCGCCGCGGAGGCCGGTCGCGCCGAGGGTCTGGCCGGCGCGGAGGAAGAGCGGGGGGACCTGGTCGACGCCGGCGATGAGGCCGTTGGCGATGGAGGGGACGGCGCCGAGCAGGATGACGGCGTACATCGCGGAGTTGTTGATGCCCAGCCAGATGACGGCGGCGGGCACCCAGGCGACCGAGGGGAGGGACTGGAGGCCGGAGAGGACCGGGCCGAGCGCGGCGCGGACCGGCTTGACCTGGGCGACCACGAGGCCGATCGGGGTGCCGATCAGGACGGAGAGCACGAAGCCGGACAGGCCGCGCCAGACGCTGGTCCAGATGATGGAGAACAGCGTTCCGGCGTACCAGAGTTCGGTGAGGGAGTCCCAGACGTCGGCGGGGCTGGGGAGCTTGTCGGGGGTGGTGAGTTCCAGGCTGTGGGCGAGCTGCCAGACGGCCAGGACGAGGACCACGCCGAGGACGGGCGGCAGCACCTTGCGGCGCAGGATCACGGAGACCGGGGTGCGCTGGACCTGGACGGCTTCGAGTGCGTCGAGGCCGGCCTCGACGCCCGCCGAGTCGTCCGCGGGGGTGCGGAGGGTGTCAGTGCTGGACATGGCGGCGGATCTCCCCACGCAGTTCTTCGGTGATCTCGATGGACAGATCCGCGACGCCGGCGGATTCGATGCGGCGGGGCTGCGGCAGGTCGATGCGCCACTCGCGGGCGATCCGGCCCGGGCGGGAGGAGAGCAGGACGACGCGCTGGGCGAGGCGGACGGCCTCGCGGACGTTGTGGGTGACGAACAGGACGGCGAGCTGCCGTTCGGCCCAGATCCGGGTGATCTCGTTGTGCAGGACGTCCCGGGTGATGGCGTCGAGGGCGGCGAACGGCTCGTCCATCAGCAGGACCCGGGAGCCCTGGGCGAGGGAGCGGGCGAGGGCGACGCGCTGGCGCATGCCGCCGGAGAGCTCGTGGACGCGCTTCTTGTAGGAGCCGCCGAGGCGGACCAGTTCGAGCAGGCGCTCGGCCTCGGTCCGGCGGTCGGCCTTCGCCACGCCGGCCAGCCGCAGGGCGAGTTCGATGTTCCTGCCGGCGGTGAGCCAGGGGAAGAGCGCGTGGTCCTGGAACATCAGGGCGGGGCGGCCGCCGGGGACCTCGATGGTGCCGGAGGTGGGGCTGTCGAGGCCGGCGACCAGGTTGAGCAGGGTGGACTTGCCGCAGCCGGACGCGCCGAGCAGGGTGACGAACTCGCCGGGGGCGACGGTCAGGCTGATGTCGTCGAGGACCGGCGCGGCGGTGCCGGGACGGCCGAAGGTCTTGTGCACGTGCGAGAGCCGGACGGCGAAGCCGCCGTCCGGGTGGCCCGCGCCGGGGGCGTCGGGCGAGGTGGTCAGTGCCGTGGTCACGGGCACCTCCTGCGGGTGTGGGCCGGGCAGGGCGGGGATCGGTGTCCGGGGTCCGCCCCGCACCCGCCCGGTGAGTGGGCATCGGACGGGCGGGTGCGAGGCGGAACCCGGGGCCTGAAGGGGCTACCGGTGGGGGCTACTTGGCGCCGAGGCCGGCGTCGGAGACGGTGGGCTGTCCCGCCGCGGTGAGCACCTTGTTGAGCGGGGTCAGGTCGTAGATCCCGGCCAGGTTGGGCTTCTTGAGCAGGCCGGCGGTGACGGCGTGGTCGGCCTCGGCCTGCAGGGTGTTGGCCAGCGGGTCGTCGATGAAGTCGATGTCCTGCCAGGCCGGGTCGAGGACGGCGGCGTCCAGCGCGTTGCCGGCGTCGGCCTTGATCTGCTCGTTGGCGACGGCCTTGGCCTGCGCCGAGTTGGCCTTGATCCAGGCGTTGGTCTTCACCGAGCCGCGCAGCACGGCCTCGACCACGTCGGGGTGTTCGGCGAGGAACTTCTGCGACACGATGATGTTGGTGATGACGAACTTCTTGTCCGGCCAGACGTCCTTCTCGTTCAGCAGGACCTTCGCGCCGAGGGTGACCAGCTTGGAGGCGGTCGGCTCGGGCACCCAGGCGCCGTCGATGGAGCCGGACTTGTAGGCGTCGGGGGTGACCTTGTTGTCGCTGCGGATCACCTTGACGTCGCCGTCGCCGGTGTTCGCGTCGACCTTCCAGCCCTTGCCCGCGAGGTAGTTGAGCAGGGCGACGTCCTGCGTGTTGCCGAGCTGCGGGGTGGCGATCCGCTTGCCCTTGAGGTCGTCGACCGAGCCGATCTTCGCCGGGTTGACCACCAGCTTGACGCCGCCGGAGGCCGAACCGCCCACGATCTTCAGCGACTTGCCGCCGGACTGGGTGAAGCCGTTGATCGCGGGGGAGGGGCCGATCCAGCCGATGTCGATCGAGCCGGCGTTCAGCGCCTCGATCTCGGCGGGGCCCGCGTTGAACACCTGGGTCTTGATCTTGGTGCCGCCGAGCTCCTGCTGGAGGATGCCCTGCTTGAGGCCGACCAGTGCGGTGCCGTGGGTGAGGTTCGCGAAGTAGCCGATCTTCACGGTGTCGGCGGAGAGCTTCGCGCCGGACGCGGCCGGGGCGGCCGAGGCCTTGTCCTCGCTCTTGGAGCCGTAGCTGCAGGCGGACAGCAGTCCGGCGGCGGTGAGCACGGCGACGGCCGCGGCGGCGGTCCGTCTGATCCGGCCGGCGGCGGGGCGAAGGCGGGTATGGGCGGGCAGGGTGCTGAGTGCCATGACGAGGTGTCCCGTTCGTGGAGTCGGAAAGGAGAAGTGCCTGACGTGGGCCGGGCCGCCCCGCCGTGCCTGCTGTGGACAGGATCGGCGGACCGGGCCCGGTGACAGGGGCTCAGCGCCCCTGTCCGCCCCCACATCGCGTCAGGCCGCCCTGGCCGCTGCCGAGGACGCCGCTGCCGATGCGGCCGCCTTCCTTGTCCATGCCCGAGAACGCCTCGCTGGGCATCAGACCCAGTCCTCCTCAGTGGAAGCGTCGGTGGTGCTGACGGTGTCGAAGGCCTCGCCCGCCATGCCGGCGGTGAGGGTGGTGCCGTCGGCCGGATCGATCAGGATGAACGAGCCGGTCCGGCGGTTGTCGCGGTACGGGTCGAGGGCCAGCGGCTCGGCGGTGCGCAGCACCACGTGGCCGATGTCGTTGACGTTCAACCCCTCGGCGCCCGAGCGCTGTTCGAGCGTGTCGATGTCGATCCGGTAGCTGATGTCCTTGACCAGCGCGCGCACGGTGCGGGTGGTGTGCTTGAGCAGCACCTTCGCGCCGACGTGCAGCGGGCGCTCGCTCAGGTGGCAGACCGTCGCCTCGATGTCCTTGCCGGGGACGGCGGTCGGGCCGGCCGCGATCAGGTCGCCGCGGGAGATGTCGATGTCGTCGGCCAGCCGGACCGTCACCGACTGCGGCGCCCAGGCGAGTTCGGTGGCGACGCCGAGCGCGTCGATCGCCGCGACGGTGCTGGTGTGGCCGGAGGGCAGCACCGTCACCGGGTCGCCGACCCGCAGCACGCCGGAGGCCAACTGCCCGGCGTAGCCCCGGTAGTCGTGGAACTCCTCGCTCTGCGGCCGGATCACGTACTGGACCGGGAACCGGGCCGGCTCGGCGGTCGGGTCGGAGCCGACCGGGACGGTCTCCAGGTGCTCCAGCAGGGTCGGGCCGCCGTACCAGTCCATGTGCCGGGACGGCTCGACCACGTTGTCGCCGGCGAGCGCCGAGATCGGCACCGCCACCACGTCCTCCACGCCCAGCGAGGCCGCGTACCCGGTGAACTCCTCGGCGATCGCGGCGAACACCGGCTCCGCGTAGTCGACCAGGTCCATCTTGTTGACGGCGAGGACGACGTGCGGGACGCGCAGCAGGGCGGCGACCGCGGCGTGCCGGCGGGTCTGCTCGACCACGCCGTTGCGGGCGTCGACCAGCACCACGGCCAGTTCGGCGGTGGACGCGCCGGTCACCATGTTGCGGGTGTACTGCACATGCCCCGGGGTGTCGGCGAGGATGAACCGGCGGCGGGCGGTGGCGAAGTAGCGGTACGCCACGTCGATGGTGATGCCCTGCTCGCGCTCGGCGCGCAGGCCGTCGGTGAGCAGCGCCAGGTCGGGCGCGTCCTGGCCGCGGCGGCGGGAGGCGTGCTCGACGGCCTCCAACTGGTCGGCCAGCACCGACTTGGAGTCGTGCAGCAGCCGGCCCACCAGGGTGGACTTGCCGTCGTCGACGCTGCCGGCGGTGGCGAAGCGCAGCAGCGAGGTGGCGGTGGCTTCCTGGGTGGTGCTCATCTCTAGAAGTACCCCTCGCGCTTGCGGTCTTCCATGGCGGCCTCGGACAGCTTGTCGTCGGCCCGCGTCGCGCCGCGCTCGGTGAGGCGGCTGGCGGCGATCTCGGCGATCACGGCCTCGATGCTGTCGGCGTCGGAGTCGACCGCGCCGGTGCAGGACATGTCGCCGACCGTGCGGTAGCGCACCAGGCGGTTCTCGACCGGCTCGGACTCCTTCGGGCCGCCCCACTCGCCGGCGGTCAGCCACATGCCGTCGCGCTTGAACACGTCGCGGCGGTGCGCGTAGTAGATCTCCGGGAGCTCGATCTTCTCCCGCTCGATGTACTGCCACACGTCCAGCTCGGTCCAGTTGGACAGCGGGAACACCCGGACGTGCTCGCCGACCGCGTGCCGGCCGTTGTACAGCGACCACAGCTCGGGGCGCTGGCGGCGCGGGTCCCAGGCGCCGAACTCGTCGCGCAGCGAGAACACCCGCTCCTTGGCGCGGGCCTTCTCCTCGTCGCGGCGCCCGCCGCCGAACACCGCGTCGAACCTGTTGGACTCGATGGCGTCCAGCAGCGGCACGGTCTGCAGCGGGTTGCGGGTGCCGTCGGGGCGCTCGCGCAGCACGCCGCGGTCGATGAACTCCTGGACGGAGGCGACGTGCAGGCGCAGGCGGTGCTGCGCCGCGGTGCGGTCGCGGTACTCGATGACCTCGGGGAAGTTGTGCCCGGTGTCGACGTGCAGCAGGGCGAACGGCACCGGCGCGGGCGCGAACGCCTTCAGTGCCAGGTGCAGCATCACGATCGAGTCCTTGCCGCCGGAGAACAGGATCACCGGCCGCTCGAACTCGCCCGCCACCTCGCGGAAGATGTGCACCGACTCCGCCTCCAGGGCGTCCAGGTGCGACAGCGCGTAAGGGCTGTCCGCGGCCCGGTCCGGGCGCTGCGTGGTGACGGTCATGCCAAGCCCCTCTCGGTCAGGAAGGCGTGCAGTTCGCCGGCCGACTCGGCCACCGACCGGCCCTGCGTCTGCAGCCGCAACTCCGGCTTCTCCGGGGCCTCGTACGGGTCGTCGACGCCGGTCAGGCCGGAGATCTCGCCGGCCGCCTGCTTGGCGTACAGGCCCTTGACGTCCCGCTCCGAGCAGAGCTCGACCGGGGTCGCGACGTGGATCTCCAGGAACTCGGTGCCGTTGGCGGCGTGCCGCTCGCGCACCGCGGCGCGGGAGTCGGCGAACGGGGCGATCACCGGGGCGAGCACCTTGACGCCGTTCGCGGCGAGCTTCTCGGCGACGAAGCCGATCCGGGTGACGTTGGTGTGCCGGTCCTCGCGGGAGAACCCGAGGCCCTTGGAGAGGAACTCGCGGATCTCGTCACCGTCCAGCACCTCGACCCGGTGGCCCTCCGCGCGCAGCCGCTCGGCCAGCGCGAACGCCAACGTGGTCTTCCCGGCGCTGGGCAGCCCGGTCAGCCACACGGTGGCGCCCCGCTCGCGGGCCGCTGCCGGAGTGTCGGCGGTGGTCACGGTGGTTACTCCTGACGTTCGGTGACGGTGGTTCAGGTGGTGGCGGCTCAGAGGTGGATGCCGCACTCGGTCTTGCCGGAGCCCGCCCAGCGGCCGGCCCGGCCCGCCTCGCCCTCGCCGGGCTTGGCGGTGCAGGACAGCGGCGAGCAGCCGATCGAGGTGTAGCCCTCCCACAGCAGCGGGTTCAGCAGCACCCCGTTGGCCTGCACGTAGGCGTCCACCTCGTCCTGCGTCCAGCGGGCGATCGGGGCGAGCTTCACCTTGCGGCGCTTCGCGTCCCAGGCCACCACCGGGGTGTTCGCCCGGGACGGCGACTCGTCGCGGCGCAGCCCCGTCGCCCAGGCGTCGTAGCCGCCCAGACCGCGGTTGAGCGGCTCGACCTTGCGCAGCGAGCAGCACAGGTCCGGGTCGCGGTCGTGCAGCCGCGGCCCGTACTCGGCGTCCTGCTCGGCGACGCTGAGCTTCGGGGTCAGCGTGATCACGTTGACCGGCATGGTCGCGGCGACCGCGTCCCGGGTGCCGATGGTCTCCGGGAAGTGGTAGCCGGTGTCCAGGAACACCACGTCCACGCCGGGCAGCACGGTGGACGCCAGGTGGGCGACCACCGCGTCCTCCATCGAGGAGGTCACGCAGAACCGCTTGCCGAAGGTGTCGGCCGCCCACCGCAGGATCTCCTGCGCGGACGCCTCCTCCAGCTCCCGGCCGGCCTTGAGCGCGGCCGCCTCGTAGTCAGTCGCGGTCGTCATGTCCGGTCCCCCCGTCGGTCGTCGACAACAGGCCGAGGAACTTCAGCTGGAAGCCCCGGCGGCAGGCCCGGCACTCCCAGGTGCCGTGGCCGCCCTCGGACGGGCGCAGGTCCTCGTCCCCGCAGTACGGGCAGTAGAACGGTGCGGCGCGCTCGCTCATGCAGCCACCTCGCCGCGCCCGGCGGCCGCTTCGGCGGAACGCGCCGCCCCGGTGGTGCGCCCGCTCACGACAGCTGCTCCTCGGTGGCCCGCACCGCCCACTGGGCGAAGCGCTCGCCGTCCTGACGGTCCGCCTGGTAGCGGAGCAGCAGGCGCTCGACGTAGTCGGGCAGTTCGGCGCTGGTGACCTTCAGGCCGCGGATCTTGCGGCCGAACGCGGCGTTCTCGAAGCCGAGCGAGCCGCCCAGGTGGACCTGGAAGCCCTCGACCTGCTGCCCTTTCGCGTCGGTCACCAGCTGGCCCTTCAGGCCGATGTCGGCGGTCTGGATCCGGGCGCAGGCGTTCGGGCAGCCGTTGATGTTGATGCTCAGCGGCTCGTCGAACTCCGGCAGGCGGCGCTCCAGTTCGTCGATCAGGGTGCGTCCGCGGTCCTTGGTGTCGACGATTGCGAGCTTGCAGTACTCGATGCCGGTGCAGGCCAGCGTGCCGCGCCGGAAGGTGGACGGCGTGACCCGCAGGTCGAGCGCCTCCAGGCCGGCCACCAGCGAGTCGACCCGGTCCTGCTCGACGTCCAGCACGATCAGCTTCTGCTCGACGGTGGTCGCCAGCCGGTCCGAGCCGTGCTCGGCGGCCAGGTCGGCGACCTGCTGGATCAGCTTGCCGTTCAGGCGGCCGACCTTCGGCGCGAAGCCGACGTAGAACCGGCCGTCCTTCTGCGGGTGGACGCCCACGTGGTCGCGCCACCGCCCGGCCGGCTGCTCCGGGCCCGGACCGTCCGTCAGCTCCCGCTTCAGGTACTCGTCCTGGAGGACCTGCCGGAACTTGGCCACGCCCCAGTCGGCGACCAGGAACTTCAACCGGGCCCGGTTGCGCAGGCGGCGGTAGCCGTAGTCGCGGAAGATGCCGACCACGCCGGCCCACACGTCGGGGACCTCGGCCAGCGGCACCCAGGCGCCGAGCCGGACGCCGAGCTTCGGGTTGGTGGACAGGCCGCCGCCGACCCACACGTCGAAGCCCGGGCCGTGCTCGGGGTGGACCACGCCGACGAACGCGATGTCGTTGATCTCGTGGACCACGTCCAGCAGCGGCGAGCCGGAGATCGCGGTCTTGAACTTGCGCGGCAGGTTGGAGAACTCCGGGTTGCCGATGTACCGGCGGTTGATCTCGTCGATCGCCCAGCTGCCGTCGACGATCTCGTCCGAGGCGATGCCCGCCACCGGCGAGCCGATCACCACGCGCGGGCAGTCGCCGCAGGCCTCGGTGGTGGACAGGCCGACCGACTCCAGCTTCTCCCAGATCGCCGGGACGTCCTCGATCCGCACCCAGTGGAACTGCACGTTCTGCCGGTCCGTCACATCGGCGGTGCCGCGGGCGTACTGCTCGGACGCCTCGCCGATGGCGCGCAGCTGAGCGGTCGTCAGCTGCCCGCCGTCGATGCGCACCCGCAGCATGAAGTACTCGTCCTCGAGCTCGTGCGGCTCCAGGATCGCGGTGCGGCCGCCGTCGATGCCCTGGCGGCGCTGGGTGTACAGGCCCCACCAGCGCATCCGACCGCGCAGGTCCGCCGGGTCGATCGAGGCGAAGCCGCCCTTGGAGTAGATCGTCTCAATACGTGTCCGCACATTGAGACCGTCGTCGTCCTTCTTCATCTGCTCGTTGGCGTTCAGCGGGGTGTAGTGCCCCATCGCCCACTGGCCCTCGCCGCGGTGGCGGGTCACCTTGCGGGCGGCGGGGCGGGCCGCGGGGGCGGCGCCGGCCTGAGGCTCGACCGTTTCGGGAGTGCGGGCCATGGTGTCAGTCCTTTGAGCGGCTTGGCAGGTGCAAGGGTGCAGGCGGTTCCCGGGCACGCCCCCGCTCCCACCTGCGGAGATCAGCAGGCGGAGGGAGGGTGACGCTGGGCCGGGTCGGTGGTGCGCGCATCCGCGACGGCGGGGATGGGCAGGCAGGGCGCCGGTGCGGTGGCGGCGTGCGAGTGGGGCTCAGGTCACCGGACAGATGGCGCTGGACACGCGAAGGAGGTCGACGTGGAGTCGGCCAACTAGGGTGGTTCCGGCGCTAGACATGGCAAGAGATTCGCACGGCGAGCGACTCGCGGTCCACTAACGTCCGAATCCTGGACGTTGGTGTTCCGCATCCCGGGACACTCGGCGATGCCGGGCCGCTCCGCGCACTGCGGGCCGTCGGTTCCCGGCGGCGGCGCGTCGGTCCACCGGCGCGGGCCGATACCGTAGGGGCGTGCAAGCAGCAGGCAGTACTCCGCATCCGCCCGGGGGGACCGGGTCGGCCGTCGAGCGGCCCGCCCGCCGTCGCGGCGGCCGCCGCCGCGCCGCGAAGCGAACCACCTGGTACCGGACGCTCTGGGCGCTGGTGAAGGACACCACCAACACCTGCGTCGAGTACCGCGTCACCGGCCTCGCGGCCGAGGCGGCATTCTTCACGCTCCTCTCCATTCCGCCGCTGCTGCTCTGCCTGGCCGGCACCCTCGGCTACTTGGACGACATCCTCGGCGCCGGAACCATCGTGCGACTCAAGGCGGACATCGTCTCGGCATCCGGGACGGTGCTCTCACCGAGCTCCATCGACCAGATCGTCCAACCGCTGCTCGACGACGTCTTCGGCAGCGCCCGGCCGGACCTGATCTCGATCGGCTTCCTGCTCTCGCTCTGGTCCGGCTCCCGCGCGCTGTACATCTTCATCGACACCATCACCGTCATGTACGGCCTCGACGGCAAACGCGGCCTGGTCAAGACCCGGCTGATGTCGCTCGGCCTCTACCTCGGCGCGCTGGTCATCGGCTCCCTGGTGCTGCCGCTGCTGGTCACCGGGCCAGGACTGCTGATCAACACCTTCCAGAGCTGGGCCGGCGTGATCAGCTCGCTGTACTGGCCGGCCGCGATCCTGCTGCTCATCGTCTTCCTCACCACCCTCTACCACGTCGCCGTCCCGGTCAGCACGCCCTGGCGCGAGGACATCCCCGGCGCGCTGGTCGCCCTGCTGGTCCTGGTGGTGTGCAGCGTCGCGCTGCGGCTCTACCTGATCAGCTCCGTCGAGGGCCACTCCGTGTACGGGCAGCTCGCCGCCCCCGTCGCCGTCCTCCTGTGGATCTTCGTGGTGGCGCTGGCCGTCCTGATCGGCGCCGCGATGAACGCCGCCATAGACCGCCGCTGGCCCGCCGTCGAGACCGCCGACGCCCGCGCCGAGGTCGAGCGCCTCAGCGAGGACGCCGCCGTCCAGCGCGGCCGCGAGGCCGCCGCCCGGCGGGCCGCCGAACGCGCCGAACGCACCCGGCAGTTCGGCCTCGCCGACGGCCACGACGAGGAACTGTTCGACGAGGACGACGACGAGGCCCCGCCCAGCGAGTACCCCGAGCGGTGGGCCGGCTTCCTGCCGCACGACGACCTGCGCCGGCGGTTCGGCGGCACGCGGCGCGGACGCAAGTAGCTCCGGTGGCGGGCGGGGCCCTGCCCGGGGTCGTTCCGGGGCAGGGCCGACGGGTCAGACCCGGTACGCCCTGCGGGCCGCCTTGGTGCGGGACTTGTGGAGGCGGGCGCGCTCGGCGCGGAGGCGGGCGTCGGTGCGGGAGGCGATCCAGTCGTTCTCGCGCCGGAGCTTGAGGAAGGACTCCCAGCGGCGCTCGGGCAGGGTGCCGTCGGCGAGGGCGGCGCGGACGGCGCAGGCGGGTTCGGTGCGGTGCGAGCAGTCGTCGTAGCGGCAGTCCGCGGCGATCGCGTCGATGTCGGCGAAGGCGAGGTCGATGCCCTCGCCGCCGAAGAGGCCGACGCCGCGCAGGCCGGGGGTGTCGATGACGGCGCCGCCGGCGGGCAGCGGGAGGAGTTCCCGGGTGGTCGTGGTGTGCCGGCCCTTCTCGTCGACGGTGCGGACCTGCTGGACCGTCATGGCGTCCGCCTCGGCGAGGGCGTTGGTGAGGGTGGACTTGCCCGCGCCGGACTGGCCGATCAGCGCGCAGGTGCCGGTGGCGAGGGCGCGCAGGGCGTCCATGCCGGCCCCGGTCTCGGCGCTGACCGTCAGCACGGTGACCCCGGGCGCGACCGCTTCGACGTCCGCCCGGACGAATTCGCCGTCGTGCACCAGGTCGGACTTGGTGAGGACGATCAGCGGTTCGGCCCCGGATTCCCAGGCGAGGGCGAGCAGGCGCTCGACCCTGCCCAGGTCGGGTTCCGCGGCGAGCGAGACAGCGATCAGGACGGTGTCGATGTTGGCGGCCAGCACCTGACCTTCGGAGCGCTTGTGGGCGCCCTTGCGGATGATCGCGGTGGTGCGGGGCAGGACGGTGGTGACGACGGGCACCGGCCGGGCGGCCGGGTCGACGGCCACCCAGTCCCCGGTGCACGGGTTGTTGACGGTGTCGGCGCCGGTGACGGCCCGGGTGTCGGCGCGCAGCGTGGCGGGCTCGCCGGTCTCGGGATCGACGAACAGCACGTCGCACCGGCCCCGGTCGATGCGGGTGATCCGCCCGGGGAGCAGGCCGGTCTCGGCGAGGGGGTGGAAGGCGGCTGCCCGGTCCTCGTCCCAGCCGAGGCCGGAGAGCGGGTGGGCAGTGGTGGTGGAGAGCACGGGGTGGACCCTTCGAGGGAACGGGTGGCCCCGGCCGGCCGGGTGTCAGCGCACGGGCGACACCGGTTCGAGGCCGGCCGCGAGCCAGGGGATACAGGACTCGGTGGACTTCTGAACGCGGGGAACAACACCTGCAAGGACAGGCCTCACGGTCCTCACCTCCTCTGCGGCGACACGCCTCGCGCACCCCGCCCTGGGGTGCCCTCGATCGGCGGACGCCACGCTAGCCCCCTCCCGCCCCCTGCGCCACCGAATTTCCGCCGCCCTCAAGCGGTGGTCCGGAGAGACGATCTGACGGTGCGTCCGGACGCAAGGGTTCCGCAAGGAGGCGCAAGGGTTCTCCAGCCGTCCCGCCACCGCGCGCGGACATCCCCACCGTGCGGCGGTGCACGGGGTACCGCCGCCCGGTGGGAGGCCGGGAAGGACAAAGGGGGAATGCCTCGTGTCATGGGCGACTCTGCCCGACCGCAAGCGAGTGCTGGCGGTGGTGCAGACCGAGGTGTACGGTCGACGGCTGCTCGAACTCTGCGAGCTGCTGGGATCGGATCTGCGGGTGCAGGTGGTCTTCACCGTCGCGCCGCACGCGTTCAACGACGGGGTGGCCGCGTTCCTGATGCGGCTCGGCGGCACGGTGGTGCCGTGGGAGGAGGCTGTTCGGACCGAGTTCGACCTGATCCTGGCGGCCGGTTCGCGCGGCATCGAGCAGTTGCGCGGCCCGCTGGTGCGGCTGCCGCACGGAGCCGGGTACCTGCAGTTGACCCGCGCACTGCCGCCGGTGGGCTCGGTCAGCGGTGTCCGCGACCAGGGCGGCGCCGGCCCGGTGCAGCACGAGCGGCAGGTGGCCGGCCTGGGACGTGAGTACCTGCTGTGGGAGGGCCGGCCGAACGCGGCGGCGTACGCGCTGGCGCACCGGGACGACCTGGCGGAGTTGGAGCGGAGCTGCCCGGAGGTGCTGCCGGCGGCGGAGGTGGTCGGCGACGGCGACCACGACCGGATCACGGCGGCGCTGCCGCGGCGGGCGGAGTACCGGGCCGCGCTCGGACTGGCGGACGGGGAGCAGTTGGTTCTGCTCTGCTCGACCTGGGGGCCGAACTCGGTGTTCGGCCGCTTGGACGCGTTCCTGCCGAGGCTGGTGCGCGAACTGCCCGCCGGGCGGTTCCGCTCCGCGCTGGTCCTGCACCCCAACGTGTCGGCGGGGCACGGCCGTTGGCAGGTGCGCCGGTGGGTGGACGGGGTGTCCGGAGGATCGGTCTCGCTGGTGACGCAGGAGGTGGACTGGCGTCCGATGCTGGTGGCGGCCGACTACGTCATCGGCGACCACGGATCCGTCACGCTGTACGCGACGCTCACCCGGGCCCGCATCCTGCTCGCCCGGTTCCCGCACCGGGACGTCAACCCGCGCTCGCCAGGCATGCAACTCGCGCTGACCGCCCCGGCGTTGGACCCGGGCCGGCCGCTGGCCTGTCAGCTCGCCTACGCCGACGCGAGGTACCGGCCGGAGGCGTACGCGGAGATCGGTGCCCGGATCTCCTCGGAGCCGGGAGAGTTCCTGCCGCGGATCCGCCGCCTGCTCTACCGGGTGCTGAACCTGAGCGAGCCGGCCTACTCGCCCACCGAGCCGCCGCTTCCGCTGCCCGCCCCGCTGGCGGGAGGTGCCAGATGGCAGTGAGCGTGACGGTCCGCCTGCCCGGTCCGCCCGGGACCGGGCCCAGGTACCACCGGCACGTGGCGGCCCGGGTCGACGAACCGGCCCGGGTGCGGCACTTGGCGGACGTGCTGTACGGCGGAGCCCCGGAGACGGCGGAGGAGGTGTGGCGGTGCCACCCCGGCTGCGCGGTGCTCGCGGTACTGGGTGCGGACGGGACGGTGCACGTACGTTTCCGCGGCGGCGCATCGACGATCCGCCTGCCGGACGCCGCGCGGAACGGAGCGCCGGACGCGGCGGTGCTGGCCGGATCGCTGGTGCACGCACTCCTCACTACGGGCGGTGCGATCCGCCGGTAGCACGGGGCGGACGAGAGGAACGCCCGCGCCGCGTCCCGGAAGATCCCGGGACGCGGCGCGGGTGGTACCAACGGCGTGCGGCTGACGCCCGGCTAGAACGGGGAGCCGAAGAGCCAGATCCCGATCCAGCGGCAGGTGCCCGGCTCGCTGCGGCCAGGCGCCCCCGGCGTGGAGGCCCGGGGCGAGATGGTGCGGTGGTTCACGAACGAGGCAGGCGCGGCACGGCGGGCGTTGAAGTCGTCGCGCACAAGAGGTTCTGGCACTAACGGTCCGCTCTTCCTGAAGTCAGTCGATCACTTGCGCGACGACCATACACAGGTCAGACCCAATCCCGCCAATTGGCTTCGTTAGCACCGGGGAGGTTGGGACACCGGGAGGCTGGGGTGCCCTTCACCAAGTGACTGGCGAGTAAGTTAGTGGAGCCGCACCAGGGGCTTGCGAATGGCGTTTAAACGATTATCGTCAAGATCCATCGGGCGTTGCGCGGCTCTCGGGTCGGAGCAGCTCGCGATAGCGATCCAGCGTCTGGTCGGTCGTCGGTCCGCTGCGCGGCCGGTCGTCGATTCCGTCGGGGGCGGGAGGGCGGTACTGGACGGCGCCGCAGCCCCGTGGGTGGTCCGGCAGTAGCCGTTGCGCCTGGTCCAGACCACTGAGGGCCTCCGCCTCCTCGCGCGGGGCCCCGACGGAGCGGGCTATCCGATATGCCTCCGAGTGCAGTTCGAAGGCCGATCGCGGATTTCCCGAGCCGAGCACGATCCGGCCCAGGACATTCATCGCGACGGCCTGATGGCGCAGGGCGCCGGACCGGCGGAAAATCCTGATGGCGGAGGAGGCCAGAGCGGCCGCTCGATCGTTTTCCCCCGGGATTTCCATGAGGCTGGCGAGATTCGACTGCGAAATCGCCAGATCCATTTCGCCGATCAATCCCCTCCCTTTGCTCATTACCTCCTCGAAGGCCTGCCTGGCGGCGGAATTGTCGCCGATCTCCACGTACAGGCCGCCGATGTTGTTGGTGATCCTCAATGCTGTCGAGTGCTCTTCGATGCCGCGGAAGAA
The DNA here is from genome assembly GCF_042734615.1 of Kitasatospora sp. NPDC059646. Classification (NCBI taxonomy): domain Bacteria; kingdom Bacillati; phylum Actinomycetota; class Actinomycetes; order Kitasatosporales; family Streptomycetaceae; genus Kitasatospora; species Kitasatospora sp. NPDC059646. The sequence continues at coordinate 94,320 of NZ_JBHWDS010000017.1, forward strand.
CGACAGTGCCTCGTGCAGGCTGTCGATCGCGCTTCGGGGGTCCCCCAGCTGGCTCTGCACCATGCCGAGGTTGCCGACGGCGCGAGCCAGCGCCGAGGCGTCTCCGAGTTCGCGCAGGATGTCGATCCCCTCGCCCAGCAGCCGCAGAGCACCGTGCAGGTCGTCCTGGTGCCAGCGCAGCTCGCCCAGGCGACCCAGCGCGGCGGCGACGCCTCGACGGTCGCCGGCGGCGCGGGCGAGGTCCAGTGCGCGCTGCACGGCCTGCTCGGCCGAGGGGTACCGGGAAACCTGTAACTCGGCGGTAGCAAGCGCGAGTTGTGCGTGCAGCTCGGGGAGGTCGCAGCCCGATTCCCGCCAGTGGTCGGCGGCCGAGCGATGCATGTCGATCGCCTCTCGCCACAACTGCCGAGACTCCACGTGTTCTTTGACGACGTGGGCGAGAACGGCAGCGGTCTCGCCGTCTCCCGAGGTGGACAAGTCTTTGTGAAGGGCCATCAACGTCTCGATCTCAGCAGCCACCCAGCGCTTCGCCCCCATTCCGCCCGCCGGCTCGACGGCGGCCAGCGGGTCGTCCATCGCGAACTCGTCACCGAACAGGGCGAGGTCCATGCGGTAGCGGCCGGAATGGATCTCCCGGTCGGCCCAGTCCGCCGTGCGGCAGAGGACGCCGACCGCCCGTCGCAACGCTGCTCGACGGTCCTCCAGGGACTCCGCCTGCTGCACCTGGGCGCTCGCGTAGGCGCGAACGAGCGAGTGGTAGCTGAACCGCTCTGCCGAGTGCTCCGCCAGCAGGCTCGCGGACAGCAGGTCCTCGATCAGCCGTTCCGCGCGGTCGATCGGGCAGCCGATCAGCGCCGCGGCCGTGTGCAGGCCGAAGTCCGGGCCGGGGTGCAGGCTGAGCCGGCGGAAGGCCATCTGATGCTGTTCCGACAAGTCGTGGTAGGACATGGCCAGCGCGCCGCAGAGGCTGTCGGGGCCGTCTCCGAGCTCGTCCAGGAGGCCGTTCCGGGTAAGGCGGTCCGCGAGGTGGGCAAGGGTCCAGGAGGAGCGGAAGCGGAAGCGTCCGGCGGCGAGGTGGAGGGCCAACGGGTGGTGGGCGCACAGGCGGGTGATCTCGGCGAGCCGGTCGGCGTCGGCGGTCCGGTCCGAGCCGGCCAGTCGGACGAACATCTCGGCGGACGCCTCCGGGGCCAGGGCGTCGAGGGGGACGGTGACGACGGACGGGAGGGATGCCATCCGGTGACGGCTGGTCACCAGGACGAACGAGGCGGGTCTGGAGGGAAGCAGCGGCCCGATCTGGCCGGGCCCTGCGGCGTCGTCGAGGAGGACCAGGGCCTGCCGCTCGGTGAGCAACTCGTGGCACTGGCCCAGCAGCTCCTCCCGCTCCACGGGGATGCGGGCGGCCGGAACGCCGAACTGCCGCAGCAGCGCGGTGGCTGCGGCCTCGGCGCTGGGGTCGTGCTGAGCACCCGAGTAGGTGCCCAGCCGCAGCACATGAACGCCGTCCGGGAAATGGCTCTGCAGGCGATCCGCGGCGGACGTGGCCAACGCGGTCTTTCCGCTTCCGGGCAGGCCGCTGATGCAGACCACGGGTCGGCCTCGCCCGACGGCACCCCGGTCGTCGGCCCGGCCCGCCCGCTCGCCCCGGGCGGCAGCGGCGATGAGCGCCAACTCGCGCTCCCGACCGACCAGGTCGGGGACGGCCAGCAGGCCTGCGGGGCGTTGCCGCGACCTCTGGCGCTGGGCGGGAGGAACGGTCGGTGCCGTGAGAGCGACAGGCGGAGTGGCCCGGCGAGGGACGAGGGTGGTGATGTTGGCGCCGCTGATGACCAGGTCGTTGAGGGCCTTGAGGCGTTCGCCGGGTCTGGTGCCGAGGTCGTGGTCGAGTCGATGACGGATGTGCCGGTAGACGGCGAGGGCCTCGGCGATGCGGCCGCTGCCGTAGAGGGACGTCATCAGGTGGGCGGCGACCTTCTCGTTCCACGGGTTCTTGGCGGCGAGTTCGGCCAGGGTGGGGACGAGGTCGGCGTACCGGCCGAGGCGCAACTCGATCTCGGTGCGGGTCAACTGCGCGGCGAGCCACTGGTCCTGCATGACCTTTCGGGTCTGCTGCGCCCACTCGCCGGGCAGACCGGCGAGAGGGTCGCCCTGCCAGAAGTCGTCGGCGTCGTCGAGGGCGTCGAGGGCCTGCCGATCGTCGCCCGCTTCGACGAAGCGGCGGGCCTGGCGGGCCCGGCGGCGGTAGGCGTGCCAGTCGATCTGGTCGGGTTCGGCACGGAGGGCGTAGGTGCCGGGACGGGAGATGATCTCGACCGGGCGTTCGCCGGACTCGGTGTCGAGTTCGGCGGCGTCGCGGAGTGCCGTCCGAAGTCGGGAGACGTAGACCTGCAGAGTGCCGGCAGCACTTGGCGGGGGCTCTCCGTCCCAGAGGCGTTCGGCGAGGACGGTGGGGGAGATCGGACGTTCCAGATCCACGGCCAAGGCGGCCAGCAGGATTCGGACCTTCCACGAACTGATCGACAGCGGCCTTCCGCTGGCCGTGAGTTCGATTGCTCCCAACAAGTGCAGATACACCCGGGTGCCTCCTGTCGCCGGTTCCTCGGCCGCGCAGGAGGTGAGCATGGCACGGGTGGGGGCATGCTGCTATAGCACCTCCGAGTTTCGCATCGCCAGTATTTCCAGGTTGCTTCGGCCGTTGCTGTACTCGGCTGGTATAAGCGCCGCCCCCGCCCGGAGGGCGGTGCCGCCCGCGGGGCGGGCTGCCCCGACCGCCGCTACCTGCGTCGGAACAGCTAGAAGGCGGACGAGTCGGCGAAGCGGGGGAAGTGGTGCCCGGCGGGGGCGTCCCTCGGCGGTTCGGTGGCCGTCCGGCTCCCGAGGCGGGGCGCGAGGCGTGGCCGTACCACTCCGGGCGCGGCCGTATCGATCGACCCAGTGGAGGAACCAGCACGTGGAAGGCCACCGCAATTCCGTCGCCGGCCAGGCCCGGATCGAGGGCGTCGCGTTTCAGGCGGGCGATGTCCATGGGGGCGTGCACATTCATTCGCACGCCCCGGCGCTGCTTCCAGTGCCGCAACAGCTTCCGCCCGCCCCTGTGCGACTCCTCGGGCGCTCAGTGGAACTGGACGCGCTCGACCGGGAGTTGAATGCGCCCCCGCCGCCGGGCGGACGCTGCCTGCTGCTGACCGGGCCGGCCGGGGTCGGGAAGAGCGCGCTGGCAGGCAGCTGGCTGCGCCGCCGGGCGGACGAGTTCCCGGACGGGTTGTTCTATGCCGATCTGCGCAGTCATTCCCCCGGTGGCCCGACCGATCCGGTCGATGTGCTGGGCGCGTTCCTGCGGGCCCTGGGCCTCGCCCAGGTGCCGGCCGAACTGCACGAGGCGGCCGCGCTCTGGCGCTCCGCCACGGCGAGCCGACGGATCGGCATCCTGCTGGACAGTGCCGCCACCGCCGCCCAGGTCCGCGCGCTGCTGCCCGGGGCCGAGGGCTCCGTCACGGTGGTGACCAGCCGCACCCGGCTGGACGGGTTGTCCATGGACGGCGCCGGAGTCTTCCCGGTCGGCCTGATCGACCGGGAGGTGGCCGTCGAGCTGTTGATCCAGCGGATCGGAGCGGACCGGGTCGCCGCCGAACTGCCCGCCGCGGAACAGGTGGTGAGCCGCTGCGCGGGACTGCCGCTGGCGATCTGCGTGGCCGCCGCGCGGATGGCGTCGCGCCCGCGCCAGCCGCTCGCGGCAACCGCGGAGGCGCTGCACCGGGAAGCCGACCGGTTGGCGGCGTTGCGGTTGAACGGGGAGACCGCGGTGCGCGCCGCGCTGGACGCCTCGTACCGGGTGCTGGACCCGGCGGCGGGCGCGCTGTACCGGCTGCTCGGACAGCTCCCGCTGACGGAGTTCACCCCGGAGTCGGCCGGTGCCGCCGCAGAGCTCTCCCTGGCCGACGCCGATGCCGTGCTCGACCTGCTCGCCGGGACGCACCTGCTGGAGGAGCGGGGCGACGGCCGCTACCGGTTCCACGACTTGGTCCGGCTGCACGCAAGGGAGCGCGGGCAGGCCGATGATCCGCCCGAGCGGTGCGAGGCCGCCGTGCGCCGGGTCGGCGAGCACTACCTGGCCGCGACCACCGCAGCCGAGGCGCTGATCATGCCCAGCCATCGCCGGATGGCCCGGGACTATCTTCAACGCCCGCTGCACGTTCCGGAGTTCGTGGAGGAGAAGGAGGCGCTCGGCTGGTTCGACCGGGAACGCGACCAGCTCGTCGCCGTGCTCAGGGACGCGGCCCGGAACCGCCGGTACGCGCTGACCTGGCAGTTGGCGGACGCGATGCAGCCGATGTTCGTCCGCCTGCGGCCGCATGCGATGCAACTGGAGGCCAACACCCTCGGACTGGCCGCCGCCCGCGAGGTCGGGGACCGGATCGTCGAGCAGCGGATGCTGACCGCCCTCGGGCAGGGGCGGCGCAACGCCGGCAAGATCCAGGAGTCCGCCGACTGGTTCGCACAGGCGCTCGTGGTGGCCGAGGAACTCGGCGACCGAAGGGGCGAAGGGCAGGCCCTGAACGGGCTCGGGCACGCGCACCGCGACCTCGGTGAGCTCGATGCCGCGCGCGCCCGGTTCGAGCAGGCACTGCTGCTGTGGGAGGCGATCGACTACCGGCGGGGCGTCGGCCTGCTCCGCGTCGGCCTGGGCGAGGTCGCGACGGATGCGGCGGACGAGGCCGAGGCGGTGGGGCAACTGTCCACGGCCATCGAGGACTTCCGGGCCGTCGGCGACCAGTACGAGGTGTGCCGGGCGCAGGCGATCCGGGGCCGGGCGTACCTGATGGCCGGGCGGTACGGGCAGGCCCTGGCGGACCTGGAGACCGCCCGGGCCGGGTTCGTCGCGGTGGGCGCGCCGCACTGGCAGGCCCGCAGCGTCGAGTGGCTGGGCGAACTGGCTCTGGCCCAGCAGGACTTGGCGCTGGCCCGGGAGCGGTTCACCGCCTCGTACGAGCTGTACCGCAGCGTCGCCGCCCCCGACACCGCCCGACTGGCCCGGCGGCTGGAGGAGCTTCCCCCGGAGTGACGGTCCGTCAGAACAGCAGTCCAGCGGAGCTGCCGCTCTCGTGGGCGAGGAGCCAGCGCTTGGCGTCGATGCCGGCGGCGAAGCCGGTGAGGCTGCCGTTGGCGCCCATGACGCGGTGGCAGGGGCGGATGATCAGCAGGGGGTTGGCCCCGACGGCGCCGCCGACGGCGCGGACCGCGCGCGGGGACTGGCCCGCGGCGTCGGCGAGTTGGCCGTAGGTCAGGGTGGTGCCGTACGGGATGTCGTCGAGGCTCTCCCAGATCCGGCGGCGGAACTCGGTGCCGACCGGGGCGAGCGGCAGCTCGAAGGCGGTGCGCTCGCCGGCGAAGTACTCGGCGAGCTGTTCGACGGCGGGCGCGAGCGCGTCCGGGTCGGGCTGCCAGTCGGCGGCGGGCTCGGCGAGCGCGTACTTCTGACGGGGCGCGGTGACGGCGGTCAGCGCGAAGCCGTGCTCGTCGTCGACGGTCCCGCTGAGCAGCAGGGTGCCGAGCGGGCTGGCCATGGTGGTGAAGACGGTGGTCATGCCGGTTCCTTGCGGGTGTCGCGGGTGCGGAGGGCGGTGTGGTGGTCCGCAGCGGCGGACCACAGGTGGTGCAGGGCGTAGGAGCGCCAGGGCGCCCACGCTGCGGAGCGGTCGGCGGCGGAGCGCGGGTCACCGCTCTCACCGAGGGCGCGCAGGCCGTCGCGGACGCCGATGTCGGTGGGGAGGAAGACGTCCGGGTCGGCGAGGGCGCGCATCCGCAGGTAGCCGACCGTCCACGGGCCGATGCCCGGGAGGGCGAGCAGCGCGGCGGCGGCCTGCTCGCGGTCCACGCCCGGGTCGAGGCGGACCGCGCCCTCGGCGAGGGCGCCGCACAGGCCGAGCAGCGCCCGGCGGCGGGACTGCGGCATCGCCAGGTGCTCGGGGTCGGCGGCCGCGAGGGCGGCGGCGGTCGGGAACAGCAGCCGCAGGCCGCCGTCGGCGGCGGGCAGCGGAGTGCCGTACCGCTCGGCGAGCCGGCCGGCCAGGGTCCGGGCGGCGGCCACCGACACCTGCTGGCCGAGGACGGCGCGGACGGCGAGCTCGTGCGGGTCGACGTGCCCGGGGGAGCGCAGGCCGGGCCGGGCCGCGGCGCGCGGGGCGAGCAGCGGATCGGCGGCCAGCCGGTCGTCGACGGCGTCCGGGTCCGCGTCCAGGTCGAACAGGGCGCGCAGCCGGTGCACGGCCGTGGTGAGGTCGCGCAGGTCGGTGAGGGTCAGCCGGCAGTCCAGCCAGCCGCGGGTCGGACGGTCGCCCGGGGCGAGGCCGTCGACCTCGGCGACGCCGTGCCCGAACGGCAGGGCCAGGGTCCGCCGGTAGGTGCGGGTGCCGGGCCGGTGACCGGGCACGACCTCCTCGACGCCGGGGACGGCCCGCAGCGCGAGGAAGTCCAGCAGGTGCTCGGTGTCGATGGCGCCCCGGTAGGCGAGCCGCAGCCCGAGCCGGCCGGCCGCGGCGGGCGTGCGGCGGTGGCCGCCGTGCTCGGTGCGCAGCGTGCTCGGGGTGCGGTCGTAGACCTCGCGGATGGTGTCGTTGAACTGCCGAACCGAGGCGAAACCCGCCGCGAACGCCACGTCGGTGACCGGGAGTTCGGTGGTCTGCAGGAGCAGCCGGGCGGTCTGGGCGCGCTGCGCGCGGGCCAGCGCGAGCGGGCCGGCGCCGAGTTCGGCGGTCAGCTGGCGCTGGAGCTGGCGGGCGCTGTAGCCGAGCCGGTCGGCGAGGCCGGCGACGCCTTCGCGGTCGACCACGCCGTCGCCGATCAGCCGGACCGCCCGGCCGACCAGGTCGGCCCGGTGGTTCCACTCGGGGGAGCCCGGCACCGAGTCGGGCCGGCAGCGGCGGCAGGCCCGGTAGCCGGCGCCCTGGGCGGCGGCCGCGGTCGGGTAGAAGGTGCAGTTGGTGCGCTTCGGGGTGGTGGCGGGGCAGCTCGGACGGCAGTAGATGCCGGTGGTGCGGACGGCCGTGAAGAACACCCCGTCGAAGCGGGCGTCCCGGCTGTGCACGGCTCGGTACCTGGTCTCGTCGTCGATCACGCCCTCCAGTCTGCGCCATCGCCGGACCCCCGACTGGCGGGAATCGGACATCGCCGTGGGCGGCCCCGGGGCGCGTCGGGAGGACCTGCGGGAAGGGCGGCGTCAGCGTGCCGGGTCGGTGCCCGCGCGGGGCGGGCGAGGCGGCGTCAGCGTGCCGGGTCGGTGCCCGCGAGGGAGCGGGCGAGGCGGTCGAGGCCGGGGAGGGCGTGCATGACGGCGGCGCGGTCGGCGGGGGTGAGGCTCTCCAGGGCGCCGGCCAGGCGGCGTTCGTGGGCGCTCTGCCAGTCGCGGAGCTGCTGGTGGCCGGCCTCGGTGAGGGCGATCCGGGCGGTGCGGCGGTCGCCGGGGTCGGGCTGGCGGTCGACCAGCCCGGCGTCCAGCAGCTTGGAGATCAGGCCGCTGACGGTGTTCGGTGCGAGGCGTTGCCGGGCCGCGAGTTCGCCGACCCGCATCGGGGCGACGGCGAGGGTCTGGAGCAGCTCGACCTGGGCCATCGGCAGCGCCTCCCAGGGGAACTCCGAGCGGATGGAGCTGCGCAGGGCGCGGCGCAGCCGGGTGATCACGTCGGTGAGCTGCTGGGCCCCGGCGAGTGCGTCGGTGTCCGGTGCGTCGGGGCCGGGCGCGGGCCGGTGCTGCGAGGACATGGCGGACAGCGTATCGCCAGCCACTGTCGACGCCGCCTGTTGTCCGCCTGTTGTCCACCCGTTGACCAGCGCGGACGGCCTGCGGGCCCTCCGAAGGGCGGTCGGCGGCGGTCGGCGGCGAACGGATGTCTCGGCATCGGAGACACTCCTTGTACGATTATATCTGCGGCAGATATATTTGCTCCATGGCCCGACCCGTTGCCGCCACCAGGCTGGCCGACACCGTGCAGGACGCCCTGCGGCGCGCCGAGCGTCCGCGTCCGCGTGCCGTCGCCCGCTGGCCGCACGCGCACTGGCTGGCCGTCGGCACCGTCTGCCTGGGCGCGTTCCTCGGCCAGTTGACGGCGAGCGTCACCTCGCTGGTGTTCCCCGCGCTGGAACGACGGTTCGACGCGGGCTTCGCCGCCGTCGAGTGGGTGTCGCTGTCCTACCTTCTGGTACTGGTCGCGCTGCTCGCCCCGGTCGGGCGGCTCTCCGACCTGGTCGGCCGCAAGACCGTGTACCTCGGCGGTTTCGCGGTCTTCGCCGCGGCCTCGCTGGGCGCCGGACTCGCCGGCAGCCTGACCGTGCTGGTGGCCTGCCGGGCCGTGCAGGCGGTCGGCGGCGCGATGATGCAGGCCAACAGCGTGGCCCTGGTCGCCCGCGGCGTGCCGGAACGGGCGATGCGCACCGCGCTCGGCATCCAGGCGGCCGCCCAGGCCCTCGGGCTGGCCCTCGGACCCACCCTCGGCGGTCTGCTGGTCGCCCACGCCTCCTGGCGCTGGGCGTTCTGGGTCAACGTCCCGATCGGCGTGCTCGGCATCCTGGCCGGCTGGTTCCTGCTGCCGCGCACCTTCCCCGACGGCCGGCGCATGCCGGGCCGGTCCGACCTGGCCGGCGACGGCCGGCACGCGCCGGGTGGGTCCGACGGTGGACGGTTCGACCTGGCCGGCGACGGCTGCCGCATGCAGGGCCGGTCCGACGCTGGACGGTTCGACCTGGCCGGACTGCTGCTGCTGGCCGGCTCGTCCACGGCACTGCTGCTGGCGCTGTCCGCCGCGTCCGGACTGCCGCTGCCCGGTTGGGCGGTGGCCGCGCTGGCCCTGCTCGCTGCCGTGACGGCCGCCGCCCTGGTCCGGCAGGAACGGCGCGCCGACCGGCCGATCGTTCCGCCCGGCCTGGTGAACACCCCCGGCATCCGGGCCGGACTGGTGGTCGCGCTGATCGGCTACCTCCTGCTGTTCTGCCCGCTGGTGCTGGAACCGGTGGTCCTCGCCGACCGCGGCGTTCCCGCCGCGACCGCCGGCCTGGCGATCACCGCCCTGCCCGCGGCCTTCGCCCTGGCCGCCACGGTCGGCGGCGGGCTGCTGCCGCGCGGCTGGAGCGACGCGGTGCGGTGCCGCGTCGGCGCGACGGCCGCCGCGGCCGGACTGCTGCTGCTCGCCGTGCTCCCCGCGTCCGGCCCCGGCGCGGCGGCCGGACCGCTCCTGGTGGCCGGCTACGGGCTCGGGCTGCTGCTGCCCGCCAACAACGCGCTGGTGATGCGCGCGATACCCGCCCGGAGCTCGGCCGTCGGCGGCGGCCTGGTCAACATGGTGCGCAGCCTCGGCACCGCGCTCGGCACCGCCCTCCCGGTGCTGGCCGTCCACCTGGCCGGCGCGGCGCTCGGCGGCCGGGTGGTCCTGCTGCTCCTCACCGCGACCGCCCTGCTGGCAGCCTGCCTCTCCGCGCGCTGACCGTTCGCCCGGCAGGCCGTGCGCTGCTGCGGTGTCGGCGGACGTCGGGCGTGGCGTCCGGGAGACGAGAGGCGACGGGACGTTCGGGGGTGACGCGGCAGTGGCGGAGGCCAGGTGGTTTCGCCGCTGTGCCGCCGATGACCGGACCCTGTCCGGTGGTCGTCCGCGGGGGTGTTGGTGCGTTGTCGCCGAGCGGGTGCTGCTCGCGGCCTGGCGGGGTGTGCGGTCGTGTGTCGGGTGTCCGTTGTTGTGTGGCTGGCGCGTTGGTCGGCCGTCTTCGCCGGTGCGTGGTCAACGGCTGGATTCCGTGGGTGTGTTCGCTCGCTGTCACGATGCCGCGCTGCCGACGGGCGGCCCGCGCGGCGGCGTGCCGTTCGTTCGGTGCGAGCGGGGCGTCTGCCGGTCGCCTTCGTCGGCGGGTGGTTGCCGGTGGTCTTCACCGGTGCGTCGTCAAGGACCGGATCTCGTGCGGTGGTTCGCTCGGTGGTCGGCTCAGGGGGGGATGTTGGTGTGTCGTCGCCGAGCGGGCGCTGCTCGCGGCCTGGCGGGGTGTGCGGTCGTGTGTCGGGTGTCCGTTGTTGTGTGGCTGGCGCGTTGGTCGGCCGTCTTCGCCGGTGCGTGGTCA